>NZ_JAWLPU010000004.1 GCF_036997485.1 Brachyspira pilosicoli | reverse complement strand
TCATCTCTGTCTAAAATGCTTCTCTTAACTAAATCTAAAGCTTCTTCAAAGTCTATACTCAACTCTTTGTATTGACTGCGAACTGATGATATATCTTCTGCTAAGCTTGTTTTTATATTAACTATCTCTTCTTCTAATTTAGAGTTAATGCTATTTATGCGTGAATTTAATTCTTCTAAATAATCTTTATTAAATATCTTAGCATAATCTTCTTCTAACTTAGTCAATCTCTCTACATTTGCAAGAAGTTTATCATTAATATCTTTCTCTAAAGTTGATAATTTTTCATCTGCTAAGCTATTAACTTTAGATAATGATTCTTCTATACGGCTGTTAAGAGTTTCAAAAGAGTTATTCAATATATTATCTAATTCTTTCTTGCTCTCTTCCAATACAGTTAACTTCTCTTCTACTTTGCTGTCTAAAGTATTTGAATACTCTTCTAAATATTCACTTATATAATTTTTTTCATTAGCTAAAAGTTTTGCCTCAGATTCTTCTTTAATATTTTCTATCTCTGTTTTTATATTCTCAAGATGCTCATCTAAAGCAGAAACAGCAGTGTCATAAGACTTGTCAAGCATTATAGAATACTCTTCATAATCTGCTCTTATACTATCTGATAATGATTTTAAATCTGCTATAATACTTTCTTTCTCTTCGTTTCTGTGATGCTCTATATTCTTTATCTCTTCATCATATTTTTTAGCAGAATCATTTATCATCTTATAAATATTTTCTAAACTGCTTCCTATATCATTATTTATCTTTTCATCTACATTAGAAAGCTTGTTTTCAATATTTAAAATCTTATCATCTATACGAGAATAAATTTCATTTTCCTTAGCTTCTATATTTTTTAATATATCAGAAAGCAACTCTTCTTTTTTGCTGTCAGTATCTTTTATATAAGATTCAATATTATTTTTAGCATCATTCAATTGAGATAAAAGCTCATTAATATTTGCATTTTTCCAATCTTCTATACCGCTTGAAATTTCATCTATCTGATTTCTAAGCTCATTAATATAAGCATCTATTTTTTCATCAGAATAGGCTCTGATATTATTAATCTCTTCTTTTATTTCATTGGCATACATACTTCTAATTTTAGTAGGGTCAGACCAAGAATCTTCAAAATATTCAATGCGTTTCTCTATCCTGTTTTTAAACTCTTCATTTCCAGATGATAATTCTTTTAATATATTCTCCATTTTGTTTTCTATATTATCAGTTTTATCAATAGAATTAGAAATATTATCTTTTATAGTATATAACTCTTTGTTAAGAGCCTCTAAATCTGCTAATAAGGAAGTAGAATCATTAGATATTTTCTCTTCTAAATTATCTTTAAAATCTATTAATTTATTAGATAAAGAAGCAACATCATCTTTTATAGTAGAGTCTATTCCCTCCATTCTATCTTTCAAAGAAATAAAATCTTTTTCTAAATTTTTAACTTTTTCTATATCAGATTTTAAATCATCTAAAGAACTTTCTAACTGAAGCTTATCTTCAACTAATGCCTCAACCCTATTATCAGATTTAACATCTTCTAAATCTTTTTCTATTAATTGTAATTTATCTATTAAATGATTTCTCTCTTCAGATAAAACATCTTTAATATAATTTAAGTCGCTTTCATTATCAGATATTCTCATAAGAAGATTTTTTGAAAACTCATCAAATATATTTTCTATTCTTTCTCTCTCTTCTTCTAATAAAGCAGGTATTTCTACTTCACTACTCTTTAAGATTTGAGATTTAAAAATTTCAAACTCTTCTTTCATATCATCTAATTGAACATTCAAAGCTTCTCTTTCAGACTCTTGAATATCATTTAACTCTTCTCTAGACATAATAGAAGCTTTTATTTCATCTATAGTTCTATCGAATTCAGTATTTTTAAATGATACATCAGATTTTAATTCTTCTAATTCATTATAAATATCATCTTTAAGGCTATCTACCAAATTAGAAATATCATTAATGCGTTCAATTTTTTCATTATATTCATTAAACATAGATAACATATTCTCATTATTAGAAATCATATTATCCATCTCTTCTTTTAATCTATTGTCAATACTATCTCTATAAGTATTAAAACCATCTCTCAATAATTCTAATGCCTTAGAAAGCTCTAATGTTTGATTATTTACCGCAGAATCAGTATACTCTTTAGCTTTATCTAATAATTGAGTAACTCCATTATAAAGAGTATTGAAAGAATCATTTAAAGTAGTATTTATATTATTAACTTTCTCATCTATCTCTAAAGATTTAGTTTTCAAATAATTATCTATATAATTAGACTCATTTTCTAAATGTATCTTTTCAGAATCTTCTCTATGTTTTTCTATATTGTTTTTCAACTCATTAGCATAATCATCAAGAGAAGTTTTTTTATTGTTATATATCTCTTCTAATATTTTAGTATATTTTTTATAATCTTTTCTTATATTAGCACCAATATTTTCAACATCAGCTATTATATTAGCATTCTCTTCCAATCTTACGCTTTCTATCTCTTTTATTTCATCATTATATTTTTCTATAGCAGCCTCTATTATTTCATTGAGTTCATCTAATTTATTTGAAGCTTCTTCTTCTACACTATTAAACGCCTCTTCACATTTAGCATTTAAAAACTCTTTTCTCTCATCAATATAAGATGCAATATCTGCCATTTTAGTATCAGCTGCTTTTCTCAAGCTATCTATATTGTCTTTAAGTTCATTAACAAAAGAATCAGCTTTTTCTAATCTATTATCTATATTAGTTTTCAAAGCATCTATATAATAGTTAGAATCTTTTTCTTTAGAATCTATATTAGATTTAAACTCATTAACAAAAGAATCAGCTTTTTCCAATCTGTCATCTATATTAGCTTTCAAAGCATCTACATAATCATTAGAATCTTTTTCTTTAGAATCTATATTAGATTTAAACTCATTAACATAAGAATCAGCTTTTTCTAATCTGTCATCTATATTAGCTTTCAAAGCATCTACATAATCATTAGAATCCTTCTCTTTAGAATCTATATTAGCTTTAAGCTCATTTATATAAGAATCTGCAGTTTCCAATCTATCATCTACAACATTTTTCAAAACATTCAAATATTCATCACTGTTCTTTTCTATATTATCAATATTATCTCTTAATTCATTTATATAAGAATCAGTTATTCCTAATTTATTATCTATATCAGATTTTAATTCATCTACATATCTATTAACATCATCTCTTTTTAAGTCAATATCCTCTTTAATTTTATCTACAGAAGATATTATTTCATCAGATTTTGCATCAACATTTTCTTTTACATTATTAACATAATCTGTAATATCTTTTGTTTTATTTTCTATACTATCTTCCATATTCTTAGAAGCAAATGCAAGCTCTTCAAGCTTAGAAGATAAAGTGTCCATTTTTATTCTATATTCGTCACTAATAATATCAGAATGTTCTTTTAATTGTTCATATTCATTTCTCAAGTTATTATAATAATTTTCTAAAGAACTTTTATATTCATTAGTCATAGAATCTAAATCTAATTTACTCTCACTAAATAAATCATCTATTTTAACATTTAATGATTTATATTTATCTTCAATATTTGACAATAATTGATTTTCTTTCTCATTTGCAGCGTCATACACTTTGTTTATAGTATTTTCAAAATCTTCTCTTCCGTTTTCAACTCTATTTAAAATATCTTCTATATCATCTCTAACTTTGTTTATACCTTCTCTTTTTTCATTTAGAAGAGCATCAAATGAATTAGTTGCATCAAGTAATTCTGTATTTAGCATATTAACTATTTTATTTTTATTATCTTCAGCAAACTCTTTATTTTCATTTAATGAATAATCTATTTTATCTTTAAACTCTTTTAAAGAATCTTCCATATTTGAAATTATATCATTATGTCTTTTGTCGCTTTCTTCTACTTGATGAACAAGACTATTTATGCTATCGCTTATAGATTTCATACTAGTCTCTTCATAATTATCAATAACTTCTTTTAACTGACTTTTTAAACTATCTAAATAAGAGTTACCATATTCATATAAATTATTTCTAATCTCTTCTATGTTAGACTCTGCATTTTTTATGCCAGTATCTAATTTATCATTAGCACTATCAACTAAATCTTTTATCTCTGAAGAAGTTTTATCTAAAAGCTCTATACGTTTTTCGATATTCTCTTTTAAATTAATCTCTGTATCTTGTAATAGACCTTGTATTTTATTGCTGTCATTATCATATTGTTCTTTTAAGGCAGCTAATTTTTCTGTAACATTATTCAAATCAGTATATGTATTTTTTATATAATTATCTACACCCTGCTCAAAATCAGCTTTTATATTATTAATATTATCTTCAAGCTCTAATATTTTTTTATTAGCCTGCTCTTCTAAATCTTTATACAAATATTCTTTTTCTAAACTTAAAGCATCTAATATCTCTTCTTGTTTATTGTTTAATATAGAAGCTATTTCAGATGTTTGATAATGTATCTCATTCATCTTATCTTTTAATAAATTAGTTTCTGTTTCAACATCTGCTCTAAGCTCATTAATTTCAGCTATAAGAGAACTTCTTGCATTGTCTATAGAATACTCCATGTCATCTTGAGTTCTAACTAATATATCATTTTTAAGTCTATCTATATCATTAACTATCTCATCAAATTTACTCTCTGCTCTAAGCATAGTTTCTTCGCTCATACCGTCTATAGAGACTATTAAATCAGAAAGCTCTTTAGTTTTGTTTCTATAAAGAGTGATAATACCATCATTTTCGTTTTCAAGTATATCTCTTATATTATTAGAAAATGCCTCCACTTCTGTTATCAAGCGGTTACTAATATCATCTTTAAGAGTAGTAAATTCTGTCTCTAATTGAATAGTTTTATCTTCATAATCTTTAGTTATCAAATCTGCTTTATCTTTAATGTCATCTATAGTTTTCTCTAAAGAATGAGCCTTATCTTCAACAGACTCTAAGAACTCCTCTTTTTCACTTCCTATTCTCTCTAATTCCTCTTTTAAAGTGTTGTATAAGAACTCTTTAGTCTTCTCCATTTCACCCTTAAACTCTTCTACACTGGACTCTGTTATAGAATTAAGTCTCTCTTGTATAGTGTCTCTCAAGTTTATAAGCTCAACTTCAAGCCCCTCTTTAGACTGACTTAAAGTTTCATAACGCTCTTCTATATCTTTAGATTTACTGTTAATCTCTTCAGCAAATAGAGAATATTTATTTATAAGTTCGTCTCTTCCTTTTTCAAACAACTCTGCTAATTGCTCTATGTTATTGCGGGCAGTTCTTTCAGCAAGCTGAGTAAGCTGATTTGTAAATAATTCCTCTTTTTTTGCTACATGAAGCTTAAACTCTTCTGTTAATGCTGATATCTTATCTTTCTCTTGTTCAGCCATATCTGTATAATGAGCATCACGAGCAAGTAAATTAGTAGTAAGTGCATCAAATCTCTTATATAATTCAGATTCAAAATCATTTAATTTAGCATTATAAGAAGCAATCAAATTATCTTGTATAGAAGAAACATTTTTTTCTAACTCTATCATTTTGGTTTTAACATCAGATATTCTTTTATAAGTTTTTTCTATAGTGTTGCGTTCTTTTAATACAGTATCAACTTTATTAAGTATGTCTAAATAAGCCTCTTCAAGCGAATCTACTTGTTCCTGATATTGAGATACTGCTGCTTTATAATCTTTATATGATTCTATTTTATTATTAAGCTTAGCTAAATCTTCTTCCATAGATTTACTTATAAAACCTGCCTTTTTTACAGCAATCTCCAAATCTATGGCATTATCCCTAACTTCTGATATTTTCTCTTCTATAATTCCTTCTAATGCAGCTTTTTCTTCAGCAAAAATATCATCAAAATTTGAGTTATTGTTGTTTTTTTTTCTATCGATAATTTTAGAAATACCGACAACTATAATAGGAATGATTAGCATTAACGCGAAATTCAATATAGGGAACATAATTATCTCCAGTAGACAAAATATAGTATATTAACATAATAATATATTATGTTAATACATAAGTCAATAGTCTTTTATCATTTTATTATCATAACATATATAGAATTTATTTTTTAATGGAGCATTATGTAAAAATTATTTTTATAATTACTTAACTATATCAAAAAATTACGTGTACAAAAATTATTGAATTATATGCTTAAATATTTTTTGAATTATTTATATTCTTCACAAAGTCATTTTAATAAAAAAACGAACTAATAAAAATAATAAATAAAAAACATCACAACATCTTGCATTACAAATACAAAATATAAAAAATTCTAAAATCATAATAATGCTTATGATTTTAGAATTATAATTATATAAATTAATTTTTAATATTATCGAAAGGATTATAAGTTAAAGAAGTAGGTTCTTCTTTAGAAATATAGCTTTGAGTTTCTTTTTTGTTTTCAGCTTCCATATACTCTCTTCGAGAAAGTGATATTCTTCTTTTTACCTGATTAACCTCTCTTACAACAAAAGGATAACTCTCTCCAACTTTAAGTACATTCTCTAAACTCTCACCTTTAGGCAAGTCTATTTGAGAAATATGCATATATCCTTCTAAATCATTCTCTAAAGATACAATAACACCAGAATCTATAATAGCTTTAACAGTACCATTAACTATAGAACCATGAGGATGTGCCTTATCAAATAATCTCCAAGGACTTTCTTTAGTATGTTTATAGCTTAGTTTAATTCTTTGCTTATCTCTATCTATAGACATAATAACCATTTCAACTTCTTCATTTTCTTTTATATAGTCTTTAATATTAACAGTATTGTTCATCCAATCGAAATCACTAATATCACATATACCCTCAAGACCATTAGGAAGTTCAAATACAGCAAAGTCTTTAAATATTCTTTTTACTTTACATTTCACAGAACTCTTAACAGGGAAATCTCTCTCAGCACTGTCCCAAGGATTATCTTTAACCTGTTTTAAGCCTAAAGTTAATTTTCTTTCAGGTACATTCATATCAAGAATTTTGCATTCTAAATAAGCGCCAACCTTAACAAAATCATTAGGATTATTAACATGAGAGTTCCAGCTCAAATCAGAAACATGTATAAGACCCTCAACGCCTTCATATACATTTACAAAAGCACCAAATTTTTTAACAGTAGTAACTTCACCTTTGATTATATCTCCAACATGATACTCTTCAACAAACTTATACCAAGTATCTCCCTCAAGCTGTTTAATACCTAAATCAACTTTTCTTTTTTCTCTATCAACAGATAAAACCTGAAATTTTCTCTCTTCACCCTTAGTAATAATGTTTTTAGGGTTAATAATCTTAGCCCAAGACATATTTGGTATAGCAAGGAAACCGTCTAAACCTTCTGTTAATTGTATAAAAGCACCGAATTTCTCTATGTTTTTAACTTTTCCTTCTACTATATCGCCTTCTTTTAAATTTGATAAATATTCTTCTATTACCTTATTTTGAGTCTCTTCTTGCAAAACTCTTCTAGAAACAACTATATCTTTATTTCCTTTTCTATCTATAATCTTAAATTGAAACTCTTTGCCTATATAATCAGCTTCTTTAATTCCTCTTGAAATATCAATTTGAGAGAAAGGACAAAAAGCATTATGTCCCATTAAAGAAACAGTAAATCCGCCCTTAATAGCCTCTTTAACAACACCATTTATTGGAGTAGCATTTTTTACAGCATCTTCTATTAAATCCTGAGCCTTTCTCTTATCAATATCTCTCTTAGATAAAATAACATAACCCTTATTATTATCTTCTCCCTTTATTACAGCCTCAATCTCTTCACCTTTAACAGGCTCTTTATCAAATTCGTCTCTATTTATTTTACCTTCAACCTTAGAATTAAAATCTATAAAAACATCAGTGTCATCGAATTGGACTATTTTTCCTTTAACAACACTTCCTCTAAAGTGCGTCTTATTGTCACTCTCCTCTAATGCCTTAAGAAATTCATTTTTTTGTTCTGATAAATTATTATCTTCCATCATTCTTCCCTCTCCCTCCTGAACTTAAAATCAGGTTAATATCTAATTATTCATTAGATTTTTTATTAAAAACCACATCTGTGATTTTTTGTACAACTTCATCTATAGTCATATTTGTAGTATCTATAATAATAGCATCTTTAGGTACTACTAGGGGACTATCTTCCCTATTAGAATCAAACTCATCTCTTTTTTTTATGCTATCAAATACTTCCTCAAAAGTTATATTTTTGCCCTTTTGTATTTCTTCTTCATACCTTCTTTTAGCTCTAATATCAACCGAAGCATCTATGTAAAATTTATATTTTGCAAGAGGAAAAACAACACTTCCTATATCTCTGCCGTCTACAACATAATTATCATTTTCAGCAATAGCTCTCTGTAAGGAAACCATACTTTTCCTAACTGCACTGATAGAAGATACTTTAGAAACCATATTAACAACTTTTATACTTCTTATCTCTTCACTAACATCTACATCATTTAAGTATATCTTGTTATTATTGTCAAAACTAATTTTTAAATCGCCGATAGCAGATATGATCTCATTATCATTTTGTATATTAACATTTTTATTTAAAAAAAATAAGGTTACAGCCCTATACATAGCACCAGTATCTAAATATTTATATCCTAACTTTTTAGCAACTAACTTAGCTACTGTACTTTTACCAGCACCCGAAGGACCATCTAAAGATATTATTTTATATACTTTTAAATCAGACACCTATAACCTTTATTTAAAAACTTTAATACTAATAATATATCATAAATAATTATAATTGCAAATATTTTAAAAGAAAAAATAAAATAATTAACTGCTTAAAAAATTAAAAATATTTAGGAAATATAAAAATTAAATCCAATGTACATATGCGTATCAAAATTAAGTTTATTATATGATATAGAAAGATTTCTAATCATATTATCATAATAATTTTGCATTGTGCTTGAATATTGATAAAACACAGAAACTTTTCTACTGTTACTAACAAAAACTTCTATCTCTTTTAGAGTTCTATAAAAAGCTAAGTAATAAACTTTAGTATTTATACTTGGAGAATACGCCAATAAGCTATATAATTCAAAAACTATATCTAATACTGGTATTTTATTAAACCATACTGCTTTACTAGTCATAGGGAAATCTAATATTTTTAAACTCTGAGAATACTCTACATAATTTATATCATCTATATTCACATAATTTCTATTAAATTTTATATATTCTTTAGGATAAAAACTATATTCTAAAGTATATATTTTGGATACAAAAAACACCAAAAATATAATAAAAACTCTTAACAACAATCTCATATAATATTATCAACCTAACATTTTCATATATTATATATTATAATATAAAAATTTAAAGCTTTTTATTTACATTGTTCTATTGACAAAAATATCCTATAGTTTAAAATGAACATTGTTCAATGAAAGAGGAGATTTTTATGAAATATGCTATTTTAATAATATTTATTTTAAGTATACACATATACTCACAAGAAACTAATTCTATAAAATTTAAAATGGATAGTTATGAAACTAACACAAAATTAAAATGGAATTATAATCCTTTTAAAAATTATGAAACAGACAGATATTTTTCTTCATGGGCTGACCCTAATGCATATAACAGCAGTTTTTTACTTGGAACAATTTTTAATATAAAAGAAATGTACCCAAACCCTAATTTCAAATTTGATGATATTGATTTTTTTTATCAGCCTACACTTGCAACAGAAGTAACCCCTATATCATTTAAATATATGGATATACATAGATTTAAAATCGGTGTTGGATTTTTAACGCACTTTTTCTTGTCTAAATATAAAAATGGTACTAGTCAATATTATGGACAAAGTTTAATGTATGGCACTTATATGCAGGTAGAAACTTTTTTTGACTATATATATGATGACACTTTAAGATTTAGATTTAGCCCTTTAAGGCATGTATGTGCTCATATTGCTGGGGATATACTTGGAGATGAAACTTTATATAATAGAGAAACAGAAGAGTTTAGAGACAGCGGTTTTGAACAGATGCAGTTTTCTTTGCATTATAAATATTCTTGGTTTACATTTTATGGAGGAAGCTATTTTGCTATTACTGGATTTAAAAAATCAAATTTTGTTAATTTATTTGGTATATTTTCCGGCATCGACTTTAGAGTACCAATATGGGGTGAAATTAGTTTTATAAGCAGTATATATTTAGCAGCTAATTTAGATGAAATAAATACTGTAAAGAGAGAATATAACAAATACACAATACTTAATTCTTATAATGAGTGGACTCCAAGCATATCAGTAGGTATTGGCTTTGAAATATATAGAATAATAATAGGTGTAAAATATGAATATGCCCGTTCAAAACAATTATATGCTTACAGAAGCATGGAAAGTAAAATAGGAATAGAAGCAAGTTTATATTTATAAGCTTGACAATTTTTAAAAATCTTTTATTCTATGTATATTAAATTTTTATATTCTTTTGATAGGAAACATAACACTTGAAAAAAGATATTAACGAAGAATACAAAGGTCCTGTCAGCGTATATTTAAAACAAATAGGTGAAATACGCAGACTGACAAAGGAAGAAGAATTAGAATTATGGCAGCGTCTTGAAGTTTGCCGAGAAAACAAAAACAAATTAATAGATGAAGACGAAAAAAAATATTCTAAAGAAATTGAAGAAATTGACAAAGAAATAGATTCTATTCAGCACAAATTAGTGAAATCCAATTTAAGATTAGTTATCAGCATTGCAAAAAGGTATTATAATAGCGGAGTTCCATTTATAGATATAATAGATGAAGGTAATATTGGTTTAATAGAGGCTGTAAAAAGATTTGAATATAGAAAGGGATTTAAGTTTTCTACTTATGGAGTATGGTGGATAAAACAAAGTATAGTTAAAGAGATATCAAGCAAAAGACATATTATAAGATTTCCAATGCATATAGCAAGATTAATAAAAAAAAGTATACAAATATCTAAAAACCTCACTCAGCAGCTTGGAAGAGAGCCTTCAATAGACGAAATAGCTAAAGAAATGAAAATAGACAGAAAAACACTATCCTCTATAATAATATTCACGCAGGAAACAGCAAGTGTAGATTCTTTCTTTAAAAACTCTGATAATAATGATATGACTTCTTTCATTGAAGATAAAAACTTCCCTTCACCTCATCAAGATGCTTTTATGGAAAGCTTAAGAGATACTTTAACTGAAGCATTAAAAGCTTTAGATGAAAAAGAAAGAACTGTAATTATAGAAAGATTTGGTCTTTATGGAAAAGAGCCTAAAACATTAGAAGATACTGGAAAAGAATTAAATATTACAAGAGAGAGAGTAAGACAAATACAAATAAAGGCTCTAAAAAAACTATCTGGTCTTAATTTATCAAAAGAATTAAAAAGTTTTCTATGGGACTAATATATACTAAAAAATTTTTAAGTTTATTAAAAATGTTTTTTAGTCTCTTATTTTCAGTATATTCTTGATTATTTTTTTATAAAAGATTTTTATTATTATCCGAATTAATTAACATATAATTTTAAAAAACGGAAGTAATAATTATGCCTAATGAAATCAAAACAAAATTAAAACCAGTTATAATAATTCTTTTAATATTAATAGTGGCAGTTGCAGGATTTTTTATTGTAAGAAGTATATTAAATAGTAAAGGAATGCCTAATTTAGATTTTCCAGAAACAAATACAACCGAAACAACTGATACTACAATAGATGATATATTTGGTGAAGATATTACTCAAGAAGAAAAAGATTTCTTATCTACAAATCAAACTATTGAACCTACTATAACAGAAACTAATATAAATACAAATAATAATGCTATAGCATTAACAGATGATGGTTTATATGAAGCTAATAATAATAACAACATACCAGATATAGTACCTCAGCCTACTAAAAAACCTTCTTCTGGAAACTCTGCATATATTTATGACACTACAGGAACAGTAGTAGTAGAGCCTAATATGGGAAACAATCAAACATTTAATAATAATCAAGCTGTTAATATAAGCTCTTTTATTATAAATTATAATGACAGATTTGTTGCTTCTAAAAGCGAACCATTATTAATAACTTTGGCTGTAAAAACACCTCCTCAAGGTAAATTTGCAAAAATAAGATTTTATGCTAGAAGAATAGATGATAATTATAATATTTTAAGCAGAGATTTAATATTCTATCTTCCAAAAATATATGTTATAGACGGACAAGCACAAACTCAATTCTATTTTGCAGGAAGAAAATCCCCATTAAGCGGCGGGCAATATTTACCTAAAGGAAGATATTTATTATATGCCGAAGCTGAAATAACAGATTCTAACGGTATGCCTGTTGGAAAAACTGGAAGATACCCACAGCCTCAATGGAATTATGTTATAACTTTAAAATAAAAATAAATTTAAATAAAAATTAAGCTCTGGAAAAACATTATTCCAGAGCTTTTTGTTTTTTAATAATTATAATGCTTTTTTTATGTTATATTCTTCAAGTTCTATCATGGCATTAATTATCATATCTTTAGTAATAGGATAAGGAGAAACCTCTAAATCTTTAGAAGCAAATGCCCCATCTAAAACTCTTGATAATTCTTCATTTTCTAAACTTATATCTTTTATACCAATGTTTTTTATTGAAGTTGGAAGGGATAAAGATTTATTAAAATTAAAAACTTTTTCAAGCTCATCAAAGTTTTTATCCATAGTTAAAAGCAAAAGTATGCCATAAGCTACAAGCTCTCCATGAAAGAACTTCTCTCCTATTTCTTTTATTCGTGTAAGACCATTATATACAGCATGAGGCAATGATATATGATAATCATCTTTAATCGTTACAGATGTAAGCCCTGTAGTATATACTATATGCAAAACTACTCTATTAAAATCATCAGTAGGCTTTTTATTTTTAAAATCATTAAAAGCTTTTAAAGAATATTTTATTATATCATTAGAACATTCTTTTATTATTTCATAGCCTAAAAAATCTTTATAATTAAGAACTTCATTTCTTGTAGAAAATAAAGTTTCATATTGTTTAGATAAAGCATCTCCCATACCCGCAATAAAATATCTCTCAGGAGAGTTTAATATAATATCAGTATTGATAAAAGTATGAATAGCAGGTCTTTTTTGAGTATATAAATCTTTATAAGAATCATCACTATTATACATAACAGATAAGCTTGTAACAGCAGCACAATTAGAAGCTAATGTAGGAAAAGTAAATAAAGGCTTATTTATCATATCGCAAAGTGTCTTTACTGTATCAACGCAACGCCCTCCGCCAACAGCAAAAATCATATCAGCTTCTTTTATCTCTTTAATATTTTTTAGCATCTCAACATTCTCATAACTCGCAACACCGCCATAATAAATCTCAGCAATTATCTTTATATTTTTTAAGCTATTTAATAAAATATCTCTTGAAGCATTTAAAGATTTTTTTCCAGAAATAATTACAGCATTAGAACCATAATTTTTGCATATATCATCTATATAGTTATACGCATCGCTTCCAATAGTATAATTTGGTAAAAATAAACTTTCCATAAAAATATATCCTTATTAAAACAGCTATTTTTTATTTGACATTATCTCATCATAAACAACAACTCTATTTCTGCCGCGATGTTTAGCCTCATACATAGCTATATCTGACTCTTTTACACATTGAAATATTGAAATCTTTGAATTGTGTCTATATTCTGATATACCAATACTTATAGTAATTTTTATATCTTGAGATTCATAATTAAAAACTTTATTTTCAATAGTTTTACGAATTCTTTCACCTACAATAAGCGCCTCTTGTTTATTTGTATTTGGACAAATAATAATAAACTCTTCTCCTCCATATCTAAAAGAGATATCACTTCTTCTAAGAATGTTATCAGATGGAGAAGTTAATAGCCTTCCTATTTCATGCAATACCAAATTTCCGCAATCATGCCCATATATATCATTGACATTTTTAAAATGATCCAAATCCATAAATATAAGCGATATAGTATATTTATAACGTTTAGCCCTCTCAGCTTCCTCTTCTATAACCTTATAAAAATATCTTATATTATACAAATTAGTAATATGATCAATTATTGATTGTTCATTTAATATATCTATTTCTTTTTTTAATTCTTTAATAAATCTATCTTTTTCTATAGAAGATTCAAGTTCTATATTATCTACACTAAGCTTTATATTTCTTATTTTCAATTTAATAATTATATCGTATAAGGTATATATGTCCACTATACCTATAGGAAAATCTTTATCATCAACAACAACAGCATAATCAAGTTTTTTATCCATCATCATATCAAATACATCATTTGTATTAGCATTAAAAGGCACTTTTATATAATTTTTGGTAATAAACTTTGATATATTTTGATTAGCCAAACAATCTATATTATTTTTTTTCACTTGTGATGCTAAGGCAGGGAATATATCATTATATGTAATAACACCAAAAATTTTTTTATTTGCGTTTGTAACAACGAATAGCTTGGGAGGATTTTTAGAGGATATAGAAACTAAATCTTGAAAAGAAGTATTTTTGCATATTATTTTGACATTATCAGCCTTAATGTAATTTATGATATCAAGATGCATATATAAGCCTTTAATCAAAAAAATATTAACAATATTATATTTATTTTAACATAAAGTCATATTTTTTCAATTATTTTTTTAGTTTATTTTGAAACTGCATTGTATTTCTTTCCCAAAAGATATTATCAGTATAGCCTTGTATTTCTTTGTTTTGCAAAGCAACTTCTATTCTTTTTTCTGCCCAAGCACAATATGCTGGATTTTGCTCTATACCTGAGTAGTTTCTTCCTAATTTTTTAGATACAACTGAGGTAGTACCGCTTCCCAAAAAAGGGTCGAATACAAAATCATTTTTATTAGAACTCGCTAATATTAATTTAGCTATTAACTTTTCTGGCTTTTGTGTAGGGTGTGCTGTATTTTCTGGCATTGACCAATAAGGAATGGATATATCGTCCCAAAAATTAGACGGACAAGTATCTCTAAAGTTACCGTTCTCTGTTTCTACCCAATCTTTTGGCTTTCCTTCAATTTTGTATGGAGCTATTACCTTTCTTCTTATCTTAACATCATCCACATTAAAAGTATATTTATTTGAAAGAGTAGCAAACCATATATCTTCCATTCCATTCTTCCAATTATTTTTTGCTCCTCTGCCCTTCTCTCGCTGCCAAGTAATTCTGTTTTGTATATTAAAATATTTTGATAAAACATTTCCTATCACAAGGCTTGACTTCCAATCACAGCATACATACATCGTAGCATTTTCTTTTAATATAGGAATAATACTTTCTACCCATAAATGAGTATATTTCTCATAGCTTAAATTGTCTCTGTCTTTAAACTTATACCCATGATAATTTTTTGATATATTATAAGGCGGGTCTACTATCATTAAATCAGCTATATTTTTTTCTATTTTTTTTAATACATTAAAAGTATTTCCGTTTATAGTTTTATTTATGATATCTTCTTTTCTATATTCTTTTATATTATCATTATCTATAATACATTTTTTTAGATATACTTTACTCTCTTCAGTATTTATATCAAAGTCAATAGTTTTATTTTTTACCGATTTAACTTTTGCATCCATCTATTTATATTATTCCCATTCTATAGTAGCAGGCGGTTTTGAAGATATATCATAAACAACACGGTTAATACCTTTAACTTCGTTTATTATTCTGTTTGATATTATACCCAAAACATTATAATCAATTTTAGCCCAATCAGCAGTCATGGCATCAACACTTTCAACAGCCCTCACAGCACAAACTTGTTCATAAGTACGGCCGTCACCCATAACACCAACGCTTTTTATAGGAAGAAGTATAGCAAAAGACTGCCATAATTTTCTATAAAGTCCAGCTTTTTTTATCTCGCTTACAACTATATCATCAGCTTCTTGAAGTATTTTAACCCTCTCTTCTGTGATATCTCCTAATATTCTAACTGCCAAACCAGGACCTGGGAAAGGCTGTCTGTATACTATATCTTCTGGAAGCTTTAACTCTAAACCAATCTCTCTCACTTCATCTTTAAATAATTCTCTGAAAGGCTCTAAAAGTTCAAATTTCATGTCTTTAGGAAGTCCGCCTACATTATGATGGCTTTTTATAACTGCAGAACTTCCTCTTAACGAAACACTCTCTATTACATCAGGATAAAGTGTACCCTGTGCTAAAAATCCTACATTTTCTATCTTTTTAGCTTCATCATTAAATACATTTACAAATTCATGTCCTATTATTTTTCTCTTTTGCTCTGGGTCAGTAACACCAGCTAATTTATCTAAAAATCTCTTTGAAGCATCAACATAAATCAAATCAATATTGAAATTATCTCTAAATACTTCAACAACCTTTTTATCTTCATCTTTTCTCAAAAGTCCATTATTAACAAATATACATTTTAATTGCTTGCCTATAGCTTTTTCTATTAACACTGCAGCTACAGAAGAATCAACTCCACCAGAAAGCCCAAGTATTACATTTTTATCTCCTACAGTTTCTTTTATTCTTTTTATTTCATATTCTATAAAAGAACCCATATTCCAATTTCTTTCACACTTACAAATATTAAATAAAAAATTTTCTATTATCTTTATTCCGTTTTCTGTATGAACTACTTCAGGGTGAAACTGTATAGCATAAATATTTTTCTCTTTATTTTCTATAGCAGCAAGTTCAGTATTAGGTGTTTTAGCTATAAGTTCAAAACCTTCAGGAATAGATTTTATACTATCCCCATGACTCATCCACACCACATTGCTTTTACCGAATGATTTAAATATGCTTTCATGATTAGTAATTTCAATTTCAGCTTTTCCATATTCGCGTTTTTCTGCACTTTCAACTTTTCCGCCCATAGAATAAACTATTATTTGCATACCATAGCATATTCCAAGTATAGGCACACCAAGTTCAAATAACTTTTTATCTACTTTAGGAGCATCTTCTTCATACACACTTGAAGGTCCTCCAGAAAGTATTATTGCTTTTGGATTAAACTCTTTTACAAAATCTATTGAAACATGAAATGGGTGAATCTCTGAATAAACATTCAATTCTCTTATTCTTCTTGTAATAAGCTGCGTAAACTGAGAGCCAAAATCTAGTATTAAAACTTTATCAATATTGTTTTGCATATTTTTCCTCTTTAAAATAAAAACATGATTTATGATTTATTAAGATTAATTAGACAATATTATATTAAAACAATAAAATTTCAATTAATAGTTATCATAATACATAGATTTTTAAATACGCACGGTAAGCAGATTTTTTGTATAATAAACATTATTTTATTTTTGGGACACTTATTTTTGTAGTAAATTAAGCGTGCGTTAATATAGCTTTAAATTAAAAAAACTATAGGGTGGGCTCTATAATTTATATAAAAATAATAAATATAATTAAAACTATAAATTCAAAATTAAGCATTGAATATTGAGGGTGGGGGGCGTAAATAAAATTTAAAATCTATTTACATCCCCCCCCCTTTATACTTTTTTGATTAAATTTGATTTTTCTATTTTTATTTATATTTACATACTCACACAGAAAAAATCACACCCGCCCAAGATTTTTTAAATTTATAGTCTTTATAAAAAAGATACTTGTCTTTAAATGGCAGGTATCTTTTTTATAGTGTTATCTGTTAATATTAATTTCCAAATTTTATACCTAAATTGAAAGCTATTTCAAAACTAGAAAAACCGTATTTCTTAATATCATAATCATCATAATAACCAATAGCACCGCCTCCAATACTTGGATATCCTTCATATATTTTTTGATAATCTTCATAAGACATATTAGCAATATCATAGAATATATCAAAATTATATATTAAACTTATTCCAAATAAAAATGCTACCTTTTCATTAAAATAAAAATAGTCATCCATTTGAAGTTTTATATATGGTATAAACGGATAATCAAATTTCCTTTTTATATCTTTGAATGAATATTTTTCGGCTAAATGACTTTTATAATTTTCATCAGCATCATTATTCATTGTATTATAATATTCACCAGCCAATGCTATTTTCATTCCAAAACCTATACCTATATTAAGCTCCATCTTTCCATCATAGTTTGAATTAAAATCTTTAAGTAAAGAAGTAAGATTAACAGCATATTTAGGCATTAATCCTATATTTAGTGTATGAAAAACTAAATTCTGACTTGCATTATATATTTTATTATTGCCATAATTGTTATCAGTTTGAGCTTTAAATGTAGATGCAAAATCAAGCCTTGAATATCCTATTTCAGTTAATATACTTATAGCATTATTTTCATTTATATTGAATCTATATCCGAAATTTCCAGTAACCCCAATATTAAAACTCATATCTTGTTTAGTTGTATCTATATAAATATTTCTGACAAACTTCCGTTTAGGCTCCACTATATTAGGTAATGTGGAAGCAATACCTATAGGTACATATATGCTACCTTCAAATTCTGTAAATGCTGATTTAGTAAATAGTGCAATGAATATTAAAACAGATAACACTACTTTTTTCATACAAACTCCTAATATTATTAATTGCAGAAGATAATACTATATAAATATAAAAAAACAACTAAATATTAAAATCTATTTACATACCCCGCCCTTTATTTTTTTCAGTTAAATTTCATTTTTTAATTTTGTTTATATTTTATTGCTTATACAAAAAAGCAATCCCACCCAAATGCTTATTAATTTTTAAAACTAATAAAACGCACGGTAAGTTTACTATTTGTTAATAAAAATTATTTTACTTTTAACACATATTGTTTTAATACTAAATTAAACGTGCGTTAAATAATAATCTTATGATATTTTAAAAATATAGTTTTTTAATTTTGATTTTTATAAAATATATATTATAATTTCCAAATAATAATAAAAATTAGGAGATTTATTATGAGTAATGAAGTATCTGATAGAAGTTGGGTTGTTACTTTACTTTTAGCAATATTTTTGCCGGTACATAGATTTTATGTTGGAAAAGTTGGAACTGGTATATTATATTGGCTTACAGCTGGCGGTTTAGGAATATGGTATATAGTTGATATAGTTTTAATATTGTTAGATATTTTTACAGATAAACAAGGAAGAAAATTAAGAAAATAAAACTTTTTATAGCAAAAAATATAAAAATAAACCTCTAACAAAACTAATTGATAGAGGTTTATTTTTATAATTTAAAAAATTATTTTTATTTCCAAGTTGGCAAATAAGAACCTTTGAAATTCTCATTATAAACTTTCTCTACTATTTCAGACTGATAAGCAGCAACAACTTTTTTATATAATTCATTATCTTTATCAGCAGTTCTAGCAGCAATTAAATTAACAAAAGATTTAGTGCTGTATATTGCAGGGTCATCTTTGAAAATATAATCAGAACCAGGGTTAAGACCAAAATCTATAGCATAATTTCCGTTTATAACAGCACAAGCAACATCAGGAAGCAAACTGTAAATACCTCCTGCATCAACTTCTACAATCTCTAAATTTAAAGGATTTTCTACTATATCAGCTACACTAGGAGAATCGCCTGCTTCAGGTCTTACTTTTATTAAACCAGCAGCCTCCAAAACCTTTAAAGCTCTTCCTCCATTAGAAGGGTCATTAGGTATAGCCACTTTATCTCCATTTTTAACTTCTTTTACATCTGTAATATTTGTAGAATAAATATTCATAGCAGATATATAAGTATCAGCAATAGCAGTTAAATCATAACCTTTATTTGATATTTCATCATTAAAATAAGCATAATGCTGAAAAGCATTTAAATCAATCTCACCATCATTTAAAGCTTGATTTGGTATAGTGTAATCAGCAAAAGAAACTAATTCTACTTTAATACCATCTTCTGCTAATTTCTCTACTATAGGATTCCAAATTTGATAATCAGACTCTCCTGCAAATCCAACTTTTACTATATTGTTATCATTTGCATTAGATTTTCCGCCGCCGCATGCACTAAAAGTGAAAATTAATGATGCAAAAGCTGCAACTAATAAAATTTTCTTCATTTATTAACTCCTTATTAAAATTTTTAAAAATTATTAAATAATTATTTTTATTTCCAAGCAGGTATATAAGCTCCCTTGAAATCTTCAGCATAAACTTTTTCTACTTCAGCAGATTGATAAGCCTCTACTATCCTTTTATAAATCTCATTATCCTTATCGGAAGCTCTTGAAGCTATTAAGTTTATATACATATTATTGTCATAATTTTTAGGGTCATCTCTAAATATATAATCAGCACCCGGATTAAGTCCAAAATCTAAAGCATAATTACAATTAATAACAGCACAAGCAACATCAGGAAGCAAACTATATAAACTACCCGCATCAACTTCTATAATCTCTAAATTTAAAGGATTTTCTATATCATTAACTGTAGGATTGTCTGGAGCATTATCTTTTAACTTTATTAAACCAGCAGCCTCTAACACTTTTAAAGCCCTTCCGCCATTAGCAGGGTCATTAGGTATAGCTACTTTATCTCCATTTTTTACCTCATTAACATTTGTAATATTATGAGAATAGATATTCATAGCAGATATATAAGTAACACCCAATATAGCTAAATCATAACCTTTAGTATTAACTTCATTGCTGTAGTATGCATGGTGCTGAAAAGCATCTAAATCTATATCACCGTCATTTAATGCCTGATTTGGTATAGTGTAATCAGCAAAAGAAACTAATTCTACTTTAATGCCTTCGTTTAATAATTTCTCTTGTACAGGCTTCCATATAGTTCTGTCAGATTCACCAACATGACCAATCTTAACCGTGATTAAATCTTTTTTATTATCATTGCTTCCGCCGCAAGAAGCTAAAAATAATGTGAAACATAATAATAATAAAACCTTTTTCATTATATATCATTCCCCTTTATAAATAATTTAATTTTTTAAATAATTTAAATATTTAAGACAATAAAAGAAATATTGTTTATCACATGGTAAGTGATAATTTATAATTTTTAGTCATGGTATCGCAAGAAGCATCAAAGAGTTTTTTCTCTTCTTCATTCATTTTAAGCTCAATTATCTCTTCAACTCCATTAGCTCCCAAAACTGCAGGCACAGAAGCATAAACATCTTTTTGACCATACTCACCGTTAAGATAAACTGAAACAGGTAAAACTCTATGCTCATCAGAAAGTATAGCCCTAGCAACCTCAGCAAGTGAAGTTCCTATTCCAAACTCGGTAGAACCTTTACCTAATAAAACATCCCAACCGCCTCTTCTTCCTTTATCAGCTAATTCATTCAAATCTAATTTAGCATATTTGTCTTTGCCTTCTTTCATAAGCTCAAATAAAGGCTTTCCTGCTATAGTTACACAAGACCAAGCAACCATTTGGCTTTCACCATGTTCGCCTAATGCATAAGCATATACAGATTTTTGATCAACATTAATAGCCTCGGATATAGCTCGTCTTAATCTGGCAGAGTCTAATGTTGTGCTTGTAGATATTATTCTTTTAGTGTCATAATTTAACTTGTTTTGTAAATAATGAGTAATAACATCAGCAGGATTAGAAATATTAATTATAATTCCATTAAATTTAGTCTTTTTAATATTAGCTACTATATCTTTCATAACTTCTACAGTAGCACCCAAAGTATCCATTCTAGTTTGATTTTCTTTAGGCAAAGGTCCAGCACATACAACCATTAAATCAGCATCATCAATATCACTATAATCTCCAGCTTTAACTTCAACTCTATGAGGAAGATAAACAGTAGCATCAAATATATCAAGAGCCTGAGCAAAAGCTTTTTTCTTGTCTATATCAATATAAACAATATTTTCAACTAAACCTTGAGCTGCTAAAGCATATCCCACATGAGAGCCTACATGGCCCGCCCCTATAATAACTACTTTTCTATTTTTAATCATAATAATAAATCCTTTATAAAAATATAACTTTTTAATGTGTAGCTTTTTTTACTATAAAATTACCAAGTGCCTGTATTAATCCAACAAGTATTACAAGAAGTATCACAGAAACATAAATAATATCTAATTTATTTCTGTAGTATCCAGACTGTATAGCATAAGTACCAAGCCCTCCAGCACCAACAGCACCAGCCATGGCAGTAAGCCCTATTAAACTAATAGCGGTTATGGTAGTTCCTCTTGCTATAGGTGCAATACTTTCTTTTAAATAAACTCTAAATATTATAGCTATAGGAGAAGAACCCATAGATTGAGCTGCTTCTACAAGTCCTGGGTTTACTTCAGATAAAGCACTCTCCATTTGCCTTGCAAAAAAAGGAACCGTTCCAAAAATTAGAGGCAATATAGCACCCTTTACGCCAATAGCAGTACCCATTATAAATCTTGTTAAAGGTACAAGCATGGCAAGAAGTATTATAAAAGGTATAGCCCTAAAAAAGTTAATAACCTTACTAAGCACTTCATATATTATAATGTTTTGCATAATGCCGTATCTCTTAGTAACAATTAAAAGTATACCCAAAAATCCGCCTACAAAAAATGATATAACACCAGAATATAAAAGCATAATAAAAGTTTGTATAATACTATCATAAAGCTTTGGTAAATCATTCATTACATTCGGTATTAATTTATTTAGAAGTTCTAGCATCGGATACTACCTCCACATCGACATTTTTTTCTTTAAGAAAATCTATAGCTCTATTTATTCCGCCAGCCTCTCTTTCATGCATTATAACAACAAGCCCTCCAAGCAAACTATCATCAATAAACTCAACATTAGCAAAAATAATATTAGCATTAACATTAAAAGTCCTAGATATATGCGAAATAAAAGCTTCTACAACACCGCCCTTTTTGTATCTAAGTCTTAATATACACTCATTTTCTTTTAAAACAGTGATATCGTTATTTTCTTCTACTAAATTATATATTTTAGAAAGGTTTGATGTAGTATCTATAAAATCTTGTGTTATTTTATTTTTTGGTGAAGAAAATACATCAAAAATATTACCTTCTTCTATTAAATTACCGGCATTCATAACAGCAACTCTATGGCATAATTCTTTAACTACATTCATCTCATGAGTTATTACAACTATAGTAATCTTTAATTTCTCATTTAATTTTTTTAATAATTTCAGTATAGAACCAGTAGTTTGAGGGTCTAATGCACTAGTAGCTTCATCACAAAGAAGTATATTAGGCTCATTAGCCAAAGCCCTAGCAATAGCTACTCTTTGTTTTTGCCCGCCGCTTAATTGTGATGGATAAGCATAAGCTTTCTCCTTTATATCTACAAGCTCAAGCAAATACATAACCTTATCTTCAACTTCTTTTTTTGAAAGCCCCCTATATCTTAAAGGATAAGCAACATTTTTAAATACATTCCTTGAACCAAATAAATTAAATTGCTGAAATATCATTCCTATCTTTTTTCTTTTCTCTCTTAGTTCTCTTTGAGATAAAGACATCATATCAACATTATCTATATAAACCTTTCCAGAAGTAGGTCTTTCAAGTAAATTAATACATCTTACAAGTGTAGACTTGCCAGCACCAGAAAAACCTATTATTCCGTATATCTCGCCGTCTTCTATTTTTATAGATACATTATTTACAGCATTAAGTTCTTTATTGTTTGCTGTTGTAAATACTTTACTAACATTTTCTATTACTATCATTATTATTCCGATTTAAATTTTATTCTATACATTATATAATTATATATATTTCTGTCAATAATAATTATGAAAACAACTTGTTTATAAAATAAATATACTTACTAAGTATACCGCTACTTTGTAAAATATAAATAAAAATAAACACTCGCTATTATTAACTTTTCTGTATGGTTTTAAATTATTATTTTTATTTTACAATGAAAAATTTAAAAGCACGTAGCCAAAAAATTTTAATTAGATTATAAATATATTTTCCCGCACGTTAAATAAACTTATCAATATAATAAAAATTATATTTCTAATTAATTTATATTCTTTTTTTAGTTTAGCGTGCGGTGTGTAAAAAGCAATATATAATTTTTATTTAATAATAATAACATATAGAAATGCTGCTATAAATAACTTTTAAATAATTTTAACGGAAATTCACACTTCTTGTAAGAACAACGCTCTTATCATCAAAATCTGTAACCTCTGCTTTAAAGACGTATTTACCTCGCTTAGGTATAAAAGAGCCTCCCCTATAATAATGAGAATCAACCCCATAAACATCTTCAAATCTGTAATTTGGTGATATATAATAAACATTGTTCTGCTTAATAAAATAAGTAAAATCATAATCTCTAAGCAAATCATCATTCATATATATTTTAACTCTTTTAAGCCCCATAGGAATACTTCCAAGCAAATCATAAGCTTTAACAAATAATTTTATTTCATCATTATATTTTATAGACATATTATCTTTTATCTGTATTAGCCTATTTTCTGTTCTTAAATATATACCGTGTATTAAAGGAGATTGTTCAGAGCCTTTATTCATATTAAGATAAGCAAGAGGATCTATAACCAAGCCCTTTCTCATATCTTCTATTGTAAGATGTAAATGAGCCCCTCCAGAACGTCCAGTGTTGCCTGTTAAAGCAAGAATATCATTTTCTGTAACTTTGGCATAATTTTTTTCTATGCTTCCATTGTCTATATGATAATAATAACTCCTAATGCCTTCGGAATGTTCTACTATAAGTGTATTTCCAACTCCATATACTGGCCTTGTAGGGTCTTCATCAAAATCAGAATAATGCACTATCTCTCCATCAGCTATAGGATATATAGGCATTTTGTTCCCTCCAAAATCTACTCCATTATGAAAGTGGTCTGTTCTAAACTCACCGAATGTGCTTGTTATTCTAATCTTATTTTCATCAATAGGAATTCTCGCAAAAACCATTGCTTGAATAAATAAAATAAATAATAAACTTTTTTTTATCATAACTTCACTCTCTTATAAGTATATATCATTTTATCGCTAACTATCATATATTCATTATACTCTGTAGATATATCAACATAATAAACCCAAGCATCTATACCTTTCTCAAATATCACCTCTTCAAGTTTATTGTCATATATAAGCACTTCACTATTTCCAGATTTAGATACACTCATTATAGTGGAATTAGTTTCGGCATTAAGCTTCATATTAACAGCATTAAGCATATTATATTTTTCTATATTTATTCTGTTAATCTCTTTACCGCTATTTAGAGAATATATTATGATATCTCTATCCGCAAGCATGAAAGCGCGCATTGATTTTTCACTTACATAAGAAGATACATGCTTTCTTCTGTTGAGAGTAGTATCCAAATACCATAAGGATTTGCCCTTAGAATCATACAAAGTTATATACTCAGGTCTTATGCCGCTGATAGATAAAGCAAAACTTCCATACTCGCTTAAAGCAACAGATTTTACTATGTTTATCTCGCTAAGTATTGTAGATATACTAAAATCCATTTTGCCGTTTCTGTTTATATATGCTATATCACCGCTGGAAAAACCTGATATATAATCACCTGTATATGAAGCAAAAGCACCATCTGTAATAATTTCTCCATATTGTATATGTTCGCTTAAAGGATTATTATCATAATCAAACATCTGCACTTTAGAGTTATCGCTTGAATGATAAATACTCCTATTAGCATAAGGTGAAATCTCTGGATATACAGAAGTATTAGTACGCCATAAAATCTCTCCGCTGTTGTTATAGCATTCTATAACATTTCCGTATCTCTTATACTTGATAAAATATCCATTATTCAATGATGCCAACTCACCAGCAGATAAATTAGTATAGTAGAAAGTTCTGCCTTTAGAATCAAAATAGTGAATTATACCTTCAGGCTTTGAAAAGAAATTATGCTTAAAAGTACCTTCTATACTATAGTTATTATCATTAACAGGGTCTAACGTAGAAGATATTTCTTTATTCCATATATTAATTATATTATATTCTTCATTAAGCCTATTAGTGCCGAATATAAATATAAACAATAAAACTAAAATAAAAGCACTTATTAAAGTTAAATATCTAACAACAAAAGGTTCAGCATTATGTATATTTTTTACATCTATAATTTTAAATTCGCTCATCAGAAATTATTTTAACTCCGTAAGCACTCTTACATTAAATTTCGTAGGTTTATCTAATATGCTTAAAGGGTCAAAAGTCATATTTCCTGCCCTCATCTCCCAATGGCAATGAGGTCCTGTAGACATACCAGTAGAGCCTATAAGTCCAATAATATCACCTTTTTTAACATACTGCCCCTCTTTAGCTATTAGTTTAGACATGTGGAAATAACTGCTGTAAACACCTTGTCCATGGTCTATAACAACACAATTACCCCTTACAAATAATTCTCTTGAAACTCTGACAACTCCATTATTAGCAGCTATTATTGGCGTGCCGTTAGTGTTGGCAATATCAAACCCTTGATGATATCGAGCATAATCTTTAGTATATCCTCTAAAAGCACCAAATCCAGAAGAATACCTTCCTTGTGCCGGCATTATATAAACAGTGTCTGCATAATTTGTTGGTGTATAGCTTATATAAATTTTACCGTTAAGAAGTTCTCTTTCCTCTTTAGATTTTTGAGGATTACTTATAATATTTTTCATAGTTGTTGTAACACCTTGTATTTGTTTAGGCTTTGGAGGAGGCGGTGTAAAATCCAAATCAATGTCTAAAGCTACTGTAGCTATAGTTTTATCTTTAAGCTCAACATTAGATTGAAACTGATATTTTTTATCTTGAGAGCCTACATATATTCCAAACACACTCTTATAAACTTTCATCTTATCGCTTGCATCTTTTACTTCAAAAAATTTCACTATAGGTCTTGCACTTCCCATTAATTTTGCATTTTTTATTTTTACATCATCTTTAGAAGTTATGTAAATAGTAGAAACTTTCCCAGCATAAAATGGATAAGGATCAACATAAACTTTTAAATCTTTATCATAACTTTTAAAATCATTAATAGAATTAAATTGATTACCTCTATTATAATAAGTACCATTAACTAAATTAATCTCTCCATTCTTTATATAAAGAGATGTATTGTCTGATAGATAATAATATTTATTTTTTATTTTTATCTCAGCAAAAGCATTCTTTGAAGTTCTAATAGTATCTCCATCATAAACCTTATTGCTAAAACTAATATTTTTACCATCTCTCAAAACTTCTACTTTTCCAATATATTTTAAATCATATTGAGAATATAATGATAAAGATAATAAAAAAACAAAAAATACTATATAATTTTTCATAAACAATAAACCTCCAAAAAAATATTACATCTTATAATTGTCAAGCTGTAAAAGATGATCTTTTATATCTTTATTGGAAGGAGCTATTTCAAATGCTTTAGTAAGATAATTTTTTGCATTAGCAATATCTTTCTTTTTGAAATAAGCCCAACCCAAAGAGTCTAAATATGCAGGATTAGAAGGGTCTTTATGCAAAGCTTTTTTTATCTCTTCTATTCCTTCATCTATATTAATATCACTATCAACCAATATAAAACCTAATGAGTTTCTTGCATTTGGATTTTCTCCATCTACAGCAAGGGCCTTTCTTAAGTACTCTATAGCCTTCCTTGAGTTTTTTTTCTTATAATAAACATATCCAAGCACAGAATAAATTTGAGTATTTTCTATATCATAAGATAAAGCATCAAGAAGTTCAAACTCAGCCAAATCATACATCTCTCTAATAGCATATATATATCCAACAATAACATGTGCCTGCATCATTCTAAGAGGATTATCAAGTCTTCTTAAAATCTTATCAAAAACTTCAAGTGTATTATCATAATCCTGCATCTGTGCATAGGATAAAGCAAGGTGGTATCCAGATTCTACATCATTATTTTCAGAGAATATCTTTTCTAAAGAATCTATTGCCTCTTTATAGTTCTCGTTTCTAAATAGTTTTATACCCTCTTCTAACTCTATTTTTCCAGAACCTATACTCATACACGCTCCTATTGTTTTGTTATCATATTATTTTTATGTTATCATATTATTTTATATTTAAATAAAAAAATCTCAATATATTCATAAAAAAAGTTTTATTTAAGAAAATGTTTTTTCGCATGCTTTTTTGCATAAACAATAATATACAAGCTTGTAATTTTTTAATATAAAAAACGATTATTTCACATTATTTATAATATCAAAATTAAGATAACTAAAAATTTTAAAATTTGTCAATTTTGAGTTTTTATATTTTAGGGCTCTCCCACTTTGCGAATCACTCACTGCAGTGGGAAAACCCTATATAAGTTTTAATAAAATATAGTTATTTAAGTATAAACTTAATCTAACTTTCTCATCTGTGGGAAAAGAATAGTATCTCTAATACTTGCTACATTTAAGAAAAGTATAGCCATTCTATCTATTCCTATTCCAAGCCCGCCTGTAGGAGGAAGTCCATATTCCAATGCATTAATAAAATCTAAATCCATATCCATAGTCTCATCTTCACCGCGTGCTTTAGCTTTTAACTGCTCTTCAAAACGCTCTTTTTGGTCTATTGGGTCATTAAGCTCACTGAATCCATTAGACATCTCCATTCCGCCAATAAAGAGTTCATATCTTTCTGTAATGTCTGGATTGTCAGGATAAGATTTTGAAAGAGGAGAAACTGCCTTAGGATAATTAATAACAAATGTAGGCTGAATAAGTTTCTCTTCAACTTTCTCTTCAAATACAGCAACCATTACTTCCCATTTAGTAGGCTTAGCTTTTGAAGTGTCTATCTCTACCCCTATTGATTTTGCTTTTGATATAGCTTCATCATCAGTTTCTATAGCATTAAAATCAAGTCCTGAGTGTTCTTTAACTAAATCAACCATAGGAACTCTTGCAAATGGAGGCTTAAAATTAATTTCATAATCTTTATACTGAGAAGTGTATTTTCCATTTAGTTTGAAGCATACTTTTGAGAACACCTCTTCAACCAATTCCATAACCTTATGGAAATTAGCATAAGCCATATATGCTTCCATCATAGTAAACTCTGGATTATGTCTTGTAGATATTCCTTCGTTGCGGAAATTTCTATTAAGCTCAAATACTTTATCAAAACCTCCAACTATAAGTCTCTTTAAATAAAGTTCAGGTGCTATTCTAAGATAAAGAGTCATATCCAAAGTATTATGATGCGTAACAAATGGTTTAGCCTTAGCTCCTCCAATTAATGGATGCATCATAGGAGTTTCTACTTCAAGAAAATTGTTCTCTATCATTATTTCTCTTATTGCAGATATCATTTTAGAACGTTTAATAAATGCCTCTTTAACATCATCATTCATTATCAAATCAACATATCTTTGTCGGTAGCGAAGTTCTGTATCAGTTAGTCCATGAAACTTTTCAGGAAGCGGATTTAATGATTTTGTGAGAAGTTTTAATTCGTTTGCATATATTGTAATCTCACCTGTTTTAGTTTTAAATACAGTTCCTTTTACACCAACAATATCTCCTATGTCTATAAGTTTTTTGAATACTGTATTATAAAACTCATCGCCAAGTTTATCTTTTTGTATATAAGCCTGAATAGTGCCTTCAGAATCTTTTATAGTTAAAAAAGAAGATTTACCCATCACTCTATAAAGCATAATTCTTCCAGCTATAGCAACTTCTGTTTCATTCTTTTCAAGCTCTTCAAATTTCTCTGCTATATCCTTAGATTTATAAGTTACATTATAACTATTTGGAAAAGGGTTAATTCCAATATTTCTTAATGTGTTCAATTTCTCTTTTCTGTTTTCTTTTTCAGCATTCTTGTCTGATGCAGTATTTTTTTCGTTCTCTAAATTTTCAGAATTATTTTTGTTTTCTGACATCTAATTATCCCTCTTAAAATTAATTATTTTGTATTAACAGCATATACAACTGAAAATAACACAATAAATATACATTATAAAAGAAAAAAACTCTATAACAAAAAAATGATTATTTAAAAGAAAAATAATAAAATTGATTAATAAATTATCCTGCTAAATCACCATACTCAATATTTTTATCACCATCAACATAAACTATCAAAGAATGATGCTTAAAGTAATCAGGTTCAAAAAGTATATGCATAGTTGTATCCGGTTTAGATTCATCTTCTTCAAAATCTATAAGTATGCTATCTAAATACATAGCCTTATAAAAATCTTCTTCTTTTATTGGAATGTTAATTATCTCCCCAATGGCATTTTGATAAGAATTATCATCAATTTGCTTGTTTGTAGCCACCCATTCTTCTGCTAAAGTAACACATTGCTTTGAAATAAGAAAGTCAGCAATATTTTTTTTATGCTCATCTATCCATTTTAATATCTCATTAATTTTATCTATATATTTTAATAACATATCAGACTTATTTGCCTCTTCTCCAAAATCTATAATTAAACTAATATTCTCATCTTCCCATAAGTTGCAGAAGGCTTCATAAGAAAAATAATCGCTTTCAGAAAAATCTTTTATCTTTAAAGAAGTTATCATTTCAATACAATCCTAAAATATTTGTTAACAATAGTATAATACATTAAATCATAAAATTCATCATTTTTTTATATTTTTTAATTTTTTATTCATAGCATATATTATAATATCACAAATCTCATCATAATTAAAACACCCGCTATCTAAAGTCATATTATAATTTATCATATTTCCCCATTCTTCTCCAGTATAATATTTATGATAATTATATCTATAAGAATCCATATTTTTTAATTCTCGCTCAGCATTTTCTATATTTACTCCATACTCTTCATTTATTCTTTTTATTCTATTTTCTATAGAAGAGTGAATAAATACATTAAAAGAATTATCAAAATATTTTAAAATAAAACTAGCACATCTTCCTATTATAATAGCAGATTCTTTATTAGCTATATCCCTTATTACTTTGCTTTGTATTTCAAATATTCTATCGAGTGTAGAATGAGTTTTGTTTTTTGCAAAAGGGCTTTCAAATTTTCTTTTATTATACGCTGTAAAAAATATATTGTCATTTATAAAACATTCATCTTTTAATTCTATAACACCTCTAGCTAATCCTGTTTTATCAACTACTATATCAATTAATTCTTTATCATAAAAATTAACATTAAGTATTTTTGCTAATTTTTCTCCAATTAATCTTCCCCCGCTTCCATATTGTCTGCTTATTGTTATAATAAAATTATCCATAAAACATATCAACTTTTATAAAATATTGTTATAGATTATAATATAAATAATATTTAAATCCATATTAACAGCTATTCAAAATAATTGTTTTTTATTGCATTAATTAATAATTAAATATAAAATATATAAAGTTTAATTGCATATAATTTTTAGGATTTTAAATGATAAAAAAAATAAAAGAATTTTTTAAAAAAGATAATAAACCATTTGATTACGGCGCCGTAACAGAAGAACATATAAAAAAATATTATTCCAAACCAGAAAAACATGTTTATAGAAGAATGTGGTCATATGCTATGAGGCATAAAAAGCTCTTTATACCATCTTTTCTAATTAGTATAATGTATACTATAATTAATATACTTCCTCCTTTTTTTGGTCAATTGGCAATTTCCATAACAGGAGGGAAACAGGTCAATTTATTAGATAAAATACCGTTTGTAAATGAATTAGCGAATAAATTTGGAAATATAAGTACTAAACAATTAACAGAACAATTTTTAACAGCAGATTCTTTTACTAGTCCAATTATAATAGCTCAGTTTGCATTTATTATAATAATAGGTTTTGTATATGTATTATTCCGTGTTGGTTTTGACTATATTAAGACATTTCTTTTTGCCTTTACTGCTCAGGAAATAGGCAAAGATGTTCGTGCTGATATGCTAAAAGGACTAATGAATACTGATATTGCTTATTTTAAGCAGGAAAAAGAAGGCGACATTATAAGCAGAGTATTAAATGAATCTGGAACTATAGAGAGTTTTTTATCTAATACATTACCAAATATGATAACTGTTCCTTTAACTTTAATACTAACATTAGCTGTATTACTCTTATTGAATGTAAAGCTTACTTTAGCTTGTTTTATAGCTGCTCCATTAATTGGATTAGGAATAGATAAAGTTTCTAAATTAATTAAAACAAGAGTTACAGCTCAGCAAAATTTATTAGGCAGTACAACTTCTGTTATACAAGAAGATATAAGAGGAATAGAGGTTATAAAAATATTTTCTAAAGAAGATCAAGAAGTAAAAAGATATAAATCTTTATATTCTGAATTAATTACTTTAATGAGAAAAATGATTTTGCTTACTTCTTTAAATAGACCTATGACAGAGCTTGTAATGATAGCTGCCATGCTTATAATACTTGCTTATGGCGGATTTTTAATTTTTAAAGGGGAGATGCCTTTTGAGTTTTTGTGGGGATTTTTGCTTTATATGCTTAATATTTCAACTCCTGTAAGAGATTTATCTGGAATATTTATAAATCTTCAAATGACAAAGGCAATAGCAGGAAGAGTATTTGAAATTATAGATTTACCACCTGAAAATGTAGATGATCCTACTAAAAAACAAATGAAACCAATAGAGCATTCTATAACTTTTGAAAATGTTAGTTTTGAATATCCAAAAAGAAGCGATGCCCAGCCTTTCCATTTGGGACCTATTAGTTTCAATGTAAAAAAAGGAGATGTAGTTGCTTTTGTTGGTAATAGCGGCGGAGGCAAAACTACTTTAATAAGTCTTATACCTAAATTATTTATACCTTCTGAAGGTGTTATTAGATTCGATGGTATAGATATTAATGAACTTAATACAAGAAGTGTAAGAAATCAAATTGGTGTGGTATCTCAAGAAAATATTTTATTCTATGGTACTGTAAGAGAAAATATACTTTATGCTAATCCTGATGCTACAGATGACGACTTAGTGAGAGCAGCAAAAATAGCGCATGCTGATGAATTTATACTTAAATTACCTAATGGCTATGATACTCATATAGGTCCAAGAGGAGTAATGCTTTCTGGCGGACAGCGTCAGCGTATAGCATTAGCAAGAGCCGTTTTAAAAAAGCCTTCTATATTAATACTTGATGAGGCTACAAGTGCATTAGACACAGAAAGTGAAATGTATGTGCAAAAGGCATTAAATGAAATTATTAACCTTCAAACTACATTCGTAATTGCTCATAGATTATCAACAATAAAAAATGCCACTTATATATGTGTTGTTGAAAATGGAAAGATTACAGAAGCTGGAACGCATGAGGAGCTTATGAAAAAAGGCGGAAAATATCAGTATTTGTATTCGCTTCAGTTTAGGGATTAGTATTTATGATAAATAAATTAGTAATAGCTACTGCTAATAAACATAAATTAATTGAAATACAAAATATATTTAAAGACTCTGCAAAAGAGATATTACCAATGCCTGCTGATATTGGTGAAATAATAGAAGATGGAAATAGCTTTATAGAAAACTCTTTAATAAAGGCAAGGGCGGTATATAATCATACAAAACTTCCCTCTTTGGCAGATGATTCTGGGATTTGTATAAATGCTCTTAATGGTGAACCTGGGATATATTCTGCAAGATACGGCGGAGAAAATTTAGGCTACAAAGAAAAGATGCAGATGATATTAGATAAATTAAAAAACAAAAAGGATAGAACTGCATATTTTATCACTTCTGCTGTATGTGTATTAGATGATAATTATTATATAGCTTTAGAAGGAATAGTTGATGGAGTTATAGTGGAAAACCCTAAAGGATTTGATGGATTTGGTTATGACCCTATATTTAAGCCTAATGGGTATAATATTACTTATGCTGAGATGACTTTAGAGCAAAAAAACTCCATGAGCCATAGAGCAATAGCTATGAATAAAATGAAAGAAATATTACATATTATAAACACATTTAATAATAAATAATAATTATTATTAAAAACTTATATTAAAAATATGTGAAAATAAAGTATTTAAAGCTTTCAAAAATGTCAAGAAAAACAATAATAAATAAATTGAATTATTCTTATTTTTTTATTATACTATACCCTATCTAAGCATATTATTTTAAGGAGTTTTTATAATGAAAGCAGAAAAAAGTAATCTTTTTACACCTTTACAAATAGGTAATATAGAAATAAAAAACAGAGTTGTAATGCCTCCAATGTGTATGTATAGCGCTGAAGATGGATATGTTAATGATTGGCATATACAGCATTATGTTACAAGGGCAATAGGAGGAACTGGTTTAATAATAGTAGAAGCTACTGGAGTTTTACCTTATGTAAGCAATATAACTGATAATGACTTAGCTATATGGGACGACAAATATATAGACGGTTTAAGTAAATTAGTAAATGCAGTTCATGCTAATGGAGCTAAAATCGGCATACAATTAGGACATGCTGGAAGAAAATGCGAATCGACCAAAATAGATAAAATATATGCTCCAAGTGCTATAGCATTCAATGAAAAATACAGAACTCCTGTAGAAATGACACAATCAGATATTAACGAAGTAATTGATGCTTTTGCTAATGCTGCATTAAGAGCTAAAAAGGCAGGATTTGACATCATAGAACTTCATGCTGCTCATGGCTATTTAATTTCTACTTTCTTATCACCATTATCAAATAAAAGAACAGATGAATACGACAAAAACAGAGCTAAGTTCTTAGAAGAGATACTAAGAAAATGCCGTGAAGCAGTAGGAAGCGACTACCCTATACAAATAAGAATATCTTCTTATGACTGGAAAGAAGGCGGAAACACTGTAAAAGATTTTGCTGAAATGCTAAAACCTTTGGAAGAAGCTAAATTAATAGATTCTATAGATGTTAGTACAGGAGCAGTTACAGCAGACGGTAAGATTATTCCTTATGAAGGTTATCAAGTACCTTTCTGCAGAGAATTAAAACAGTATATGACTGTGCCTTGTATAGGAGGAGGTCTTATATATGACCCTAAAATGGCTAATATGATGGTTAGAAATGGTGCTGCTGATGCAATATACATAGGCAGAGAATTATTAAGAAACCCTTATTGGGCATTACAAGCTGCAAGAACTTTAGGTATTGATGTACCATTCCCTAAACAGTATGAACAGGCTAAAAGATAATTAATAATATATAGTATTGTCCTTCAGAAGTTATTTCTATTGCTCTGAAGGACTTTTTTATTTAACTTAAAAAATTATTTATATGTATAAAAAAATAAATCTCAAATAAAAAGTTTTCAATATAGTTTTTCACAAACAATATTTATTATACAAAAAATATGCTAAATTAAAAAATCAATTATATTTTTTTAAACTTAAAATAGGAAATATTTTCAGCTATATGCTCTGTTTTATCTAATATTTCTCTACTAGATGTAGCACTATCATTTGCAAGAGAAGTATTTCTTTGTGTAATATTATTAATAGAAGAAACACTTATATTAATCTGTTCAATATTATCTTTCTCTTCCTCTGCTGCATTTGATATATTAACTAATGAATTTGATACTTCTGTAACAAAATTATTAATTTCCTCTAATATAGAAGATGATTCTGACACTGTTTCATAACCTGAATCTATTTTTTGAATCGTACTTTCTACTATATCTGTAATATCATCAGCAGCCTTGGCAGAAGTTTGTGCTAAATTTCTAACTTCACTTGCTACAACTGCAAATCCTTTACCTTGTTCACCAGCACGTGCCGCCTCAACAGCTGCATTAAGAGCCAATATATTAGTTTGAAAAGCTATAGACTGTATCATTTTAATAATTTCTGATATATTTTTACTTGCCTCAGATATTTCAGTCATATTTGATAATGTTCTTGATACGATATCAACTCCCCTACTAGTATACTCTAATGCTTTCTCACTTATCTCTTTAGCTTTATTTGTATTAGCATAAGTTTCTGTAATTGAAGAAGATAATGATTCTATAGAACTTGCTAATTCATTAACTGAAGATGATTGAGAAATAGTTTTGTTTGATAAATCATCATTGCCTAAAGATATTTTCTCCATTTCACTATTAATAGAATCAATATCAACTTTTAACTTATAAATTACAGAACTAATATTTTTCTGCATTTCATCTATAGAAGAAGACAGAGCATAAGCTATATTACCATGTTTTTTTGAAGCATTTTCTTTTATATCAAAATTACCTAAAGCCATATTATCTATATGATTTATAGCCTCATTTAAAGTATTAGTAATAGGTATAGTAATCAAAGTTACTAAAAGAGTTTCTAAAATAAGTGATAATAATATTATAAGTATCAAATAAAAAATTAATAGATTTGTTTTATCTCTTAATTCATTAATATTTCCTTTAGCTACTATATACCAAGGGAAACCTTCTATCTCTTTAATTCCATACCACTGATTGTTTATTATAGAAACAGCTCTTCCATTATCCATTTTATTTTTCATATCTGAAAACTCAGGCATATTAAATGCACTATAATTTTCATTTAATAAATAATTCGCATCACTATGGTTGAGATATTTTCCATCAGAAAGAACCACATAAAACTCATAACCTTTATCATTTTTTATTTCATTCATTATATTATTGATTTTTGAAAAGTATACATCTAAAGCGGCCACTCCTTTAATACCAGCCCCATTTCTAACAGCAATTGCCAAAGTAATAACTGTAGAAGATGTTGAAACATCTGTATATGGTTCGCTTATATAAACATCATTTGTATTTATAGAATTAATATACCAATCCCTAGTAGTTTGGTCATAATCATCTGGTATAGTATCAGGAATAGCTGTTACAAAAAAACCTCCATTAGCATAAGGAATATCTCCTCCAAAATAAATATCAACTAATTCTTTATCTAATGATTTCATTTTATAAACGGCTGACATCATATCATTAAATGACATATCCGTCTCAAAGAAATTATTTACTGTTTGTAATTGAGTTTTATATTCAAATATCCATCTTGATATATCTAATGAGACATTGTCCATCATATCATTAATATTATATAAGAAATTTTCTCTATACTGCTTATAATAAGTTATATATACTGGTATACAAATTAAAACAAAAAATATAAAATAAGGAATAAGAAATTTTAATATTATAGCCCTTCTACTAACTCTTAATTTATCCATATGAAAGCTCCATATATACAAATTATCTATAAATAATATAGAAATATAATATTATTGTCAATCAGTTTTTATAGATGATGTTAAATATTATAATTAATAAATAGATAAAATTAGTGTTTATTTTTAATTATGATTATATAAATGTATATTAATACTAAAAAATAGAGTCTTTTAATTTATATAAAATATGTTATATTATATGCAAGTTTTTTAACAAGTTTTTTTAAGTCTTTTAATAGGAACATTTATGAATAATAATAATCAATATGATGAAAATAAAAAATACTTATTTAAAGTAATAATTATAGCATTAGCAATTATTTTTATATTATTAATTGGTGCAGGAATACTTGTCGGCACATTTTTATTTATAACAAATAGAGCCAATTTAAATAAAATGGCAGAAAATTATGAGATATATGATGAAGCCATATACAATAAAAAATATGGAGATAGCGTTGTAAAAGAGTTTGTAAATAATTATGGTGCTGATGTTAATGAAACTGATATAGAAAATAGAACTCCTCTCTATCATGCTGTGGAAGCAAACAATATAAAGGCTGTTAAGTTTTTAATAGAAAATAAGGCAGACACAGAAATATCAAGCGATGAAGGAATTACTCCTCTCATATTAGCAATAAAAAATAATAATAAAAAAATAGCAGAACTTTTAATAAAAGAAGGAAGCGCTAATGTGTATGGTTCTTATACTGGAGATGATATAAAAAATTATCCTATGTATTATGCAATATCCCAAACAAATAAAAATATGATAAAATTATTATTAGATAATTCATTTGATTTAAAAAGAGAGCCTGCTATTTTAAGTTATGCTATTGAAAATAGTGATAGAAGCATAGTTAAATATTTAGTAGATAATGGTGCGGATATTAATTATCAAAATGCTGATGGAAGCACTGTATTATATAATTCTATAGTATCATTAGATTATGATTTATTTAAATACTTTTTAGACAAGGGTTCAAAAATAGAAAATAATAGCTTTAATAAAAAATATGGAAATATTATAATGGCTGCTGCGGGTTCTAAGTTTAATAATACTTCAAGCAAACAGCCTGTGGATTTGGTGCTTCTTCAAAATGGTTCGGGGAACAGTGCTAAAATAATGAATGATATTATAACTAACTTTAATAAAAATGATATTAACAGTTATATAAATGGAATGAATGCTTTAATAATAGCTTCAGGCAATTCATATATAGACACTGTGAGAATACTTTTAGAAAATGGTGCTGATGTTAATTCCTATGACAATGATGGTTGGACTTCTCTTATGTATGCTGCTAATAACGGAGATATAGAATTAGCTAAGTTGCTTATTTCTAATAATGCAAATGTTAATATTCAAAGTTATGATTATAGTACAGCGTTAATGTGTGCTATAAAAAGCCCTATTATAAAAAACAGAATACCTATGATAGAGTTATTAATAGCAAACAAAGCTGATATTAATACAACAGATGCTAATGGGCTTGGTGCTTTAAATATTGCTATAATGAATAACGACATGGAATTAACAAAATTCTTTATCACTAACAAAGCAGATTTAAATAAAACAACTATGGAAGATGGAAGCTCTTTAATAGAATATGCTATTAATACTGATAATATAGACTTGCTTCAGCTTTTAGTTGAAAATGGTGCTGATATTAACAGAGCAAATGATATATCAAGTTTAACGCCATTAATGAGAGCTTCAAGAACAGGACTTGAAAATATCGTGAGAATATTAATCTCAAGAAATGTAGAATTAAATACTGCAGATAAATATGGAAACACTGCTTTGCATATGGCAGCCGAAAACTCTCAATTAAATATTGTAAAACTTTTGCTTAATAAAAAACCAGAGCTAAACATACAAAATCAATATGGAGATACTCCTTTGCATAATGCTGTTAGAGCTGGAAGCGTTGATATAGTAAGCGAACTTGTTATAGCTGGTGCTGATATTAATATAAAAAACAACAATGGAAAATTGCCTATAGATATAGCAAGAGATAATAACAGTTTGGCTATATATGAAGTATTAAAGCAAGCTGAAGATAATAAATAAGAAAAATATATAGATTGTAAATTTTTTATAATATATTATAATTAACATAATATTTAAGGTAATAATATATATGTCAATTATATTAAAAGTAGAAAATCTCAAGATGTATTATCACACATCTAAAGGCAATGTAAAAGCTATTAACGATATTAGTTTCGATATAGAAGAAGGAGAAACTTTAGGCATTGTTGGAGAATCAGGCTGCGGAAAAACATCTCTTGCCACATCTCTTTTAAGAATGCCCTCCCCTCCCGGAAAATATGAAGGCGGAAAAATTATATTAGATGGTGAAGATATAATACCGCTTAAAGAAGAATATATAAGAAAAAATATAAGATGGTCAAAAATATCTATGGTTTTTCAAGGAGCTATGAACTCTCTCACTCCTGTATATACTATAGGATATCAAATGCTTGAAACATTAAATAGGCATATTGATATGAATAAAAATGATGCCTATAAACTTATAAAAGAATATTTAGGATATGTTGGTCTTCATCATAGCGTAATGGATAGATACCCTCATGAGCTTTCTGGAGGAATGAAGCAAAGAGTTGTAATAGCAGCTGCATTGTTTTTAAAACCTAAATTAATAATATTAGATGAACCTACCACTGCATTAGATGTTATAGTGCAGGCTCAAATAATAAATCTATTAAAAAAACTAAAAAAAGATTTTAATTTATCATTTATATTTATTACTCATGATTTAGCATTAGAAGCAGAGATATCTGATAGGGTTTGCGTAATGTATGGAGGAAAAATAGCAGAACTTGCAAAAAGTGAAGATATTTATAATAACCCAAAACACCCATACACAAAAAGATTATTAGCAGCAACTCCAAGACTTAAAACAACTGTTGCTAAATTAGATTTTATAGAAGGCACTCCTCCTGATTTACTTAATCCGCCAAAAGGATGCATGTTTTATGACCGATGTAAAGAAAAAATAGATAAATGCAAAAATGAAGAACCCATATTAAAAAATATGGGAAATAAACATTTATGTGCATGCCATTTGATTAATTAGTTATTTCTTCTTTGTATGTTATATATTGTTCATTACTATAAATTATAAACATACTATTATTGAAATTCGTGTCTCCAGGCTTTATTATACTATATTTAATATTTGAGTTAGTATCTAATATAAAATTAGGATTTTCAATTTTCATTAGTACATAAGAATATTTATCCGAATCATACAAATTAAAACAATTAGTATTTGAATCTTTAATTATGTTTTCTATATGCGGCTGCATAAAATTCCAGCCTATATCTTTTATATCCTTATATTCATTATATACTTGAAAATTAACAGCAAATAAATTCATTATTGCAAATATCACTATAAAATTAAAAAATCTTCTATTCTCTAACCTTTTTATCAAATAAATTATAGGAATAAAAGTAAAAGGGTATATATTGTAAAAATATCTAGGTCTTCCGGCACCTAAATTTAATATCATAAATATAGCTATAGTTGCTATAATATATACAAAATATATTATAGCAGATTCCTTAAATATTAAATCCTTATTAATTTTTTTTCTAAATAAATCCGCAATAAGAATGATAAAAGAAACCACCCCTATAAGAACAGATATAATATAAAATATAAAACTAAATACCAATTTAATATCACCATTAAACCAACGAGTAAATATAGCCGCTACTCCATTGCCATAATTATGATTGGGTTCATTTGTAGGAAAAAATAAAATAGACCATATTTGAGGAGGCTGTATTATAGGTTTTACAGAATTTTTTAAATTAACAACATTCATGAAATTAGGAAAACCATTTTGTATTTCATACACAATATAAGGCATATATAATAAAAATGATATTAAAACACCTATAGATAGAGGTACAATATATTGCTTTGTTCTTTTTCTTCGTATTATTAAATATATAATAAATGCCAGAACTATACTAAAAAATACCGCAATATGACACATAGATTCCAATGCTAAAATAGGAAATATAAAAATACTTGCAATATATGAAGCTTTATTATCTGATGATATATATATTAATATTAAAGTTATTGAAAGAAATGATAATATAAAAACGGTATCAGGGTTATATATTTCATTTTGAAAATGTAAAAAAGTAACATTCATAAATAATATTGAAGTTATTATCGACATTATTTTTAAGCCGAATTTTTTTAATATAAAAATTAAAAATACTAAAGGGGAAATAGTAATTAATATATAATTTAATAACCTTGCTATTTCAATATTATCACCCGATAAAAAATACAATAATATATACTGTAAATAAAATAGACTTCCAGGTACTCTTGGAACATTCTCTTCATACACATTTTCAGAACCTATTAATAATATAGGAGATACTAAATATACTCCCATAACAGGAAACTCCTTATTATCATAATTTTTTCTCATATGATAATAATGTTCCAAAGAATCACCGCTTGTAATATTATATTTATCATATAATTGAATTCTTGTTATTATACCTATAAATATTGATAAAATGATTATTAATATATAAATTAAAGAATTGTTTTTCATGTGCTACTCTACAAAAAGACAATATATAGTTATTCTAATATAACCTTATAAAATAAATAAAAAATCCATTTGTTTTATAAGATTCATAATTATACTATTATAAATATAAATAGTCAAATTAATACTTTATTTATTATTAAAAAAATAAATACTTGATTTCTACATTATAATATATTACTATTATAACTAATAAAAATATATGCCAAGGTATTTGATTCTAATGGATAATAATGTAATATTAAAACTTGAAAATGTAAAAAAATATTTTAGGCCTCATAGCAATATAATAGAAAGTTTAATAAAAAAAACAAAAGAAATTAAAGCGGTTGATGATGTAAGTTTAGAAATAAAAAGAGGAGAAATACTTGCCATTATAGGAGAATCAGGAAGCGGGAAAACAACTATTGGCAAATTGATAATGAAATTAATAGAACCTACTTTTGGAAATATTGTATTTGAAAATGAAAGCATTAATAATTTTGATAAAGAAAAAATAAAAAAATATAGACAAAATGTACAGATGATATTTCAAGACCCTTATGCATCAATGAATCCAAGATTTAAAATAAGAGATGTGTTAAAAGAGGCACTTTATATTCATAATATAGAAGGAAATGAAAAAGATTATGATGAAATGGTAATAAAGGCTTTGCAAGATGTAAAGATTAATCCTCCTGAAGAGTTTATGGATAGATATCCGCACATGCTTTCTGGAGGGCAGCGTCAAAGAATTGCAACTGCACGTGCTTTAATACTTAATCCGAAATTAATTGTAGCAGATGAGCCTGTATCTATGATAGATTTGTCTACAAGAGCAGAAATACTCTATATGATGAAAGAAGTGCAAATGCAAAAACAATTAAGCTATATTTATATTACTCATGATTTGTCAACTGCTAAATATTTTGCAGATAGAATAGCAGTAATGTATTTGGGAAGTATTGTAGAGATAGGAGAAGCTAATGAAATAATAGAAAACCCTAAACACCCATACACAAAAGCATTAATCTCGGCAGTGCCAGATGTTTCTACTGGAAGGGCAAATATTATTAAAGAACTTCCAATAAAAGGAGAAATTCCTAATGCATCAAACATACCAACTGGATGCAGATTTCACACAAGATGCATATATGCAAAACCTGAATGCCAAAATACAAAAGTGGTATTAAAAGACGTAAACAGCAATCATCAATCAGCTTGCCTATTTTTCGACAGCATATAAAACTTATACACCATTCCAAGAAGCAGCATTACCTTGATAAGCCCATTGATACGAATCATTAGCTCCTATTAACACTTTTACTAAACCAGTGCCATTATAAAATATATAAAGCCCATTAACTAAATACGGAGCATCATTATCAAAAGCATTCATATTAGTAACAACAACCACACTATTAAAATTAGTCTGATACCCAAAATATTGAACTTTCCAGGCACCAGCAACATCAATCATATTACCATTCCTTGTAGCAACAGTTCCAACTCCTGTAACATTTATATTATTGGCAGCGTCAATAGTTCCTGTGCCCTCCGGTCTTGGTATCACGGGTACCGCTGTATTAATCTTTGTCTCAATATATTTTTCTTCTATAAGTTCATTTGTACCGTATGCTGTTACTGTTATAAAATATTTTGTACCATTGACAAAACTATAATTTGGAATATCTATAACAAAATTAGTACGGGTATGATTTGTACCCTTTATAGTTGGAAGCATTTGTTCTGAATCTTTAATAGCATCATCTGGCTGATTCATATTTTCTGAAGTTTTGGCATATATATTAAATCCTGCAAAATCTGATGCTAATATTCCTGACCAAAAAGATATACTCACCTTACTATCTCCAGGTATAGCTTTTATTTCATAAGGCATATTATATTCATCTATTATAGTAACAAGCTCTTCAGCACAGGAACTGAAAAATATAGTAAATAGAATAAGCAAAAATATTTTCTTCATCTTTAATAACTTAATATGTCGGCACTAATTTGATAACAGTAATCTGCTACTATGCTATTAACACCGTTAACACTCCTTACAAATATCTTGGCATAATAATTTGCATTATTTTTATTAATCTTTATTAAATATAATCTATCAGCAATAACCTCCAAACTCTCTGTAGTATATCCTTCAGTTGGAGGAACTACAACATCATAAAGAGAAGTACCAGCCACTCGCTGCACAGACCATGTTTCATTTGCTGCTTGAGGACTAGAAAAATAAAGCTTATTATTATTTAATGTCAAATTGGCTAAATTACCCTCTGAAAAAACTATAGTAGTATTAGCTGTGACAGTTTGATTTAATGCTTCTGGCCTTGGTGTCGCCATCTTTACATAATTATCATAATAATAATAACTTTCATTTTGAGGCGTTATTTGATAAGAACTCACCCACACATATATAGGTATGCCGTTTCTTATCTCAGTTTCTGGAAGAAGTGAAATTTCTGTAACATTACTTCCTGTATAATAAATATTTTTTTCTATCGTAAAAGTAAATGTTTGCAAAGTTGTGCTTCTTGTACTTACTATAGTAGGAATTGTTTTTTGCTGGCTATAAACTCTATATATCCTCGGATTAACACTGTCTCCAAAATATATATTGTATCCGCTAAACGCTGGTTCATTATTTTGCGCTTGAAACTCTATAACTATTTTTCTATCCATTGGCGTGATTTTTGTTATAAAAGGCTGATTCATCTCTTGTGTAATGCTGGTAATATCCGGAAGTCCGCAAGAAACAAAAATAATTAAAAATAAAACATACACAATAACTTTAACAAAATAATTCATAATATGATTGTATAATTAATACAAAATAATATCAATATAAAACTTAAAAAGCTTTTCATTCTTATATCTTTCATAGCATACAATCTTAAAATTTCAATAAAGAAATTAAAAGTTTCAATATATAATTAATATTAAATCATACTAATTAATAAAAAAGCCCCATAGATAATTCTATAAGGCTTTTAATAAAATTATAAATTAATAATTATTTAGCAGTATAAGCAACCATAGTCATCCAAGATAATGGTTTGTTATAGTGAGGAAGGAAGAAGAAGTCAGAAAGAGCAAACTCTTGAACTGTCATACCTTTTTGTATAGCAAGTGAGAATGCATGTATTGCTTCAGCATGATTATGTTTAGAAGCGATCTGAGCTCCTAACATACGTCCAGTACCTTCTTCATATACGATTTTTACTAATACATCTTCATAAGTAGGCATAAACTCTGGTCTTTCAGCATCTCTAAAGAAATTAGATTTTACTTTTAATCCTTTCTTCTTAGCAGTCTCTTCAGACCAACCAGTAGAAGCCATGTTATATCCAAATACGCAAATAGCATTAGAACCCTGAGTACCGCAATATTCAACATGTCTGCCTAAAGCATTGTTAGCTGCCACTATACCCATTCTAACAGCATTAGTAGCTAAAGCAATATATTCTTGTTTTTCAGAAGCTCTTGAATATACTGTAGAACAGTCACCAATAGCAAACACATTAGGGTCTTTAGTTGTTTTCATAGTAGTATCTACAACTATAGCACCATTAGGTAAAGTTTCTAAATAATCTTTATAAAGTTCATTGTTAGGTCTGAAACCTACAGACATAACTACCATATCTACATCATAAGAACCTTTGTCAGTAATAACTTTTTTAACTCTGTCATCACCTTCAAATTTCTTAACAGTCTCACCTAAATGTACTTCTATACCAGCATCTTTAATTCTTTTTTCAGCTTCATCAGTAATCTCTTTATCAAAATAGTTAGCCATAACTCTAGGCATAGCTTCCATTAAGATAACTTCTTTACCATGATTTTTGAAAGCTTCTATAAGTTCAACACCTATATAACCAGCACCAACTACCATAACTCTTTTAATTTCTGGTTTAGCTATCTCATCAATAATTTCTTGTCCCTGCTGATAAAGTTTAGAGAAGAAAATACCTTTTTTAAGCCCATAAGTAGTGCCTTCTTGTTTTAAACCTTCAATAGGAGGTGTTACAGGCCAAGAACCAGTAGCAAGAATAAGTTTATCATAATTATCTTCAAACTCTTTACCAGTTTTTAATTCTTTAATAGTCATTTTTTTGTTAGCCCAATCTATTTTTGTTACTTCATGACCCATATGAACTTCTATTCCTTCGCTTTTCAAACCTTCAGGACTAGCATAAAATAAACCTTTAGGATCTTTTACTACACCGCCAACCCAAAGAGCGATACCGCAAGCTAAGAAAGATATATTATCATTTCTATCATAAGTTACTACTTGACAATTAGGATCTGTAGCTTTCAAAGTTTTTGCAGCCCATGTGCCGGCATGGTTACAACCTATTACTATTACTTTCATATAAATAACCCCTTTAATAATTAATTTAAATATCTTATAATTATAATACATTTATTATAATAAAAAAATTATTATTAGTCAAGTTATTGTATAAACAAAGATAAATTTCATTATTATATTGTATAATAATACGAACGAATTAAACATATTAATACCATAATAGTATAAAAAAAATATATATTAAATTACATAATATATTTTATATTTGACAAATATAATAATTCGAATATAATTATTAAAAAAACGGCTTTTAATATGAATAAAATTATAGCAATATCTGGAAATATATTAAATGAAAATAACAGCAAAAAAGCATTTGCAAATGATTCCTATATACAATCAGTTGTAAGGGCTAATGGAATACCTGTTATAATACCAATAATAAAAGATAAAGACATAATAAAAAAAACGATAGAAAATGTATCAGGCGTCCTTATGACAGGCGGGGTTGACATTCACCCATTCTATTTTAATCAAGAACCGCACCCTAAAATTGGAACTATATCAAAAGAAAGAGATGAGTTTGATTTTGCAGTACTCGATTATGCATTCAAAATGAAAAAACCTATCTTAGGAATATGCAGAGGATTGCAGCTTATTAATGTTTATTTTGGAGGAGATTTAATTCAAGATATAGAATCTCAAACCAAAAGCAATATACTACATTCTCAAACTGCTCCAACGGATGTTGCAACACATAAAATAAAAATAGATAAAAACTCTATGCTTTATGATTTATTAGGTGAAGAAAGTGAAGTTAATAGTTTTCATCATCAGGCAATAGGAAAAGCAGCTAAAGATTTTAATATTGCAGCAAAGGCTAATGACGGTATTATAGAAGCTATAGAATATAAAGACAAAAATCATTTTATATTGGCCCTCCAATGGCACCCAGAATTAATGTCTGAAAACGATATAAAAATGCAAAATATATTTAATAAATTTATTTTTATTTGTGAAAATAATAAATAAAATAGTATATTTTAATCATATAGTTATCATTTTTTTCGATATATGTAAATATAATACTTTTTATATTTTGGATTTTTTATGAAAAGAAATAGATTTTTGAAATTATTAATTATATTATTATCAATTTTATTTTTATCCTGCCACAAAGAGCCAAAAAAAATATTAAATGAAATAACTGTATCAGTTGGAGGAAAACCAAATTCAATGGACCCTTCAAAAACTTCTTCCATTAGCTCTATGATATATATAAACCATCTATTTGAAAATCTTACCATAAAAGATGAAAATGGAAATATAATACCAGGCTCAGCAGAAAAATGGATATCATCAAATAATAACACTATATATGTTTTTTATATAAGAACAAATGCTAAATGGGCTGATGGATTCGATTTAAAAGCTGATGATTTTGTGTATGCATGGCAAAGAATTGTTGATCCAAAAACAGAGTCCCCTTTAGCTGTATATTTAGAGAATATAAAAAATGCTCATGAAATAATAAATGGAAACATGGATAAAGAACAATTAGGAGTAAAGGCATTAGATGATGATACTTTATATGTTGAATTGGAATATCCTGTTCCATACTTTGATGAATTAGTATGCCATAGTGCCTACACTCCTTTGAGAGAGGATATAGTAAGCAAAGATGAAAATAATTGGTCTTTGAATGCTGATACTATGATTGGCAATGGCGCTTTTCAGATTGTGCGATTAGATAATTATAGACTTGTTGTAAGAAAAAATACAGATTATTGGAATTATACAAATATAAAAGCAGATATAATTAATTTTGAGTTTATAAATAATCCTAATGAAGCATTAAGCTTAATAGAAAAAGATGAATTATATTTTTATAATAATATACCTATAGAAAAAAAAGATGAATTGTTTGAAAAAAATATAGCAAAGAATGCAGCAAAAACTTCATTATATTTTTATGAAATAAATAATGAAATAAATCCGCTTTCAAATCCTATGGTGAGAAAAGCAATATCATTAGCTATAGATAGAAACTATATAATAGAAGAAATTGTTAAATCTGATGATATAGCAGCATCAGCAATAGTGCCGTATAATATAAAATATAATAGTAAAGATTTTAGAAAAGAAGATACAAACGATTATTTTTCCACTAAAGATTATAACAACAATATAGAATTAGCTAAAAAGTTATTAGAGCAAGCAGGATATAAAAATACCGATGATTTTCCTGTAATAAATCTTTTTACAGATTATGGAGTTCATTTAGAAATAGCTAATGCAATTAAAAAAATGCTCAAAGAAAATCTAAATATAGATACAATAGTCATTGCAAAACCATTTAATGAGTTTATAAAAATAAGAAGAAGCGGCAATTTTGATATGGCAAGACGCAGTTGGGCTGGCGGGTATAATCACCCTATGTCATTTTTATCATTACTACAAAAAGATTATATACTAAACGAAGGAAAATATTATAACCCTTTATATGATGAAAATATAAGGAACTATTTAACAACTCAAGATATAAAATATTTGCATTCAGCAGAAAAGATTGCTATAGAAGATATGGCTATAATACCTTTATTTTATTATAACAGCATAGTTATGCAAAGCCCAAAACTTATTAATGTTACATGCGACAATTTTGGTGTATACAATTTTAAGAATGCTGAGATTATTGAAGATACAGATAATTAATTTACAGGTTTGCCTTCTACGGTTCTTAAACTGCTAATTGGAATATCATTATATTTTTTTGCTTCTTCTTCGGATAGCCTTGTCCATTTTACGCTTGCTCCAACTACTCCGCCTTTATCTAATGAAGCTTTTAGAGATAATGATTTTTTATCATCAGACAAAGTAATTTTAGCATAATATGAGCTTCCTTGGTCTGTATGATATATTCTTCCAGTTTGCCACTCACCATCTTTAAACTCTACATCATAAATAAATGTAAGCCCTCTAAGGTCTTTGTTTCTAAGAGTTTTATCTGGATTATGAATATCGAGAGTAGTTTTTACATCATCTTGAAAATCAATCGCATAGGCATAAAGTTTATTATTAATTACTATTATCTTAGCTACTTTCATTCTCCCTTTAGGCTTATCAGGCATAGCCCAAAAACCTTCAATATCTTTAGCATTATTTGCCGCACATAAATATGAAGAAAATATAATAATTAATAATATAATCTTTTTCATTATTTTATCCAAATTATTAATAATTTTTTATTATCTAATAAACTTATTAAAATCGAGTGTATAAGAAATATAAGCCCCTATACCAAAATAATATCCGCTAGCAAGCTGTTCAACATAAGGACTGAAATTGATAGATAAACTTGCATCGCTATTAAGCACCAAATAAACACCAAGCCCTAAATGATTTAATCCAAGCATAGCTTGATTATAAAAATCATAAGCTAAATGATATTCAAGATATATGCCAGCAAGTGAAAAACCAAATAAAGAACCAGGATAAACCCCAATAGCTGTTTTAAGCCTTATATAATTAACAACACCTCTCGGGTCATTAAAAAACATAGGCACTTCCAAATTGGCGTACATAGTTAGAAAATCGCCAAGCCCTATTAAATAATGTATCTGAGGATTTAATCCGAATTTCTGCTTTGAAGAACCAGGAAATAATACCTCAACTGCACCTATAAATCCATTAAAAAATTGAAATCTCGGCATTATAGAAAATTGAGGCTCTCCTTCAACACCAACACCCACTTCTGGAATATAAGTAAGAGGAAGCACTCTTGCAAATACATCAAAATTTTTTAATATACCAAAATTAAGCATGATAGGACTTGATAAAGTATATTTTTTATTCCCTATTCTCATATTATCTAAATACAAAGTGCCGCCCAAACGAAGTGCACCTGTCATTCCAGTGTACATATTATATGGGAATGAATATGCTAAAGAAGATATTAGTATAAAGAGTATAACAATTTTTTTCATAAACACTCTTAAATAAATATATTATTTTCTTATAAAATATAATACATTCTATAAAAAATATCAATAAAAAATATACAAAAAAAGCCAAATAAGAATTACTTCTTAAATGGCTTTTTATATATATGAAGATTATTTATTTATTTTATATTAACTGCATTTCTTGATAAGAAGTTTTTTCTATCATCAGCATATTTTGTTTTTGAAGTGTTAGGATATTCGCTTAAATATTGATTATATGTTAAATAAGCTTTATTAAAATCTCTTACATTATTATTGCCTGTTTCATAAATCTCTGCAAGAAGAAGCATTGCATCTGCTCTTTTAGCGAATTTCTCTTTTGAAGATAATGATTTCTCTAACATATTTAATCCGTCAGAAATTTTACCCATTTGCTTTAGACTATCAGCAATTTCATATACAGCATTTCCATAAGAGTAAGTATTAGGATATTTAGCTATAACATCATTAAAATATTTCATAGCTTCCGCATCATTATTTTCAGCTTTTCTCACAACTCCCATTGAGTATAAAGCAGCAGCCTTTTGATTGTTGTTAGCGGTTTTTAATTCAGAAGCCTTTTTGTATGTATCAAAAGCATTAGTATAATCTTTTTTCAAATTATAAATATCACCTACTCTAAAATAACTATAAACTGCATATTTTGAATCGGGATATTGAGAGATTACATTATTATAAGAGCTTATAGCATTATCATAATCTTTCATATTTTTAAGCTCTTCTGCTGATTTAAATAATAAAGCAACTTCAGAATTATCTTCTTTTGGTGTTGTTTTAGTTATTGATGCAGCTTTTGCAGCATTATTATTTGCAGCAGCGTTTGTTGCATTTGTAGCTGTTGTATTAGTTTCTACAGCATTTGTAACTGATTCATTTGTGCTTATTGTATTTGTAGCTGTTTCGTTTGTATCCATTATCATATCGTTTGTAGTAGGTGCTTCATTAGTAGTTTCTGCATCAAACATTGTAGAATTAGTGTCTGTTATAGGCTCTCCGTTAGTTACATTAATTGTATAAATATATCTTCTAATGATATTATCTTCTGTATCTATTTGGAAATTAAGTTTTGCTATGCCCGGTGTTAATGTAGCAAAAGTGAGAAATGCATTAGTTTTGTCTCTCGTAAATCTTACAAAGTCCAAATTTGTAGAATAGCTTGTAATACGAATATATCTGTCAAAATTAGTAGCATTCAATTTAATAGAAAATAAACTATTAGCAGCAAAATCTATTGATTTAAGCAAATCTTTTTCTAAAGGCTCTCCCTTACGAGAAACTGGAACTTCATTAGTTACCACTTTATCGTCTGGCTGTACTGTGATTGTTTCTTGGGCAAATAATAGCCCTGTGAACATAATACAAGAAAATACACATGCAAATATCTTTAAACGCATATTTTTCTTCCTCCTAAAAGTTATTATTTATTTTTTCGGCTTTCTACATAATTCCTTGAGCGTTCTAATTCCTCAAAACTCAAATTATTTTTTGTTGAAAGCATCTCACCTTCTATAATCTTTTTATCATCATTTTTTATAATATCATTTGAAATCATAGCATTTTCTTCTTCTGGCGTCAAAGGAACTATATCAGGCTCTTTATTTAAACCTATAATAACCCCTATTAATACAATAAATACAAACCAAGAGGATAATATTATAATAAATAATTTTCTTTTCTCTGCATAAAAATACTTTATTTTATCAATAATTTTTTTAGACATTAATTTATCCAAATAAATATTATGTTAATTAAAATTATAAAATGAAAAAAAAATTTTGCAATCATAATTTTAAATTATATATATTACTATAACATATATCATTTAATTTTGTAAATTTTGAATATAACAATAATCAATAATAAAATATCATAAAACTTGACTTTTTTTATAATTCTATTATCATGAATAGTCAATATTTTAATGTATATAAAAATAGTATTATAAGCTTATTTAAGGATAAAAGCTAAAAAATGGCAGGAAAACTAAAAAAGAAAGATATTAAAGATAATAACGAAAAATCTAATACCCTCTTAGATTATAGCAACAATGAAGAAGATAATACTAATTTTAACATAAAAGATGTAAAAATAATAAACGATGAAAGACAAAACTGGCTATACTACACGCGTGCACCTCTGATGGATAATTATAGAGATAATCTTTATAGAGAATACTTTAGCATCTCAGTATTATTGTCATTACGCGGTGAAGGAAATGAAAAGAGCTTAGGGCTTTCACTCAAACTTATAGACATAGAGAAAAAAAAGCAATTAAGAATCGTAGAGCTTGAGAGTTTTTTATTTTCTTGCGTTACCGGTGATAAACAAAAAATAGAAGATGAAGAATATAGAATAGAATTAGAAGATTTTGGCAGAGGCGAAGCTAAATTAATAAGGTTTTTAAACAATTTATATGCTGATGCTTTACAAAATCAAGAAAACGGCAAATTGTGGTTTAAAGATTATAATGCTTATCAATGTTTAACTATGCTTAAAGAAGTAGCAAATATTAGATTAGAAAGCAAGGTTATAACATTCAGCGATGAAGTATTAAATATTATCATAGAAACCTACTACAATGAAAACAAAGATTTAGTATTAGATATAAATATAAAAGATGTAGAGCTTAACAGAGTATATACATTTGGGGAGAATTGCGATTATATATTATATAAAGATATTTTTTATGAAACTAATCCATCATACCCAAAGATTAAAAAACACATATTTAAAAAACCTATAACTGTTAATAGAGCATATATTAAAGATTTTTGTTCAAGGGTCCTTCCAAACTTAAAAAAAGATTTCCATATCGAACTTCCTGAAAACATAAAAGAAAATGAAATATTAGCATTCCCGGCACAGGCATTATTATTCTTGGACTATGACGGAAGCAATGTATTTTCCACTATAAAATTTAAATACGGTTCTTTTACTGTTGACCCTTATACTAATAAATTCACAAGCAGTAATATGTTTGACAATGAAGTAAATGAAATATATAGAGACAAAGAAAAAGAGGAATATTTTTGTAATACTTTATCTAAATATTTGGATAAGGTTGGAGATTATACTTTTGCTTCATCAGATGATGAGAAGATATTTTATTTATGCTATAAAATTTTACCTATGCTTCAGGATAAAGGCTGGACTTGTTTTTACAGTGAATCTTTTAAGTCCCTTAAATTAAATGTAAAACCTCTCAAAATGAAGGTATCTCTCACTAAAGACATTAACTTCTTTGAAATTAATTTTTCATTTGAAGGAGTTAAAGAGATACATGATTTATCAGATATTATAAGGGCTGTAAAAGTAGAAAATAAAGAATATATAAGGCTTCAAAACGGTTCATTTGTGCCGATAGATTTAGAGGTTATTGATTATATAGCAAAAATGCTTAAAGATAACCCTATAGAAAATAATGAAGATAATAGATATTTGCTTCCAATGTTTAGTGCTCCATACTTTGCTGATATGCTTGAAAAACATAGCGGTATAGAATTAGATTTAGATGACAGTGCAATAGAGACAATATCAAATATAAAAAGAGTTGATTATGATGAAGAGCCTCCAAAAAACATAGTTGGAGAGTTTAGAAATTATCAGCTTATAGGCTATAAATGGCTTAGAAAACTTGCGGACATGTCATTAAACGGCATACTTGCAGATGATATGGGTCTTGGAAAGAGTTTTCAAACTATAGCAACAATATTAAAAGAAAAAGAAAACGGAGAGAAACTCACTTCTTTAATAATAGCACCAACTTCCTGTGTTGCCAACTGGTATTATGAAATAAAAAAGTTTGCCCCATCTCTTGAAGCAATAGTTTTAACAGGAAGCTTAAAATCAAGAATGAAAAAGATTAGAGCTGTAAGCAATTATGATGTAGCTATAATATCCTACTCTACTTTAAGAAGAGATGTAAAAGCACTTAGCGAAAACGAGTTTAATTATGTGATACTTGACGAAGCACAGCATATAAAAAACGCCAACACACAAAATGCAAAAACAGTAAAAAGCTTAAAATCATTAAAAAGGCTCGCTCTAAGCGGTACACCTATAGAAAACAGCATAAGCGAAATGTGGTCTATGTTTGATTTTTTAATGCCTGGATTTTTGGGCAAGCATAAAGACTTTATTGAAGATTATGAAGCTCCTATTTTATCAGGCTTGGAAACTTCAAACGAGGCTTTGGATAATCTCAAAACAAGAATAGCACCTTTTATATTAAGAAGACTTAAAACTGATGTGCTTAAAGATTTGCCTCCGAAACACACGGTTGTAAATTACTGCGATTTAACTAAAGACCAAAAAGAGCTTTATATGTCAATACTTGAAGCTGCAAGAATAGAGATATTTGAAACAGTAAAAAGAAAAGGTTTTGCACAGTCTCATATAGAAATATTTTCAGCTCTCACAAGGCTAAGACAAGTTTGCTGCCACCCAAGACTAATGCATCATGATTTAAGAGGAGAGAGTCATACAAGCGGTAAGTTTAATATGTTTATAGAAATGATTAGAGAGGCTATATCAGGAGGGCATAGCGTATTGGTATTTAGCTCTTTTACAAGAATGCTTAATATTATGAGAGATGCCTTCAACAAACTCAATATAAATTATCTTTATTTGGACGGCACCACAAAAAACAGAATGGATTTAGTGCATAGATTTAATGCAGGAGAAGCTCCTATATTTTTGCTTAGTTTAAAAGCAGCAGGCACAGGACTCACACTCACACAGGCAGACACTGTTATACATTATGATTTATGGTGGAATCCTGCAGTTGAAGACCAAGCAACAGACAGAGCATATAGAATAGGACAAAAAAGAGTGGTAACCAATTATAAATTAGTAACAAGAGGAACAATAGAAGAGAAGATTTTAGAGCTTCAAAACAAAAAAAGAGTGCTTATTGATACAGTAGTAGGCGATTCAATGGGCGACATTAATAAACTAAGCTGGGATGAAGTGAAGAATCTTATTAATTAAATTTTAGAATATATACAGCAGCTAAAAATTATTTTAGTATATACTTAAAATTTTATATTTGCTCAAAATTTATTTTTTTAATTTTAATTATTTTGCAGGGCTTTGCCCCGCACCCCACTTCTTTTGTTGCCACAAAGAAGCAAAAAGGCTGCATATTTATCTAAAAATATGAGTATTATATTATATTTAATAGATATTTCAAATATATAAAGCTAAAGAAATTGCACTTTCGCGAAGCGTACCCGTAGGGTAAAAACTTTGACGAAGTCCGCACCGCGACCGAAGGAAGTGCCTGCGACTGAAAGAAGTACCTTTAGGTATGGGTGCAAGCTGCAAGAAAAAGAACAACAAAAAATTGACAAACTTTAAAATTTTTAGTATAGTTCATTCTATGCTATCAGATAAAGATTTTAATAAAATTATTTCTTGGGCTTTGGAGTTAAAAATAGAAAATTTCCCAAGAAGCAAAGAAGAATTAGAGAATATTGAAGAGCTTGATTTGTATGGATTGCCTTGTAATTTATTTTTAGATGAAATTTCTAAATTAAAATCATTAAAAAGAATTTGGTTTATGTATAATGATTTTGATGAAATACCGAATTTTATTTATAGTTTAGAAAATCTTGAAGAAATAAATTTATCTGGAAATAATATTAGTTTTATTGATGATGGAATATCAAATTTGAAAAACTTAAAAATCTTTAATATTTATGAGAATAAAATAAGCAGTATATCAAAAGAAATTATAAATCTAAAAAAATTAGAAGTTCTTAATATAAGCGAAAATAATTTAAATAATATTCAGGAAGAAATTTTTTATTTAGAGAATATAAAAAATTTAGATTTAAGTGCAAATAAAATTACTAATATTGATTTAAAAATTTCAAATTTAAAAAATATAAAAGCTCTTGATTTATCGAGCAACAATATAGAAATTATACCTAAAGAAATTGCTTATTTAAAGAAGCTTAAATATTTAAATATAAGCTATAATAAATATAAAACTCTTCCTGAAGAATTATTTAATTTAACAAATTTACAAACACTTTTAATAGGTTCTAATAATTTAAAAGAACTTTCTGATTCTATTTGCAAATTAAAAAATTTAGAAGAATTACATATTCTTTCAAGTTCTATAAAAAAACTTCCTGAATTAAAAAAGTTGAAAAAATTAAAAGAATTAATTCTTATAGATACTAAAATAAAAAATAAAAATATTTTTGATAATAAATTTTTTAAGTCTGTCAAAATTATATTTTGAATTTTAATTATTTTGCAGGGCTTTGCCCCTGCGAAGCGTGCCCGTAGGGTAGCACCCCAGTTCTTTTATTGGTATAAAAGAAGCAAAACAACTGCATTTTTAACTAAAAAACAATTATTATATAATATTTTATACATATTATTAGAATTCTAACAATTGCACTTTTTGCAACTTTTTGCGGCGGGAAAAAGTTGAATAAAATAAAAACTTTTATGACAAAATATAATTTTTTAGATATATTAAAAAATCAATTAAACTTCTTTATCTTATCTATACAAGATTTGTATTCTTCGTCTGTAATCTCATCTAATATATTAACATAAGGGTTTAACTTCTGATGTAGCTTTGTAAAATAACTATTATCCCATTTTATAGGTTTTGTCCACATGCCTTCACTGTCCATTATAATAATAGGAGTGCCTTCAATTTGAGGTATATCTTCTGGAGAAATATCGCTATGCAAAATATTATCCAAATCAAGCTCTCCATTATCATCTTCTATTTTATATGAACCATCATTTTGTAAAGCATATATTGTATAGTATTGCTGATGGGCATTTGTTTCAATAATCTCTTGAGAATACTCCTCTCCTTTTGCAACTTTGTAAACCAAATCATTAAACTCGAAATTATCTATTCCATATCTTTTTAATAATTTTTTATTGTAAATCTCATTTTCAAGGAGAGTAATTAAATGAAAGCAATTATTAGTATCAGCAGTTTCAATAAAAAATCCCCTCTCAACCTTTGGAGATAATACAAGTATTTTAGTCTTTAATGAAGCATCAATTCCAACATGCAAATATCTCATACTAGGAATATAAGTTTCTATATACTCTATATATTCAGTAGGCTCTAAACTTCTAAAATATTCACGAAGATTAAGATTGCCGCATGTTAAAGTCATAATCGCAGGTATCATAGTATCAATACCAGTAAAAGAAGCAAGTGCCTCATAATCTATTCTATACATTATATCAATATCTAAATTCTCTATATCATCAGTTGTTAAATCATCTTCATCTATATTGTATGCTAAAGCAGCATCGTTTATATATTTGCAGGCATAATAAATATTTTTGTAAAATAAATCTATTATTCTTTTACCAATCTCTTCGTCAATATTATCATCATGATAAAATGAATGTGCAATAAAATTAGAAGCACTAAAAGATTTTAATATATCCATATCATTAAGTGAAAGAGAAAGCTCTTTACATATTGCAGGCATCTCATCAGAATGTTCTAATTCTTTTAATTTTAAAAACTTTTCATTTTTTTTAATTAATTTTGTATCTTGAACTTCATCTATATTAGATTTTTCTTTAGCATATTCCAAATAATCTTTTAAAATAGTATTCATAAATAATCCTAATAAAAATTGAAAGTATTTGGATTATATCATAAAAAAGGAATATATGGTATAATTAAAACTAAAAAAATAGCATAAATCAAAGCAGGCAAAAAATCCCCAGTTTTAATCTTTGTAATATTTAGAAGATTAAGCCCTATCATCATAACCGTAGCACCCCCAACAGCAGAAACCTCATTAAGCATAGTCTGAGAAACATAAGGCTCTAAAAAAGAAGAAAGCAAAGTTAAAGCTCCCTGATAAACAAATATGCTAATTACAGAAAAAGCAACCCCTATTCCATAAACCGTTGTCATAAATATAGCAACAAAACCGTCTATCACGCTCTTAGTAAATATTAAATCGTAATTACCATTAGTGCCAGCCTGAAAAGAACCTACTATAGACATAGAACCAGAACAAAAAAGTATTGATGATGTTAAAAAACCTAAACTAAAATTCCCAGCATTATCTTTAAATGAAAAAGTCTTTTTTATAATTTTACCAAAAGATTCAATTTTCTCTTCTATAGAAAGCATAGTACCAGTAAGTCCGCCAAGCATAATAGATATAGCAAATATAAGTATATGCTCAGTTATAATAGCCATAGAAATACCTATAGTTAAAGATATAATACCCGCAGAAATAAATACAACTCTCTCATATTTTTTTGATAAATTATTTTTAAATATTATTCCCACAATAGAACCAATAAAAACAGCAATCATATTAACAAATACAGCCAACATATTTTTATCCTCATAAAAAATAATAAATTAATATACACTAATAAATTTATAAGTTTCTTAAAAAATTATAATCTTACAAATTACACCAAATATTCAAAAAGTTTTTGTTACAGTAAAAATCTAATATAAGTTTTGCAAAAAATACAGATTTAAAAAATATAATTCTTTAGCATATACAAATAAAAAAGGGCTCAACTTAATTATTTAAGTTAAACCCTTTGATATTTAAATCAAAATAATATTAGCTCCAAATAATAAGCTTCATATCAAATTTGTAACTCAAATCTTTATTGTATGGATACATCCTTATAGCAAAACCGCTCTGTCCGCTATTGTTGCATACTAAAGCTCCGCTAAATGAATGTCTTCCATTACCTAAATCAGCAGAATGTTTCATTTCAATTATAGAAGGCTCTATAATCTCTTCTTTCATGCTTAATTTACCATAATAAAGCTCAACTCTCACAGAATCAGGTGCTATATCTCCAAGATTTACTATAGTTTTTATTTCAAATTTGCTTCCAACTTTCAAATTTCCTGAAGGCATTTCAGAAATAGTATTTTCAAAAGAAACCTTAGACCATTTAGAATATATATTTTCTTTCCATTCTTTTAAAGCTTTAGGCTTTTCAAAGTCATTTTTAATCATATGCAAATATCTCTTGCTTGCTTTATTATAAAACTTATTATAATAATCAGCAACCATTCTATTTGTAGAAAATACAGGACAAACAGTTTGCATACTCCATTTCATAGCAGCAACCCATTCACGAGGTATATCATCTCTTCCTCTGTTGTTATAATAAAGAGGAATAATCTCATTTTCTAATACATTATATATAGCCTTGCTCTCAACATCATCTTGATACTCTAAATCTGAATACTCTTCTCTATTACCAATAGCCCAACCATTTTGAGCGTCATAAGCCTCATCCCACCAACCATCTAATACGCTGAAGTTCAAACCACCATTAGGCGGAACTTTCATGCCGCTTGTACCGCTAGCTTCTAATGGTCTTCTTGGGTTATTAAGCCATACATCAACCCCCTGAACCATATATCTTGCTACATTAATATCATAGTCTTCTAAAAATACTATATGGTCTCTAAAATCTTCTCTTCTGCAAATTTCAGATATCTCCCTAATAAGCTCTTTACCGCCATTATCGTGAGGGTGTGCCTTACCAGCAAATATTATCTGCACTGGCTTATCTTTATTATTTAATATCTTTTTTAATCTGTCTAAATCTCTAAATAATAAAGTACCTCTTTTATATGTAGCAAATCTTCTCGCAAAACCAATAGTTAAAGCATCAGGTGACAATATTTGGTCAGCATGCTCTATTTCATTTTTTGTAAAGCCTCTGTTTGTAATTTGAGATTTTAATCTAGTTCTGCAAAAATCTATTAATCGCTCTTTTCTTCTCTCATGAGTTTTCCAAAGTTCAGCATCAGGTATTCTTTGCACCCTCTCCCAAACCTCATGCTCTAAAGGCTTAGTTCTCCAACGAGGACCTAAATATCTATCTAATAAGTTTTGCATATCAAAAGATATCCAGCTTAATGTGTGAATACCATTAGTAATAGCATCAATAGGAAGCTCATTTTCTGGCACCCCTTTCCATATATCTTTCCACATAGCCCTTGAAACATGACCATGAAGCAAACTTACTCCGTTATTTTCAGCAGACAAATTAAGTGCTAAAACTGTCATACAGAAATTTTCTTTATTGTCATCAGGATTAATTCTTCCAAGTCTTAAGAACTCATCCATAGACATGCCAATATGTTTAACATACTCGCTAAAATATTTCTGTACCATATCCATAGGAAATACATCGTTACCAGCAGGCACAGGTGTATGTGTTGTGAATACGTTAGAACTATAAACAACCTCTCTTGCAGCATTCTTATCAAGATGATTGTTTTCCATAAGCTGTCTCATTCTCTCTAAAGAAAGAAAAGCACTATGTCCTTCATTCATGTGATAAATAGTAGGTTTTATTCCAAGTTTATTTAATGCCTTAATACCTCCAATACCAAGAAGTATCTCTTGCTGTATTCTTGTCTCTAAATTACCGCCGTAAAGCTGAGCTGTAATATCTCTGTCTTCTACACTATTTTCTTCTATATTAGCATCTAAATAATAAAGCTCTATTCTTCCAACATTAGCCTTCCAAATTTGAGCATAAACTTTTCTTCCAGGCAAATCAACATCAACTTTCATTGTCTCGCCGTTTTTATCTAACACTTTTTCTAATGCTAAATTAAAAAAGTCATTTTCTATATCATATTCCTGCTGCCAACCATCAGCGTTCAAATATTGTCTAAAATATCCTTTTCTATATAAAAGTCCAACAGCAACAAAAGGCAACCCTAAATCACTCGCAGACTTCAAATGGTCTCCAGATAATATTCCTAAACCGCCAGAGTAATTTGGCAAAGATTCATGCAAACCATATTCAAAAGAAAAATATGCAATCTTTTCATTTTTAGTCTTTTGAGAATCATCTAAACTATCATACCAAGTTTCTTGATTCATATATGTCTTAAACTCATCATAAACTTCAGCTAAGTTCATCATAGCTGCATCATCATGAAGCATAGTATCGAAACATTCCTGTGAAGATTCCCCTAAAAGTCTTATAGGGTTATGGTCTTTTTTATCCCAGTTATCAATATCTATGTTCCTCAATAAATTAATTGCTTTTTGATTCCAACACCACCAAAAGTTTTTAGTTATCTCCATTAATGGCTCTAACTCTTTTGGTATAGAAGGTGAAACCATATATTTACTTACTTTCATAAATATTACCGCCCCTTAAAATTTAGATATTTCATTGTATAATATTTTATAATAAAAGCAATGTATTTTTATACATAGCTGTCATTAATAAAATACATATCTAATATTATCGCATTAATATGAAAAAACAAAAAATATTTTTTTATAACTTTTAGTTTTTTTAATAAATAGTTCTTTACTGCTATTCTATAATAATAAATATAATTTCTCATTGACTTTTATTCTTGCTCATTTATAATCAACTTTCATTACATATACCATTATAGGCTATATTTATTTTAGGATTTTAAAAATGCAAGAAAATAATAAATTAATAAACAATATAGATAATATAAATACTAAAATAAGAAAAATATTAGAAAATAATTTAATAGCAAATCTAATTATTATTGCTATAGGTTTTATCGCATCATTAGCAATGACTATATATTCTTATTTAAACATTGTAAATATTGATAAATTAATTGATAGTATTTATAGTAATTTTAATATTTTATTTATAGAGAGTTTTTATTTTTATATATTTTATTTTTTCTGTTTTAGTTTAATATTCAATATTAATTCAAAGTTTAATTTAAGAAATATTGCTATAATATTTTTATCTTTTTTATTTGTATCAATTATCAATTTAAGCACTATTTTCTTTGCAGCAATTGGTACTATTGAAAACATAAGAGTATATTCACAGTTCTATTATATTAAATATATATTTTCTATTATCATATTTTTCATAATAATAGGTTTATCATATAATGGTTTTCAAGTATTAAATTCTAAAACTATTTCAGAGTTTTTTACATTTTCTGCAGATATATCAATATTTGCATGTTTAATAGCGGCTGTAATATCAACAGTATTTGGAATATTTGCAACTATAGTTATATTTTTAATAAAAGATATTTTTAATATTTTAGATGAAGAGATTATAATAAAATTAATATTATTATCCATATCATTTTTAACTTCTATATTTCCTTTTTTGGTATATATAGTTTACAGAAAAATGAAAACTAATATTTCTATATATTTATCAAGAATATTAATGCCTTTTAGTTTATTATTTATATTTATACTTTTGCTTCTTCTATTAATGCCAGATATAAGACCTTATGATAACAGAGTTACTTTTGTACTTTATAATATTATGCTTGCTGTAATTGTATTAAATATGTTCTTTGTAAGAGTTGATTATAAATCAAGTATATTTACTAAGGCTTTATATATCGTACTTCCTATAGTGGCAATATTGTTTGACATATTAGTATTAACTTCTTCTTTGTATAGATTAGCAGAGTATGGAATTACCCCAAACAAAATAACATTAGTAGGTACAAATTTGGTTATGCTTGGCAATTTAGTTTTTATAACATTTTTTAATATAAAATCTATTTTAAATATTTTTAAAAACAATGAAGATATAAAAGATATTAAAAACATCACTATAGGAGACACTAAAAATGTGCTTTATATATATGTTTACGGAGCATGGGCTTTTATAGTATGTTTTATAATGCCTTTATTTTATAATTTATTTAGCTGATATTTTTTATTAAATACAAATTACTTTCATTGTACTATTTTATATAATTGTTTACATAATATTTATATTTAAAGCTAACAGATGAATGACCGACAATAAATACTGCAAAGCATTGAGCTATGCAAATATTATAACTTTGAATAAGTTATTAATCTTTTGGAAATAATCTATTTTTTAAATAAATTATTTTAATAATTAAATTTTAACTCATTTTTATAAAAACAATAAAAGCCAAGGATTACAAATATGAGAACTAAAATATTTATAATTATTGCATCCGTAGTATTAATTTCAAATAATCTGTTTGCTGGATTCACATTAGACTTTCTTGCTAAACTTGGAGTTGTTGGAAGTTTTACAGATTTAACAGAGAGTGTACTTGAAGGAAGAGGTGATTTAAATTTACAATTAGGATATCATTTTCCAATAGGCAAAAAATTTAAAGGTATAGATTTATTATTTGATACAGGAATTAATTTTGGTTCTTTATCTGTGAGAAATAATCCAAGTGATAAATATAGCATAAACCAAATGGATATAATGAGCATCAATACTGGTTTAGCTTGTAAATTTGTAGTAGCTCCTATATTTTTTGAAAATGCAATGAATGTTAATCAATATAATGTATATGGTATTTCAACTGGTGCTAAATTCACACCTTTTATAGATGGTCTTAATGAAAAGCTTAATCAAGTTCCAATATCTTTATATGTAAACTTATCTGCTGAGAGAAGAATATACACTTATGATAATCGTGCTCTAGTAGTAGGCATTAATCTTTTTTATGAATATATGTTTTTTAATAAAAATGATGTATCAAAACTATTTGCTTCAAGAAGTATAAGTAAACATCATTCTATTGGAGCATTAATTAGTGTAGGATTTCATTTTGGAGAAAATTAAAAAATAAATAAAGGGCTTGTAAATATGCAAGTCCTTTATTTTTTATAACAATATTAAATATCATCAATTATCTGTATTAACTTTAAAATATTCTAATTCAGATGATAAATTATTAGCACCATTTACAACCTCTTTTCCTAAAATAGCACTTTGATTTGCCAATTCTGAATTCTCCTGAGTAATCTCATTTAATTCATTCATAGCAACATTGATTTGTTTTACACTATCTTCCTCTTCAGAAGCTGCTTCATATATATTAACTAATATATCAGAAACCTCTTTAGCAGATTTTTCTATCTCTAAAAGTATAGCTAAAGATGATTTAACCGACTCATCTCCTATTTCTATTTTAGAAACAGTTTTATCTATAATGTTAGTAATATTACCAGCCGCCTCATTAACATTTTGTGCCAATGCTCTAATCTCAGAAGCCACAACAGCAAATCCCCTTCCCTGCTCTCCAGCACGTGCTGCTTCAACTGCTGCATTAAGTGCTAATATGTTTGTCTGAAAGGCTATTGATTGTATTAATTTTGTAATATTAGAAATTTCTTTGCTTGACTCAGAAATCTCCATCATGTTATGTGATATTTCATTAACGGCATTAACTCCGTTTTTGGTAGACTCTGTAACTTTAGAACTCATATTCTTAGCTTCAAATGAACTTTTTGAAGTATTTGATATAGCCGAGAATAAATTTTCTATAGAACTTGTCATCTCCTCAACAGCAGCAGCCTGAGCTGAACTTCTATTCGATAAATCATCAATTCCTCCTGATATCTTTTCAGAAGAAGTATTTATAAGTGATATATTGGTTTTTAATTTAGAAAGTATTTCATAAATTATATTTTGCATATCATTAATAGAATTAGTTAAAACTCCTGCTACATCTTTTCTCGCTAAATCTTTTTTATTAAATTTATTATCAAACTTTCCCTCTTTCATAAGCTTCATTATATCAATAGCCCTGTATAAATTATTAGATAAAGGTATCACTATTTTTGCCACTAATAAACATTCCAAAATTATAAGGAGAACTATACATAAAAATAAAGAAAGCATTAAAAAATTAAACTGTGAATAAAACGGCTTAGCACTTCCTTTAAATACCAATAACCAAGGAGCATTATCTACCCTTTGAATAGAATACCACTCATCTTTTATTATATCCAAGTCCCCAATATGTGATAACAAGTTACCCTTAAAATTAGCAAAAGTCTTATAAGTAAATAAATTATTTGTTTCATTTAATATATAATTATCATTAGTATGAGTCATAAAAATGCCATTCTCAGAAACAATATAAACCTCTTCTTTAAAATTCTTTTTTAAGCTTTCTGCTATGCCGTTTATATTATCAAAATCTACAGCACATACACCTTTTAAAGAGTTATTAGTATAAACTGCTTTTGAAAATGTTACAGTAAGATTTTTAGATACATAATCGATATAAGGATTGCTTATCATTATATCATTAGTTGTAATAGATGCTCTATACCAATCTCTTGAAGTTTGGTCATACGTTGCTGGGAAATCTTCTAACGAATTTATAAAAATACCTCCCTGAGAATAAGGTACAGTATCTCCAAAATAAATATTTAAATAACCTGAATCAAGTTTTTGAACATTAGTTAAAAAATTACCAACTTCAACCAAATTAGGGTTAGACTCTAAATATGCCCCCATAACATATATGGTGTTTTTTAATTCATCAACATAACTTTCGGTTCTTGTTTTTGCTTCTAATAATTCTAAATACCTTTCATTTAAAAATCGTTCTCTATATAAGGGCTTATAAATAATAAAAATTGCTAAGAATAATAGTAATAAAAATATTATAAAAGGTGCTATAAATTTCACCATTAATAAATTTTTCATAAATAAACCCCTATATAAAATTAAAACCGTTAGGTTTAGATAATAACTGTTATTAGAAATAAAGTCAAAAGCTAAATAAATTTTTTTTAAAAAAAATTATTTTATAAAATGCCATACTATGTAATTTAGTAAAATATAATTAAATTACATATTTACAAAATAATTTTTAACTACTATAAAAAACTACTTACTGTATTTTTCTAACATATTTTTCATTTCATCCTCAAACTCTATATAGAATTCTAAATCTTCATTATTTATAGATGGGTCTGCTCCGTTTTTTAATAAAAGCTCAAATATATCATCTTTGTGATTTTTAGCAGCTACAATTAATGCCGTATTTCCTTCAGGGTCTGCAATATTAAGATCAGCATTATTTTCTATAAAGAATTCTACAAGATTGATATTATCTCTCCTTACAGCCATCATTAATGGAGTATATCCGTCCCTTCCTTTTTTATTAATATCTGCATTATTATCTAATAATATCTTTGCAATCTCTACCTTTTCTACAACAGTTAAAGCTGTAAGCCCGCCATCATCTTGAAAGTTAACATCCCCTCCTTCAGATATATATTTATTTATTTCATCAGTTTTGGAATATAAAACATCAAAAATAAATTGAGTATTTTTTTTATATTCATCATCATGATACTTTCTAAAAATTTCATACATCTCACCATTTCCATTTTCATCAGCATAATATGAACATCTTCTTCCATAACCATCTCTTGCAAATACATCGGCTTTATTTTTTATTAAAATTTTTACTATATCAAGATTATCATTAAGAGCAGCAAGAATTAAAGCACTGTAGCCTGATTTAGTTTGAATATTAATATCAGCATTATTTTCTATCAGCAAGTTTAATATTTTTTTAGCATTGCGGGAAGCAGCATACATTAAAGGTGTAGCATTTTCATTATCTAAAGCGTTTACATCAGCCCCCCTTTTTATAAACTCTAAAGCTATATCAAAGTTATCATCATTATTAGCAACATATTCTAAAGCTGTTTTATTTAAATAATTTTTAAAATTAACATCAGCATTATGCTCTAATAATATTTTTATTATTTCTTTATGATGAAACTGTGAAGCTAAAAGCAAAGCATTAGAACCTATTGAGTCATCTGATTCATCTATTGTGTTATTAATATCAATTCCCTCAGCAATATATTTTAAAACTTTATCAATATTATTTTCAGCAGCAGCATATAAAAATTGTATTTCTCTTGATGAAGCTTCTTTTATTAAATCTGTTATTTCTTTTACATAATTACTTCTACTGTATGCCATATCTAATGCAGTTTTTCCAAATTCACTTTTTAATGTTAAATCAGGATTATATTTAAGAAGAAGTTCAACAATATCTCTATTTCTTTCTTCTACTGCATGCATTAGAGGCGTTTCTTTTCTATGGTCTGATAAATTTATGTCGGCATTATGCTCTAATAATATTTTTACTATATCATAAGAATCAGCATCACAAGCTAATATTAAAGGAGTTTTTTTAAATTCATCTTGCACATTTATATTAGCATTATACTCAAGAAGAACTTTAACTCCTTCAATATTTCTTCGTTCGCATGCATTAAGTAAGGCTGTATTTTGATTGAAATTATTTTTTATTTCAGTATCAGCACCGTTTTCTAATAAAGTCCTCATAAAATCTTTTTTTTCTTCATCGTAAGAAGCAAGCATCAATGCTGTAGAGCCTTTGCTATTTTGAGCATTTATATCTGCACCATATTCTAATAATAATTTTATTATTTCTATACTAGGGTTGTTTTCTATAGAAATATAATATATAAACGCTGTTTCGCCTCTTTGATTTTTATAATTAGGGTCATAACCATTTTCAAGCAATATTCTAACTATTTCAGTATAATTTTGACTGCAAGCTATCATCAATGTTGTTAAATAATTTTTTTCTAATTTAGTCTCTATATACATATCTGCTTTATATTCAAGAAGAATTTTAACAACATCTAAATTGCCATAAATACATGCATATATCAAAGCAGTATAATTATAATTGTTAGTTATATCTACAGAAGCATTATACTCCAATAAAAGTTTTACTATGTCAGTATTTCCTTTATAAGAGGCAATCATTAAAGGAGTGTATCCTTCTTCATTCTTAAAATCAATTTCAATATCTTTTTTTTCAACATCTTTTTTTTCAATATCATTTTTATTATTTTCAATTAATATTTTTGCTATTCCAAATACATTTATATTTACATAATTATTTTTATTCAATAAATATTTTATTTGCTGAATATCGCCCTCTTCTACAGCATTGAAAAATTCAATTTTTTCTTTATTTGTAAACATCATAAATCCTAAATTTATAATTTTTTAAACAAAAAATAAAGTTGCATAATACTTATAGATAGTATATTAAAAAAGAAAGAAATATCAATAAATATATGTTTATAGACTAAAAAATACATAAAAAATCTTATAAATACATAATAAACATAACATTTTCCAAAAAATTATAAAAAAATATCTAAAGTTAATAAAAAAAATTAATAATTAATTGTCATAAACCGATAATATATACTAGTTCAAGGATGGACTAATAAACAATTTTCACGGAGGAACCATATGGTTATCAATAATAATATCAGTGCAATAAATGCACAAAGAACTCTTAAATTCCGCCAAGTAGATTTAAGAAAAGACGCAGCTCAAATATCTAGCGGTATGAGAATCAACCAAGCTGGAGATGATGCTAGTGGATTAGCAGTATCTGAAAAAATGAGAACACAAATCCGCGGTTTACGTCAAGCTGAAAGAAACACTCAAGACGGTATATCTTTCATTCAAACTACTGAAGGTTACTTGGAAGAAACTACTAACATCCTTCAAAGAATTCGTGAATTAGCTATACAAGCAGCTAACGGTATCTACACAGATGAAGACAGACTTTATGTACAAATCGAAGTTTCTCAATTAGTAGATGAAATCGACAGAGTTGCTTCACAAGCTCAATTCAACAAACTTAATATGTTGACTGGAAGATTTGCTAGATCTACAGGAGAAAATACTCCTACAGCTTCTATGTGGTTACATATCGGTGCTAATATGGACGAAAGAAAACGCGTTTATATAGGTACTATGAACAGCCAAGCTCTTGGACTTAAAAATCCAGTTGGACCTGCTACTACTGCTACTTTCATTAGTGTTTCTAACCCTTCTAAAGCTAACAGTGTTATAGGTATGGTTGATGAAGCTCTTCTTAAAGTATTAAAACAAAGAGCTGACTTGGGTGCTTATCAGAACAGATTAGAAATGACTGCTCAAGGCTTAATGGTAGGCTTTGAAAATATGCAGGCTTCTGAAAGCAGAATTCGTGATACAGATATGGCTGAAGCTTCAGTTAAACTTGCTAAAGACCAAATTCTTAACCAAGCTAACTTGTCTATGCTTGCTCAAGCTAATCAGTTACCACAAGGTGCTCTTAGATTATTACAATAATAATAGCCTAATAGCTTAAAAATAAAAAGGGTGTTGCTTTAATAGCTTCACCCTTTTTTATTATACTAAATTTATTTCAATTATTTACTTAATCCATAAAAAACTACAAATTATAAAAATACTATTTTAACAGTTTATCACCATCTTAAATTGATTCGATATCTCCTTCTTTATAGCCTGCAAACTTTGTGATATAGATGATTGACTCACATTAAAAATCTTCGCTAACTCCACCTGACTCTTACCCTCTGAAAATAATTTTAATAATTGCTTTTGCTTTGGTGAAAGTATCGCCACAACCAAATTTGAAAGCCTCTCATATTCTACATAACTTAAACTATTTGTATAAAGTATATTATCCAAATCCTTATCTGTTAACACCACTTCCCTACAATAATCTCTATTTTTCCTAAACTCTCTCTTGCCGTATCTAATCTTCTTTAACATCTCATCGCATAATTTTACACAAGTATTATATTTAGGACATAAATTACACATTATTAATACTCCTTTAATACATATAAAATATCTTCTAAAAGCATAGCTGAATATTCAATAGATGTATCAAAATTAAGCTTCTTTACAGCATTATCAACATCTACCCTCATTATAACCCAATCCTCCCAATTAACTTTTTTATTGTAAAAATAATCATCATCGTCAATATTATCTAGTATTATTTTTACAAGTTTTTTGTTATAATTTTTAAACTTTCTTGTTGGCGGTTTATTCATAATAGCTCTCCCAAACTAATGTATAGTAATATACTGTATATTACTATAGTAGTTTTATATACTATATACTCTTTTTTTTCAATAGCTATTTTGAAGTTTTTTAACATTTTTTTATATTTTTTATGTTTTTGATATTTTTTAGTTTTCTATTAGAATAGTTAATAAATTATATATAAAAGAGCTGTATGATGATAAAAGAAGAAAATAAATATGTATGTAAATGTAAAGAATTATCCATTGAAGAGATAGAAACATTAAAAAATTAATACGGATTAAAAACACTAAAAGATATAGTAAAGAAGACAAAAGCTGGTACAGCTTGCGGGGGATGCAGAAACCGTTTAAAGGAGCTATTTAAAGACAATTTAAGATAAAAATATTATAATTCTACATATCCTCTGTAGGCATATCTTGCTTCACCTTTCATAAAAACGCTATTATCTTTATAAGTTAATATCAAATCTCCCCCCAAAAGGTGATTGAGTATAATATTGTCAGTTCTTTTACTAATAAATCCAGCTACACAAACGGCAGAAGCTCCTGTACCGCATGCTAAAGTTTCAGCACTGCCCCTCTCCCAAGTTCTCTGTATAACTTCAGCCCTATTAATAACCTGTACAAATTCAACATTAGTTCTATTTGGAAATATATCATTATTTTCCATAAAGCTTCCAATATCATCAATTTTCATATTTTTAACATCATCTACAAATATAACACAATGCGGATTACCCATAGATACGCAAGTAAAATAATAAGTTTTTCCATTAAAAGTAATAGGTTCATCTATTATTGGAGTTTTATCTATAGTAGTTGGTATTTTTAATCCTTCAAGTATAGGAGAGTCCATATTTATCTCTACACTATCAACTTCACCATTCTTTATAAACAGATTAGCCTCAAGCACTCCCCTCAATGTTTCTATTTTCATAGGATTATTTTTTGATATACCATTATCATAAGCATATTTTGCTACACATCTTATACCATTTCCGCACATTTCAGACTCAGAACCATCATAATTAAACATTCTCATAGTTACATCAGCTATTTTACTCGGCATTATTAAAACAATACCATCAGCCCCAATAGAATAATGTCTATGACTTAAAATTGGAGAATATTTTTTGGCATCTTCAACGGTAAAATTCTCTTTAAAACAGTCTATATATATATAATCATTTCCTATACCATGCATTTTAGTAAAATTCAAAGTCATAACAACACTCCAAAAAACATTAAAAAATATTCGGCTTTTAGTAAAAAATTTTGCATTTTATTTCAATTTTCATACTTTATTATTTTCAGCTGCTGCTCCACAAAACATCTGCTTATTTTGCGACCTAAGGGAGTCCTTCAGGACAAGCGAAAGGAATACTTTAGTGCAAACTAACGAAATTTTTTTAGCCGTAAATGCATAAAAAAATTTAATAACATCTATATTGCAAAAACAAATGTATTTATTTCTGTATATATGTTATTATTTTACTTTAATTTCTATAGTTTTAGTTTTTACTCTGCCATTTGCAACAGTTACTGTTATAGAGCCTTTTTTGTTGTTAGATTTTACCCAGAAAGAGTAATATCCGCCCTCAAGTACAGGGTTATCATTTCCTATTAATTGTCCAGAGCCTTTAACATCTATTTTTATAGCTTCATTAATATATGGAAGTCTATTTCCTATTGCATCAACAGCTTTTACTGTTATTCTTGTAGCGTCCCAAGCAGAACCATTGCTTACAGCATTAATTTCTTTGTCATCAGCAGTTACTTCCAATTCCTTGAAAGTAGGATTTTTTAAGAAATGCTTCTCTATTACAGCATTACCGTCAATATATCCAATAACTTTAGCATCTTCCCAATTCATAGCACTAACACCCGGAATATTGCTTTCTATCTGCATAATAACAGGAGGATGTTTTAAACCTTGATATTTTCCAGAAGCAGGATACTCTTTTGCTAATAGTATATTTTTATAATAGAACTCCACATAATCACAATTTGTAGCAATCATTAAAGGAGATATTCCGCCTATAGCTCTCTCACCTCTTGCATATATAGTAATAGGCTCTAATACAACACCATTTTTATTGTTCATTTGCGAAGAGTATACATTTGCAGCTAATTTCTTATTTCTAAACATATCGCAAACACCATGGTAACATATTCTATCGCCTGAACCAAAATCATAATGCGTATGATAATCAAAAGCACACCATCCAGTAGAACCAGATATATGATTATCTATAGCAACAGCATTAATAACATCAAAATGTCTTTTAGTATGCTCTATCAAACGCTCTTCAGAGTCTTGCATCTTAGTAGGGAACATGTGACCATTATATTCTGTTATCATATAAGGCACATTTTTATCTAATTTTGTTACAAATTTTTGAGCTCTTATAGGGTCATTAATACCATCACAATTAAAATCATTCATAGTATATACATCTTCTAAAAGTTCGCTTCCCATTATATACCTAACACCGCCTGTTTGTCTTGTTTTGTCTAATTTGTGAGCTACTTTGTTAGTTTCTTTGTAAAAATTATGATTATCCTGACTCTCATTAATTCTCACTCCCCATATAATAATAGAAGCATGATGGAAATCTCTCTCTATCATATCTTTTACATTTTCTATAGCAACTTTCTGCCACTCTTTATCTCCTATATGCTGCCAGCCGGGTATCTCTTCAAAAACCATAAGCCCTATTTCATCACATCTATCCAAAAAATGTCTTGAAGCAGGATAATGAGATGAACGAACTATATTAAGTCCTAAATCAAATTTTAATATATCAGCATCTTTTTTCTGCATTCTTGCAGGCATAGCATAACCAACATAAGGAAAACTTTGATGTCTGTTTAAGCCTCTTAATTTTATTCTCTCTCCATTCAAAAAGAATCCATCTACACTAAACTCAACATCTCTAAAACCAATATTTACACTAACAGCATCTTCATTAGAAAGAGAAGCTTCTAATCTATAAAGCCTAGGGTTATTAACATTCCAAAGCTCTATTCTATCACTGTCAATATATTCTTTTATGTTTATATCAGTAAATAATTCATCTTTTTTCAAAGTAATTTCTTTCTTTATTTCGCATATATGATATTCTCTGTTATATAGATTTATAAATAAAGTTTCCTTTTTATCTTCTTTTTTACTGTTTCTTATTCTAATTTTTCCATTAATGTTTTGTTTGGCATCCCCTATCACCATAACATTCTCTATAGAAACTTCATCAACTATAATAATTTGCACTTCTCTATATATACCACCATAACATAAATAATCTATTTCATTTCCAAAAGGCGGAATATCTTTTCTCTCTGTGCTATCAACTTTAACGGATATAATATTATCTCCATCAACTAAAGAATCTGTAATATCATGAACAAAAGGTAAATACCCTCCTTTATGTTCGCCAAAGCTTTTTCCATTAACAAACACTTCCGCAGCAGCCATTACCCCTTCAAAGTTTATTAAAACTCTCTTATTTAAAAAATCATTTTTATTATAATTAAACACATTTTGGTATCCTGTAACAAGCCAAGTATCTTCTTCATAAAAATAATGAAGCGGTATTTCTTTTACAGTATGCGGCAAAGTTACGCTTGTTGATTTAATAATATTATTTTTTATATCATCGCTCCAGCTTTCTATAAATTTCCAATTAGTATTAAAATCAATTACTTTTCTCATAATAGTTTACTCCAATAAGGTGTATAAATTATATGATTTTTTATTTAAATAAGTAAAATAATCATAATTTTATTAAAAAATATGAATTATTGTATATTTTTTAGTATAAAAAAGCAAGCATTCTTTATATTAAAATTACCGCTATCCAAAAAAAATAGATAAAATAAAAAATTAAATATACTAACAAAGTATATTTATAAAAAATATAATAATAATCAAATAGATTTAAATATATATTTTATCATTAATGAAAGCCTTGAAAAATAATTATTTATGCTGTATTTTATAACAATTAACATAATAATTCGGAGAATAAAATGATGAGTAATGAAGATTTAAACGAAGAGATAAATACATCAGGTTTCGACGCTATCACAGAAACATTTGAGAAAATATATCCTGAACAAAAAGAACCTCTGCATTACAGACCTATAATAAGTTATATGCTAGGCGGAAAAGACCCTCTTGACGGAATAAGTATTTACAGAGGAAATGGATACTATCATTTTGTTACTTACGGATTCAGTGAACTTTATGAAAAAGAATCAGAGAATAAAGAGTATAGCGGATTTGGTTTTGAACTTACTTTCAAATTAAAAATGAATGAAAAACAAATTAATAATACAAAAGATGATGATACTCAAGATAATGAAATAAAAACTGCAGTAGGATTTTTACAGCAATTAGCAAAATATTCATTTGAAAGCGGTGCGGTTTTCAATCCTTATGAATATATATGGACTAAACAAAAAGAAGGAATTGATGCCGAACAGAAATCAAAAATCACAGGCTTTATCACTATACCAGATGAAGCAGGAGAAATAAATACTCCAAATGGAAAAGTTATTTTTGTTGAGCTTTTAGGGGCGACAGATGCTGAGCTTAATGCTATATATGATAAAAAAATTACAGTAAAAGAATTGGCTAAAAAAATAGGAACTGATATAACAGATTATAATAGAGAATCTTTATTATAAATTATAAAAATTGATTATTAAAAAACTAAATTATAATTTATCAAATATTAATAAGTATATACTAAAATTTTTTGAGTTTGTCAATTTTTTTAGTATACAGCAAAGAATTATATTTCGTCATCTAAGTTTTTGTTTTATTCAACTTTTTCCCGCCGCAAAAAGTTGCAAAAAGTGCAAATTATTTCACTTATTCGTATACATTTCGCAAAAGTGCAAATATTTAATTTTTATATCTAAGAAATATATAAAAATAATACAATATATTTTTAGATATACTTCATAAAAATGCAGTTCTTTTGGTTCTTTTATACCAATAAAAGAACTGGGGTGCGGGGCAAAGCCCTGCAAAAAATAATTTTGACAAACTTAAAAATTTTTAGTATATTACAAAATTTTTTATTTAATAGTAATTAAAACTTGAAAAATTGTTGTTTATATTATATTCTATATAAAATACTATTAATAATAATTATTAATTTTTATAAATAAATAAAATTAAAAAGGATAATATTATGAAAGCATGGAATGGACTTTTAAGAGAATATAGAGAATATTTACCTATTACAGATAAAACCCCATTGATAACCTTACATGAAGGGAATACCCCTTTAATAAAAGCTGAAAAGATAGGAAATGAACTTGGAGGAATAGAATTATATTTTAAATATGACGGACTTAATCCTACAGGTTCATTTAAAGATAGAGGAATGGTAATGGCAGTTGCTAAGGCACTTGAAGAGGGTTCTAAAGCTATAATGTGTGCTTCTACAGGAAATACTTCTGCATCTGCTGCTGCCTATGCTGCAAGAAGCGGTATACAATGTATAGTAGTTATTCCAGATGGAAATATTGCTTTAGGAAAGTTAGCACAGGCTTTGATGTATGGTGCTAAGGTTATAGCTATTAAAGGAAACTTTGATGAGGCATTAAAAGCTGTTGTTGATATTACAAATAAATATCCTATTACATTAGTAAATTCATTAAATCCTTTCAGACTTCAAGGACAAAAAACTTCTGCATTTGAAATTTGCGATACTTTAGGAAAAGCTCCTGATTATTTAGCTATACCTGTTGGAAATGCTGGAAATATATCTGCTTACTGGATGGGTTTTAAAGAATACAAAGAAAACGGAAAGGTATCAAACTTACCAAAGATGATAGGTTTTGAGGCTGAAGGCTCTGCTGCTATAGTGCAAAACAGAGTTATAGAAAATCCTCAAACATTGGCTACTGCTATAAAGATAGGTAATCCTGCAAGCTGGAAACTCGCTGTTAATGCTGCTAATGAATCTAATGGTTTTATAGACTCTGTTACTGATGATGAAATATTAGAAGCTTATAAAATGCTCACAAGAGAAGAAGGTATATTTGCTGAGCCTGCTTCTGCTGCTTCTTTGGCTGGAGTTATAAAAACTTATAAAGCTGGCAAACTTAAAAAAGGCGATGTTGTAGTTTCTGTATTAACAGGTAATGGACTTAAAGACCCTGATAATGCTATAAAAATTTGCAATGCACCTATAAAAGTAGATAACAATATAGAAGAGATAAGAAAAGCAATAGGAATATAATTATGGATAAATCTAAAAATAATAAATCTAATAAAAAATTAGTAACTTTCAAAATACCTGCTACTTCTGCTAATATTGGTTCTGGTTTTGACAGTGTGGGGCTTGCTTTAGATTTATATAATGAAATACATATATACGAAAATGAAAACTCTAAAAAAATAGAATTTGAAATAACAGGCGAAGGTGAAAAAGAGATATCAAAAGACAATAATATGATACTTGACGCTATGAAGCTCGTATATAAAAAATTAAAAGCAAAACCTGAAAAAGGATATATTATAAAATGTATAAATAGAATACCTCTTTCACGAGGGCTTGGAAGCAGTTCTGCTGCAATAATTGGCGGGCTTCTTAGTGCTAATTATATATTAGGAAATAAACTCTCTCTTGAAGATGATATATTAAATATGGCTGTTCAGCTTGAAGGGCACCCTGATAATGTTTCACCTGCCATACTTGGAGGAATTATATCTGGTGTTGTACGTAAAAATGAAGATTTTAAATATGTTAAAATTAATGCTCCAAAAAATTTAAAAGCAATAGTAGCTATTCCAAATTTTCATTTAAGCACTGAAATAGCAAGAAATGCTCTACCCAAAGATATAAGTTTTAAAGATGCTATATTTAATATTTCAAGAGCAGCACTTCTTACTTCTGCATTAGCTTCAAATAGGCTTGATTTACTTGAAGTAGCTACAGATGATAAACTACATCAAGATTATAGAGCTAAATTTATTCCTGGGCTTAAAGAATTATTTAAACGAACTAAAGAGTCAGGTGCTTACTCTGTTACTATTAGCGGAGCAGGTTCTTCAATATTAGCATTGGTTAAAAACGATGAAAATATTATTAAAAAAGTTTCTAATGCAATGAAAGAAAGTTTTGCTAAAAAGAAAATAGAATCAGAAATAAAAGTTTTAAATATTCCAAACAGAGGAATAATAGTTATTTAATAAAAATGCAGTTCTTCGCGAAGCGTATCCGAAAGATATAAGCTTCTTTTATACCATACCTAAAGGTACTCCTTTCAGTCGTCCTGAAAGAGCCCTTTGGTCATAAAAGAACTGGAGTGCTACATTACGTGCACGCTTCGCAGGGGCAAAATCATGAAATAACTAAAATAAAGGAGTTAAATATTTTTAATATATATTAAAAATATTATTTTCTATCAACTTTTTCCCGCCGCAAAAAGTTGCAAAAAGTGCAAGTATAAAATTAATACAAAGTCATAATAATTTTATATGCAAGATGAATTATTTAATTTAATCACATCTAAAGGTGGACACCAAAAAGTGCAAATGTTTCAATTTTATATATAGAAAATATAATAAAGGGGCTTTTTAAAAGCCCCTGAAAAGTTTGTTTATATTGCAAGCTAAGCCCATTATAATAAGAAGCGTAACAACACAACTTCAAATGTAGAATCTTTACTAAGGTATGCTTATTTTATTTTTTAACATTCTCCAAATAGCATTTTTCTATTGTCTATAATATATAGCTTTAATGTAATATTAATAGTAATGTTTAGTACTAATTTATTTATCCAAAAAAGTATATAATATTTACACCACTTAATATTATTTTAAGTAATCTAAATATGGTTTCTGTAATGCTATCATTCTATCTACCATCTCTTCAGTGTTTTTACATACATTAACTACAGGATTTGCAAGTATAGCTTGTATAGCATATTCTTTTTTATGATGTATAGCAGCTTCTGCAGTTAAATCATATACACTTACATAGTTTCTTAATAAAGATAAATAACCCTTAGGTACATTATTGAGTTTTACACCTTTAAGACCATCTTTACTTACTTCGGCAGGTACTTCTACTGCTATCCAATTAGGAAGGTCTTCTATTAATCCATCGTTTAAAATATTTACAGCCTCTTCTACATATTTATTGTTTGTAACTATACCATCTATTATGCTTGAAGCTCTCTCTTTTACTTTTAATTCTATTTTTGGCTCTGCCTGTGATAATACTGTCTTATATAAATCATAGAAATCTAATATACCCCTATGATCAACAACGTCCCAAGCCCAAGATACATATTCTCCAAAATGACTATCTACTGTTATAGGCAATAATTTATATTTCTCTAATATTACTTTTAAAAGTCTTCTGTCAGCCCATATAAACTCACCTTTTAATTTCTCTTCTATAGAATGGTCAAAACTCTCTGTTTTTGAGAAGGCATTATTTTCTATAGCATATTTTAATAAATCACTATAACCTACTTCATGCTCAAAATAACTATGTGCATTTTTTAATACTTCAGGATATAAATCTTTTCCTGTTTTTTTATCTTTTATCTCTAATAAACAACTAAAATGGTTAAGTCCGCCAGCTTTTATCTCAAAATCTTCATAATTCATTTTTAATATCTTTGGAAGCCATTTATGAAGCCAGCCTATCTCATGACACATGCCTATAAACTTAGCATTAGGATAAGCTCTCTTTACAGCTGTACATATAGCTGTCATAGGGTTAGAAAAATTAAATATATAAGCATTAGGACATATATCCATGGCATCTTTTACTATATCTAAAATAGGCGGAATAATTCTTAAAGAATGAAATACTCCTCCAGGTCCTCCATTTTCCCCATAAACTTGATGAATACCGTATTGCATAGGTACTTTCCAATCTTCATCCCATAATTTAAATCTATTTCCTACTTCTATAGAACTTATAATAAACTCTGCATTTTTAAAAGCTTCTTTTCTATCTGTTGTAGCATCAACAGTAAAATTTAAACTATTAGCTGCTATAAACTCTTTTACATAATCATATACCTTTTTCAAGGCATCAGGGTTAATATCAAGCAAAGTAATATGAGAACCTTCTAATGACTTTGTTGAAAAAATATCCCCAAGCATATCGCATCCAAATTGTGCACTTCCTGCACCTACTAAAACAAATTTCATATTTATATCCTTCATAATTAAATTTTATTTATATTATTTTGTTTTATACAAATAATATTATACTCAAAAAAATTATTATTTCAATAAAATGAAACTATTTTTTCATTTTTTATATAAAAAAATATCATTTTTTTGATAAAAAAATAATTATCAAAACCTCTTTTATATTGTTTATTATAAAAAATGTTTTATAATAATTCATTAGTTAATCATTTTAAGGAAATATAATGGGGCAAAAAGAAAAAATAGAAAATATTGCAAATATGCTCAATATTGCTGAAACTACTGTAAAAAGGTTTTTTTATACTCCAGAAAAACTACACACCGACACTTTCAGAGAAATAATGTCAGTTTTAGCTAAATATTATCCTGAAGATTTAAGGACTATTGTAAAAAAAGATTATAGAGATATATTATTTATACTTAGAGATCATAATTTAATGATAGTTTCTGACATTATAAAATATCTTCAAAAGATTTCTTTAAAATATAATATTACTATTAGATTATATGAAAATGCTGATAATATACCTTTAAATATATTACTAAAAAAAAATAAAAAAATATGGAATGATATCAGAGGTATAATTAGTTTGGCAATAGAAACAAAAGAAAGTACAAATGATTTTTTAATACCTACAGTATTTTTAAATATGCCGCAGCAAGAATACGGACTTAATATAGATGTTAATGATTATTTAGGCGGAAGGTTAGCTATTGAACATTTATACAAAAACAATTGGAAAAAACCTATATTTATTACACATTGTGATTTAAGCGGAGATGTAAAAGAAAGATATGATGGTGTAAAAATGGCATGTAATGATTTTAACATAGATTGCAAATTAATAACTACTAATAATTTTTCTATGGAAGAATCTTATTATGCTACAAAAAATGCTTTAAATGATAAAAGTATAGATTCTATATTTTATTTTTGCGATCAGATGGCTATAGGCGGAATAAAAGCAATAGATGAATTAGGGTATAAAATGGGTGAAGATATTGGAGTTATTGGATTTGATAATTTAGAGATATCTGAATTTTTAGGGTTAAGTTCTATAGACCAAAAATTGTATGAAAAAATATTGTATAGCGTAGAATATATACTGTTTGGGAATGGACAATTATTTACAGAAAAATCTTCAAAAATAATTTATAACCCAGAAGTCGTAGAAAGAAAAAGCTCTATAAAGACGGTATAGACATTTATTTATATTAAATCTTTTATTATATTTGGATATTTTATCTCTGTAATTTTTGTCTTTTCTGCCGAATCATCAAATATAGTTGTATGCAGTTTTATAGGAGATATTTGATTTCTAATATAGGCTATAACTTCGTTTTGCACAAATATATCTTTTTTTATGTTTATAACTATAAATGGTATTTTAAATCCTCTTTGATGAAAAAGTTCTACTTGTTCAAAGCTTGAGTGAATTACATTTGTATCATATTCTACTATAGGTATAATATGCAATTCATTATTATATCTTTCTATATCTGTAATTAAATCTAAAAAATTATAATTTTCTTTTATTGGGTCATAAAGGCATAAGGATTCTAATACCATATAATCATAATTTTTTTTACATTCATCTATCAAATCTGTAATCTCTCTCTCATCTATTTTTGTGTTTATACTATGAAGCGGAGAAAGATTACCATTTGTAGCATAAGAAACAAAAATGTCAGAAGCATTTAATGTAGTGGTATTTTTTATATATTCGCAGTCAAATAGTTTATTATTTTTCACCTCCATTACAAAAGGCTTGTAATAACAAATACTTCTTCCCAATATTTTTATTGATTCTACAATATTAGAAGCTACATAAGTTTTACCGGAATGTTTTTTATTAGATATTATATAGAACAGCTTCATTTAACAGTTACCTTCTTTTTTCGTTATTTTAATTCTTCTATATAAGCTTTAATATTATATTCTGCTTTTTCATTTGGTTTTAAATTTATATCCTTACATAATACCACAGTTGAGTTTTGATAATTCATTTCAAGTTTATCAACAGCATCAGATATAGTATAATTTGGCATATATAAGAAATTTGTCTCTTCATTAGCTTCTAAGAATAATTTTATTTTTATATATCCTTCATCTGCCATACCAAATATTTTGCCTCTGTATTCACCTGTGCTTGACAAATTATCAGATATTCTATTATTTTCTCCAATATAATATCTGTCTTTTTCATTTCCAGCAAGCAAAGTAATATTATTTTCTAAAGCATAAACAAAACTTATATTTTCATTAGATTTGTTTAATATTGTTATGTTTATATTAAAACTGCCGTCTTTTTCTACAATATATTTTTTTGTTAAAAGAATTTCTTTGCCATTAACTAAACCATTTTTTTCAAAAACTATATTAGCATTATTTTTGTTTATATTGTTTTCAATTAAATTATAATAAGAATCAAAGAAATCAGCCTCTTCATCATACTTTAATAATTGAAACTCTTCAGCATTAGGCATTGTTTTTAAGAAATGATCAACAGCAAATACCTTTTCATTTTTATCAAACACCAAATATTTAGCAATATTATCATCTATCTTTTTAGCTATCTCGTGAATTGATACATGTTCATTTTCACTTGATTGTTTGCTTGCATTTCTAACAGCTGCAATATGATAAGCCTCTTCTCTTCTTTTTAAGCAGTCTATTAGGTTTATAGGGTTAGTAGTTTTTAAATCCCATTCTATAATTGAACCACTTAAAGTATGAAACACTAAACTTGATTTTTCTGAACTAACCACAACCTCATCTCTGCCGTCAATATCAAAATCCAAATCATAGTTCATAAAATAGCCGCTTCCATATTTCTTTTTTTCTACTATTGAAGTTGATTTTATAAGATTAGCATAAGTAGCATGCCTTAAATTATTTAAATAAAGTCCTCCAAATGTTCCATGCCAATAAGGACAGTTGCATTGCCCTTGTAATAAATAATCTAAAGCCTCTTCTTTTTCTTTAGACTTATCCAATTCGCTAACCATATTTGAAGCAAAAAGCATTCTTTTATTCATTCTATTGCTTTCAGAATATTTAAAGAAATAATTTCTCCAAAAACCTCCGCGCATGAACCTTGTTACTATTTCATTTTCTTCTTGCTTTTTTAACTCTTCCTGTTTTGAATGAAACTCATCTTGCACCTTAGCAGGAAGAACCCATGTAAGCATCTCTTCATAAGAACCTGTAGGTATATATATTTTTGAAACAGGGGCATATTTTTCTATATAATCACTATAGGTAATAGTTTTTATAATATCTTTTTCTTTTGTGAGTGCCTCAAAAAACTTTTCAAGCCATTTATCTTCATAAACCCATTTTTTTGTTCCAGGCCAATCTCCATATTTTTCACCGTCATCATGTAAAACTACTACTCTGTCTCCTTCTTCTGTTGCTATAGATTTTAAATATTCAATTGATTTTTCTACTTCTCTAAATGGTATTAAATAACGAAGTTCTTGAGATATAGGAAATATATTAAGCTTATAAGATTCATCATCTGTTAAAAAATAGCCAAACATATTTTTTGTATCAATTCCTGTTGTAAGAAACTGAGAATCATCTATCATAATATATTTTATTCCATTTTTTGCCAAATGTTTTACAAGCGTAGGCTCCCACACTCTCTCTGCTATCCAAGCACCTTTGGGAGTCGTTTTGAACTTTTTTTCTATATATTTATTTAATTTTGTTATTTGCAAATCTTTATCTCTGTCTGGTATAGAAGGCATTATAGGCTCATAAAAAGCACCGCTTTGAAGCTCTATTCTATTTTCTGAAACAAGTTTAGCTAAAGCGTCCAAATGTTCAGGGTGATTTTTCTCTAACCATTGAAGCAAACAGCCTGTATAGTGAAAGTTAAATTTTATATCTTTATATTTTTCTAATATATCTAAAAAAGGCTTATAAGCATTTTGATAAGTATTTTCGCATACAAAATCAAAATTGCCTACAGGCTGATGATTATGATTTCCAAGTATCAAACTAATAGTTTTCATAGCAATTACCCATAAAAATAATATATAATTAACATAATTCTATACCAAATAATCATTTTTGTAAAGTTTAATTTGTGTTATATTGTTAATTTACTTAAAGTACTAAAAATCAATAAATTAATAATATGTTATTGTACTTGATATTTATTTTTAAACTGTTATAATATTCTAACAATGAAGGGTTATAGAATATTAATATTTTTCAAATAATATTATAGTCTGTTTTATAACATTAAACTAAAATAAATAATAGGAGATAAAAATATGTCTGACGATAAAACAATATGTTTCTGTATGGGTGTTAAGGAAAGTCAAATTATAGATGCCATAAAGAAAAATAAATTAAAAACAGTAGAAGAGGTATCAAAAATTACAAAAGCAGGAACTGGCTGCGGAAGTTGTATACCTACTATACAAAAGATACTCGACGATATTAATAAATAATTATTAGCGGAGGTAAAATATATGTGGGAATATACTGATAAAGTAAAAGACCATTTTATAAATCCGAGGAATGTTGGAGAGATAGAAAATCCTGACGCTGAAGCTATGACTGGAAGTATAGTTTGCGGAGATGCTTTAAAATTAACTCTAAAAATTAATAAAGATACTGAAGTAATAGAAGATGCTAAGTTTCAAACATTCGGCTGTGCTTCTGCTATAGCAAGCAGCAGTATATTAACAGAGATGATAAAAGGTAAAACTTTAGATGAAGCTAAAAAGATTACAAATAGAGATATAGCAATGGAGCTTGGAGGACTTCCAGAGGAGAAGATGCATTGTTCTGTAATGGGAATGGAAACATTGGAAAAAGCTATTAACAATTACAGAGGAATCAAAGTAGAAGAAGATGAACATGATGAGGGAGCTATAATTTGTAAATGTTTTGGTATAACAGATACTAAAATAAAAAGAGCCATAAGAGAAAATAATTTAACAACAGTAGATGAGATAACATTCTATACTAAAGCAGGCGGCGGATGCGGGGCTTGTAAAGTTAAATTAGAAGATATATTAAATGAAGAGCTTGCTGAGAGAGAAAGAGCTCAAAAGAATGCCCCTCTCACTACAGTTCAAAAGATTAAAAAAATAGAAGAAGCAATAGAAACAGTAATTAACCCTATGCTTAAAATGGATGGAGGAAGCTGTAAATTAGTGGATATAGAAGGCAACATAGTAAAAATATCTTTTAAGGGAGCTTGTTCTTCTTGTATGGCTTCTAAGAACACTTTGAAAGGCTTTGTTGAGCCTAAAATTAAAGAGCTGGTTGATAAAGATTTAGAAGTAGTAGGAGTGTAAATTATGCCTGAAAACAAAATTATATATATGGATAATAATGCCACTACTCGAGTATATCAAGAAGTTTTGGATGCTATGCTTCCATATTTCAAAGACCAATATTATAACCCTTCAAGTATGTATAGCCCAGCAGGTGCTGTGCATAAAGAAATGGAAAAAGCAAGAGGAGAGGTTGCTGACTTTTTAGGATGCGACCCTATAGAAGTTTGTTTTGTTTCTTGCGGAAGCGAGGGAGATAATATGGCCATTAGAGGTACAATAGAAGCTTACCCTACAAAGAATCATATTATCACTACCAGAGTAGAACACCCTGCTGTTATAGAAACTTGTAAATCATTAGAGCGTTTGGGTTATAGAATCACTCTTTTAGATGTAGATACTGATGGAAACATTAATATAGATGATTTGAAAAAAGCTATTAATGATAATACTGCTATAGTATCTATAATGTATGCCAACAATGAAACAGGTGTAATTTTCCCTGTAAAAGAGATTGGGGAAATAGTAAAAAATGCAGGTGCAGTATTTCATGTAGATGCTGTGCAGGCTGCTGGTAAATTGCCTTTAAACATGAAAGATGAGCCTTATATAGATATGCTTACAATAGCAGGACACAAAATACATGCTCCAAAAGGTATTGGTGCTTTATATATTAAAAAAGGCACTAAATTAAGAACAGTACAAACAGGCGGACATCAGGAGAGAGGACGCCGTGCCGGTACCGAGAATGTTCCTTATATAATAGGGCTTGGCAAGGCTGCTTCTATTGTAAAGGCTGAGCTTCCTAAATTTGTTGAACATACTTCTAAATTGAGAGATAAACTTGAAGAAGAGGTTTTAAAAAGAATTAAAGAAGTAAAAATTAATGGAAGAGGTGCTAAAAGAGTAAGCAACACTGCAAATATTAGCTTTAAAAATATAGAAGGTGAGGCTATACTTTTATTGCTTGACGGTTATGGTATATGTACTTCAAGCGGAAGTGCATGTTCTTCTGGTACTTTAGAGCCTTCTCCTGTTTTACAGGCTATGGGAGTTCCTTTTGAATATGCTCATAGTTCAACAAGATTCTCTTTATCATTAGATAACACTATGGAAGAAATAATGTATACAGCAGATGCTATAGAAAAAATAGTAGCAAGGCTTAGAGATATTTCCCCATATAGAGATTAAAAAATATAGAATATTATATTAAAAAGGGGCTTGATAATAAAAGCTCCTTTTTTATTTAATTATTAAATGTATTTTAGTTTATAGCTGTTGTTTAAAAAATATTAACGTAAATTAAAAATATATATCATTCTGGAGATTTATATGATAGCTAACAACATACTCGATTTAATAGGCAATACTCCTATTATAAGATTAAGCAATATAGAAACAAAATTTAATTTAAATAAAAATATAGAATTATATGGAAAAGTAGAAAAAAATAATCCTGCTGCTTCAATAAAAGATAGAGCAGTAAAACAAATATTATTAGATTTAATCAAAGACGGAAAAATAAAAAAAGGTTCTACAATTATAGAGCCAACTTCAGGAAACACAGGAATTGCTATGGCAGCTATTGGAAACTATTTAGGGCTTAATGTTATAATAGTTATGCCTTCTTCAATGTCTGAAGAGAGAAGAAAACTTATAAGAGATTATGGGGCAAAGCTGGAATTAGTTGATGGAGGAATGGATGCTACAGTTGAAAGAGCAAATCAATTAAACAGAGAAATACCTGATTCTATAATACCAGGTCAGTTTATTAATAAATCTAATTTTATGGCACATTATTTAACAACAGCACCAGAAATATATAAAGATATGGGAGATGTAGATTATATATTTGCTGGAATTGGCACTGGAGGAACTGTTACTGGAATAGGAAAGTATGTTAAAGACAATAATAAAAATACTAAAGTAATTGGAGTTGAACCTGAATCTTCTCCTCTTCTTACAAAAGGCTATGCAGCTTCTCATAAAATACAGGGAATAGGGGCTAATTTTATACCAAAAATTTTGGATTTAAAGGTGATAGAAAAAATAATAGATGTATCAGATGAGAATGCCATTAATACTGCAAGAGAAATATGTTTTACTGAAGGTTTATATGTGGGTATATCTTCGGGTGCTAGTGTTTATGCTGCAATTGATTTATCAAGACAATTAGATTTAAATAATAAAATAAAGATGCTTTGTATTTTACCTGATACAGGCGAGAGATATTCTTGGAGCTAAAGGATTATATTAATGAAACTTAAAACTTTTAATGAACTTCCTAATAAAAATGATATAAAAGAAATTGTAAAACTCATAAGGGATTATGTTTTTCCTAATTTTTTTAGAGAGACTCCTAATAAAGATATTATAGAAAAAAATATAATTGAACTTTATAAAAAAATAGTAAGTAATGATTCCCTATTATTAGATTTTATAGAAAAGCTTAAAGATATTACATCAAGTCTTGAGAAAGATTTAGAGTTTTTTTATCAGTCTGACCCTGCTTCAAAATCTTATGATGAAATAGTATTAACATATCCTGGATTTAGAGCAATTTTTCATTATAGAATAGCACATATATTTTATAATCATAAGGAGTATTTAATAGCAAGAACTATATCTGAATTTGCACATTCAAAAACAGGCATAGATATTCACCCCGGAGCTAATATAGGCGATTATTTCTTTATAGACCATGGTACAGGAATAGTTATAGGAGAAACTACCATTATAGGTCATCATGTAAAAATATATCAGGGAGTTACTTTAGGGGCATTATCATTAACTAATGGAAGAAGCTTGGAAGGTAAAAAAAGACATCCTACAGTTTGCGATTATGTCACAATATATGCTAATGCTTCGATATTTGGCGGGAACACTGTAATAGGTAAAAATACTATCATTGGTGCTAATTGTATAATTTTAGAATCTGTTGAAGAAAACAAAAAAATCACTTTATAGTTTTATACAATAACTTAAAACTGTTTTTGATTTTTATACTATATAAATTAGATAAAAAATGCAGCTATTTTGCTTTTTTAACTAATACCAAAATGTAGTTATTTCGCTCACTATGAATGGCTGCCTTTGGTCTCAAAAAGAAGCGTAGATTTGTGGGTAAAAATCCCATAAATAAAATCATTCTTTTATTGACTTTTGACTAAAAATAATTTATGATTCTTTAAAATTATGGGGATATAGCTCAGTTTGGGAGAGCATCACAATGGCATTGTGAGGGTCGTGGGTTCGAGCCCCATTATCTCCAAAAATCTCATTAACGCACGGTAAACCAAATTTCAAATATAATAAAATTAGAATAGTAAACAAGTTCATATTGTAAAATTCATTCTGCGTGCGGTTGAATAATAAAGAAAAATTTACATAAATAATTGTTGCATTAGAAATTAAGAACTAAATATTGTTTATATTTTTATATTTAAATGTATAATGAAGTATATAAATATGATAGGGTAAAAACATGTCTGATAATAATACCAACACAGAAAATACTAATAACAATACAAATAATGATAACAACAATACCAAAGAAAAAAACAAATCTAATAAAAAAAATATAATAATAGATTTTTTTAAAAGACATTTTAGTTTTATGCTATATTCTATAATATGCATAATATTTTTATTAATTTTGATATGCAAATATTCTAAATACACAAATGAAAGTAAAACCCTAATAGAAAATAGCATCAAACAGTTTGAACTAAACTCGCAAACGCAACTAAGCAATTATTATGAATTCCTAAAAGAAACAGTTACAAATGAAAGTTTTGAAAGCAAAGAGTTTATAAAAAATACACTCGAAGAAGCATTCAAACCCAACATTGATTTACTTAGAGAAACACTAAAAGATAGTAAAGACTTTTCAATAAATACAGTAACTTTCTGGCTAGCATTTTTGTCTTTAATAATGATAATATTTACAATATTAGGCATATACGCCAACAATAAAATAATGGAGAGCAACCAAAAGCAATCAGAATTGATTATAAACGAAACAGAATTAAAATCTAAAGAAAGCATAGAAAATATAAGAAAAGAATTATCAAAAGAAAATAAAGAATACATTGAAAATCTAAAATCAGATTTTGATAATATAAAAAATAATATACTCAATGAAATGAATACTATAAAAACTGAAGCAATAAATGCAAAAGATAATGCAATAAATGAAGTAAATAGCATAAAAGAAGAAATAAATAATAACAAATCAGAAGCTGAAAATTTAAAGGTTGAAATAGAAAAAATAAAAGAAGAAGCAGAAAAAATATTAGAACAATCAAATAAAAAAGCCCAAGAAATAGAATTAACATTAAAGAAAATAAAAAAACAAACAAAACAATCAGAAAATAATGCTAATAGAGCTAAAGTAAGTGAATTATTTAGCAGAGCTTTAACAGAAGATAATAAAAATAATAAAGAAGAAGCTATAAGGCTCTATACTGAAGCATTAGAGATAGATTCTAAAAATATAATGCTATTAAATAATAGAGCTATTTTATATTCAAAAAAATATGAAGAAACTAAAAAAGAAGAATATTTTAATAAAGCTTTAAATGATTATAATAAAGTATTAAATATTAATAATAATTATATTAATACTTTAACTTCTATAGGATTTTTATATTTAAATCATTATCAAATTAAAGAAAATAAAGAAAGTTTAATGCAAGCAGAAAAATATTTAGATAAAGGATTAAAGTTATATCCTAATAATTTAGAATTAATAAATAATTATGGTATATTTTTATATTTAAAAAATGATTTAAATAAATCTGAAAAATATTTGAAAAAGTCTATAAACAAAAGCAGAGTAAAAGAAAATTTAGGAGAAACCTACTACTATTTACATCTTGTATACAAAGAATACTCTAAACTTGACAACAATAACAGCGGTTACTCAAAAGATGAATGCAAAAAATTAAGCAATGAGTATTTACAAAAGTCAAAAGATTTAGGATATAAGCACTTTATGGACAAATAAAAATTATTCATTTTTATAAATATATTATCAACTTTTTTGTGTATTAAAATTTTTTTATCACTCGTTATGCTTTACTAAAGATGAAGTAAAAAACGCACTTTTTGCAACTTTGACGAAGTCCGCACCGCGAAGGCGGGAAAAAGTTGAATAAAATAAAAAACTTATATGACAATTTTTTTAAGTTTGTGATTTGTGGTGGCTTTGCCCCCTGCGAAGCGTGCCCTTAGGGTACACACCCCCACTTCTTTTGGTGACCCAAAGAAGAAAAAGGACTGCATTTTCATGGAATATAGTTACAAACATATATCATTATTTAATATATATTCATAATCAATAAAATTAAAACAATATAAATATTTATTAACTTACTTTGAGAACATTATATTATTTTTTATACACAGAATAAGCGTAAGATATTATAGCGGATGCTGCTGATACATTAAGTGAATCAAAATCGCTGCAGGCTCTTATTATAATGCTGCCGTCAGAATTCTTCTTCAAACTCTCCCTCACGCCGCTATGTTCATTTCCAAGTATAATAGCTGTAGGTGTATCAAATTTAAAATTTTCTAATGATGTATCGCCCTTCTCGCTCGCATAATATACCCAAAAACCTTTCTCTTTCATTATCTCAATAACCCTATTAAGATTAGTCTCTATTGATATAGGCAAATGATAGGCAGCACCAGCCGATATCTCATAAACCTTTTCATTTATAGGAGCAGCATTGTCTTTAGGTATAATAATTCCGCCCAAATCAAAAAAATATGCATTTCTTATAATAGCACCCAAATTATGAACATCTGTTATAGAATCAAGTATAAATATGAGCGGCGTATTAGTTTTTTCTAAAGCCCTATCCAAAAAAACATCAATACCTATATCAGCATTTTCTTTCACGCTCGCAGCAATAGAATAAACCTTCCCTACAATGCTTTCCATCTCTCTTTTGTCAACATTTTTAATTAAAACTTTCTTTCTCTCGGCAAGCTTAATAATTTCTTTTTCTCTTTTAGATATAGGAAATTTAATATAAATAACATCAACCAAGTCTTTAGATAGAGCTTCAACTATAGCATTCTTTGAGCTAATAAACATTATTTCTTATAACCATTAGGGTGATTTTTATGCCAATTCCAAGCAGTTTCAACTATCTTTTCTAATGAGTCTATAGTAGGAGTCCAGCCCAATACCTCTTTAGCCCTATCACTGCTTGCAATAAGTTCAGATGAATCCCCTGCCCTTCTAGGACAAACTTCTGCAGGTATAGCATGCCCTGTTACTTTTCTTGCCACCTCTATAACCTCTTTTACACTAAATCCGTTTCCATTACCCAAATTACAAGCAACACTCTTACCGCCATTTTTAAGATAATTCATAGCAGCAATATGCGCCAAAGCCAAATCGCATACATGTATATAATCTCTCAAACAAGTGCCGTCTGGTGTAGGATAATCATCACCAAATATTTTTATATTTTCTCTTTTTCCAAGCGGAACTTGAAGTATTAAAGGTATTAAATGTGATTCAGGGTTATGGTCTTCTCCAATGTCTCCGTCAGGATGAGCACCAGAAGCATTAAAATATCTTAAAGCCACATAATTAAAATCATAAGCCTTTGTATACCAAGCAAGTATTTTTTCTAATGCAAGCTTACTATCACCATAAGGATTAGTAGGCTCTTTTCTGCAATCTTCTTTTAGAGGAATAGCTTCAGGTTCTCCATAAACAGCAGCAGTAGAAGAAAATATAAAGTTCTTTACTTTAGCTCTAAGCATAGCATTAAGTAAATTGATAGAGTTAGATACATTATTGTGATAATATTTAGCAGGATTTTGTACACTCTCACCTACTTCTATATAGGCACATAAATGCATAACAGAATCAATATTATGTTTAGAAAATATTTCATCAAGTAAAGCACTATCCCCAATGTTTCCCTGATAAAAATTCTTACAATCTTTAATAGCCTCTTTATGACCATACTCAAGTGAATCTATTACAACAGTCTCTATATTCTGTTTTAAAAGTTCACGCACCACATGAGAGCCAATATATCCAGCTCCCCCACAAACTAAAACAGCCATAATAAAAAAACTCCTTTTATTTATAAAAATTAATTTTCAGCACCTAAACTCTCTAAAAGCTCAGTAGTCTCAGCATCGTTAGCATAATATAAAACACCATCTCCATCTTCATCAGTACTGTTAATATCAAATCCCAAATCATTAACCAAATATTTAATAACTTCTAAATTATCATTTAAAGAAGCAATATGAAGTCCATTAGCATCATAAATATTTACAGAATCAACTAAATCAGGATGAGCTTGAACTAACATTTTTACTTCTTCAACACTTCCAGTACCGCAAGCCCATAAAAAAGCATTCCACCCATCTTCATCTTTAATATAAGGGTCAGCATCATTGTCAAGTAAATATTGCATTATGCCCAAATCCCTATAAAATATAGCAAATATCAAAGGAGTAGCTCCATCAATGCTATAACTATCGTCCATAAACTCACTATACTCGCTTTCATCTGTACTTATAGTATCATTAATTAATTGACTATCCATCTCTACTAATTCAGCAACCCTTTTTAAACTATGATTTCTTATAGCATCAAATATATCATACTCTTCACTATATTCACCTTCTTCTCTATCTTTGTATGCAAACGCATAAGAACTCTTAGTATCAACAAACTTTCCATTCACTTTTACAACGTTAGTATATTCTTTATGATATATATTATTAGGGTCACTAACATAAACTTTATTATTATTAACTATCATTTCAGATTCTTTTTTACAAGAAAATAGTACTACAGATAATACTATTAAAACAATAAACCATATTCTTTTCATAAACTAAAAACCGCCATACTATATAACTTATAATAATTATACTATAAAACCTAAATATTTTCTATAGCAAGTATAAATAAAAAATATTTACTATTTTAATAAATAAACTGTTATAACTAATGCAGACTAATATAATTGACTTTTTTAATAAAAAATATTAGACTTTGCATCAAGCTTTTTTAGGAGATTTTATTATGGGACATAATATAATAGACGGATATAGAAAAATAGAAGGTAATTATCCAACATACAGAGAATATTTAATACATTTCTATTGTAAAGACTGTTCTAATTTCTGGGCTGTAGATGATAAAGAAATCAATATAGTAGAAGATGATGATTTAACCAATATAGATGATATAATAGATGATTCTGTATCAAATTGCCCTATATGCGGCTCAACAAATATAGCAAGAAGCAATAAAAATAATTAATTACTTAATTTATTTTTAATAAGTTCTATAATCTCTTTAGAATCAATTTCATTAGCTAATTGCAGAGCATCTTTATCTTCTTCATTTTTAATGCCTAAATTAGCTCCCTTCTCTATTAATATTTTTGCCACATGAATATTATAATTTTTTAAAGCTATTATCAAAGCAGATTCATTTTTTACATCAACATCATCTAAATTAGCACCATTGTCTATAAGGAAATTCACAGTGTCAGCTGCTCCGTCCTCAGCAGCATACATAAGAGGAGTCTTATTACTAAAATCTTTAGCATTTATATTAATTCCAGAGCTAAGCATAGCTTTAACCTTTTTTAAATCCCCATATAAACAAGCTATATGTATACTGTCATTATTAGAATCTAATCTAATATTTTTAAAAGCTCGTTTTAATACAGGTGTAAGTATAACAAGAGCAACTATGACAATAATTATTATAGTACCGTATTCCATAATACAAAATCCTATGCTTTCAAATCAACTTAAGAACTACTATAAAAAACATAAAATACCCTAATTTTGTAAAATATATAATAAATTATCAATTATCCAAATAAATTATATCCTTATTATTAGTATCTATTATAATGTTTTTTCCATCAAATTTTTTTGCATCTTTATAAACTATATATGGTATATTTAAAGCTTTAAGAAGTATAGCAGAATGAGAAATAGAGCTTCCATTCAAAGATATAACCCCTTTAATATTATTAGAAAAATTAGCAATATTTGATACATAAATATTATCTGATATCAAAATAATATCATTTTTCTCCGGCAATTCTATTTTTTTATCTAACATTACAGCTAACACCTGATTTAAAATATCCTGAATATCATATTTTCTCTCTACCATATAAAAATCATCAAACTCGTTAAAACAATCATACATATTTTGCATAATATTAGTATACAAATATAAAGCAGTATGCTTAGAAGTTTCAAGCAAGCTATCAACATCATTAATAACAGCCTCATCAAGAAGCATAGATAAATGAGAATCAAATATAAGACTCTCATCGCTGCCAAGCTTCTTTTCTTCTATTTTCTTTTTTTGCTTTAATATCTCTTTTCTTACAGTTTCTATTGCATATACAAATTTTTCTTTTTCAGTTTTTATATCTATCTCTCTTTGTTCCTCATACCCTATTTTTATATCTAAATCAACATACTTAGCTAAACCACAAGCCCTGCCCTCACAAACAATTTCAAAATCTGAATTAACCGTATAAACTTTTTTCGCTTCATTATCATTAAACTCAAACTTTCCATCAAACAAATCTTTAAAATATTCTGTTAAAACTTGATGATTATCGCCTTTTATATATACTTCTACAACATCATTATTTTGTATATTTAATAAAGATATCTTACTCATACTATCAGCGCAAACAATATTTTTATTTTTAGTTTTATTAGTAATGTATACAGAACAATGATTTTTAGAAATCATATTCATAAACATAAATATAGGTCTAACATGAAAACCATTTTTTAATTTTACTACATATTCTTTTTTTATATAATCTTTTAAATTTTCTTGAATATTTTCACTATAATATTTTTTTGCTAAATTATTTAATTTATCTTCTATCTCATCTATTTTTTTATTTAAAGATACTTCAAAAGCAGCAGCCATTCCACCTTCTACAATAGGCGCAAATGATATCCTCACATTTTTTTGCTTTTCTTTATCTAACATAGCAACAGCCATCTCACAATTAATTAAAGCCTCTTTGCTGTCAAAAAATACAATAACACCATCATCAGTATAATTATCATTTATAACTTTATAAATATCATTATGATTAGTACCAAATAAGCTGTTATTCTCCCCTATTCCTCCAGAACATGCAACAGATATCTTACTAACTTTATTAATATATTTTTGTAATGCCTTTACAAAATCATTACTGTCAGAAACAAAAATTAAACCAACCACATTTAATCCTTTTACAATTTTTTATAAATTAACATATTATTTACAAGATAAAGTATAATAAAAACATAGTTTTTTTGCAATATCATAATATATATATATTATTGTTTATAATACAAATTTAGTATTAAAAAAATAAAAAAAGGAGTGATGAAAAAATCAACACTCCTTATATAATAATACTAAATATTTATTATTGATTATTAGTTACTATCTCTACATTTTGAGTGAAAGTATAAACTAAGTTAGTACCAGAAGCAGTAGTAATAGTTAATACATCGCCATCTAAAGCAATAGTATCAGCGCCATTTAATATTTGTAAATATTCCATTTCGGCATTCATATCTTCTTCAGGACCAGCCATTTTAGTAGAACCCATAGGACTTAATTTAATTTTGTTGCCTTCTAAAGTAAACCCGCCAAAATAATTATTAATAACAGCTTTACCGCCTAACATGTTAGTAGCAGAAAAAGCAATAGTTACTGTTTTGCCTTCATACATATTAGTAAGAGCAAACTCTTTGCCTAATAAATCATCAACTGTAACCATGGCAGTATTTTGTCCAGAAGCATTTGCTGTTTCAGTTGTTGTATTTGAAGATTGTCCGCAAGATACTACGAGTATTGTTCCCATAACAGCAAGAACTAAAAATAATATTTTTTTCATTTTTATTCCTCTTAATTAAATTTTGTAAAAAGTATTATATTATAATTAAATTTTATTATCAATATCAATATTATGATTTTAATATAATTTAATGTTTTTTTTTAATTTTTTGTGTTAAAATAGTAATAATATTTAAAATTATTTAGAAGAACCTGCTTTCAAAATATTCACTATATTTTGATGACCTCTTTGAATTGCATAAGATAATGCTGTTTTACCATATTTGTCTTTGATACTAATATCTGCACCAGCATTAACCAACATACGTACTATTTCAGTATGCCCTTTATATGAGGCCCTGCTTAAAGCTGTTCTGTTTCTAACATTTACAGCATTTAAATTCGCTTTCTTTTCTATCAAAACTTTAACAACTTCTGTAAGCCCCTCTTCTGATGCCTCTATCAATGGTGTTTCTCCCATTCTGTCTTTAGTGTTAATATCAGCCCCAGAGTTTATAAGTTCTATTGCTCTTTTAGCGTCTTTTCTCTCTAAAGCTTCCATTAATGGAGTCATTTTCTTTTGAGCAAATAAAGATAAACTAAAAAACATTATAAAAACTATAATTCTTTTCATACAAAATCTCCATTTAATCTGTAAAATATATATTATAAAAAATAGTATAATAAATACAATATAATTTGTCAATTTTATGTAAATAAATTTTGTTATAAATTTACGTTTTGTTGTATAAATATAGGTTATATAAGATAAATTTACATTATAGATTCTATTATATATTAATTTTATAATAAATATCATTATGAAAATAAATTATTTCTTATTTTTGACATTCATCTTTTTATAATTATTTCTATGCTTAGTGATTTTCTTAAGAGCCATTTTTCTGTCTTTCTTTATCTCTATAGAACTTTTTTGCAACTCTCTATTTTCATTAAGAAGCGTTATATAAGCATCATATCTCTCATAAGGTATTTCATCATTTTCAAGCAGCTCCAATATATAACAATCTGGTTCATGCTGATGAGTACAATCTTTAAATTTACACTTTTTAGCGTACTCTTCTAAATCCTCAAAAGTTTTCTTTATACCTTTATCATCTTCCCAAAGTCCGAGATTTCTCAAACCAGGTGTATCTATTACAACACCACCGCTTTCCAAAACTAAAAGCTCCCTATGTGTTGTGGTATGCATTCCCTTAAAATCATACTCTCTTACCTCTTGAGTTTTCATCTTCTCATCTTTCAAAAGATAATTAATAATAGTAGATTTACCAGCACCAGATGCCCCTATAAAAACGGAAGAAGTATCTTTCTTAATATATTTCAAAAATGTATCAGCATTCTTTCCTGTCTTTGAACTATATGCAAAAGCTGTTTCATTTGGATAAGTTTCTTTTATAGTTTCTAATAATTCTTCATATTCAGCATCTTCATACAAATCTATTTTGCTTATTGCAATTATTGGTTTTATATGCGATGTGTGAACAACTGACAAATATCTTGCAATGGCAGACATCGGCATTTCATTATCAATACCAACTATTATAAAAGCATAATCAATATTGCTTACTATAGCCTGTATATCATTTTTTTTAACATTAGCTTTTCTATATAAAATATTTTTTCTTGTAAGTATAGTATCAATAAAAGCATTATTATCCGACTTTTTCATTAATACCCAATCACCAACAACAGGAAGCTCGCTTTGTACTTCAGAGTTGTATCTAATCTTTCCTTTAATTCTTGCTAAAAACTCTCCCTCATCAGAAAAAAGAGTATAATATCTTTTATTAATCCTTATCACTCTTGCAGGAATAAGTTCTTCATTATTAATTTCTTTTAAAGAATTAATTTTCAAACTTTCTAATGCTAACTTCTCAAAATATTCATCAAAGCCAATATCTCTTATTTTCAATATTTTCATCCTCTAAATTTTATATTTTTATAATACTAAATTTAAAAGTTTTGTCAATTTAATTATTAGTTATAACATTATTTATATTAAAATCTATGTTTATTTCCCCCAACCTGGGATACTTTATTAGAGATAAACCATTTTTTAATTCTCTTGATACTATTTCAAAAATTACTATATCAGGATTTTCATTTAATACATGATTAAAATTAAATTCTGATACATGTAAAAAAGTAAATTTATAAAATGAAGAAGCAATATAATCAAACATAGCTCCAGTATAAGAATCTCCAAACACTAACAATTTATTACTGTTAGTAGAATCAGATTCCATATAAGTATATTGATGAGGAATATTAGTAGCTTTTATTAATTTATAATTAATTGGATAATTAATATTATAATCATTATCATCATTATACTGTTTAATAAAATTTATCATTATTGCTAAGTCCCCAGAAATTTTAGCAGAATTTGATACTATCAAATTATCTAAGTGTTCAGGATTCATATTAATTTTTTTCATAATCTCACAATATCCTATATAACCACCTAATTTATTCCAATGGGTATCATACTTATAATATAATTGATATTTATTTTTATATTTTAATAATTCTTCTTTAGGATAAACTATTTTTAAATCTGTATTTCTATTCATATAATCAACAAATTTATCTACATAATTTATATTAGTTTTTCTTCTTACATAATGAGGAATTTTTTCTTCATAAATGAAAGTTTTATCAGGACATATCATGAATATAAAATCTATATTTCTTTTCTTTAATTCATCTCTGAAATAAATTAAATTATTTTTTATAGTAATTAACTCTTCATCTGTAAAAAATTCGCTGTCAAGACCAATATATTTTTCCATCAAATTGCCATCTTTATAAAATAACCAGCTATCTTTACCTAATAAAATTTTATCAGAAATAATATTTTGAAATATTTTTATATCTATAATATTCTTTAACTGTACTAATTTATTTCTAAAAGGAATATTATCATCAAAATATTTTTCGTATAGTTTAGGATACACATCTAAATGATTTATATCTATTATTGGTTTTGAAGCTAAAACTCTATTTTCATAATTACTTTTATCAAAATAATTTCCAAATACATTATAAATAATGGTAGGTAATATCAAAAAGCTAAAAAATATAATTATAATATAATGTGTTTTTATATTAGATAAACTTCTTAATTCTTTTATGAATAAGAATAAAACTAATAATACAAAAACTATAAATATACTATTTAAAGAAATGTTGAATAATATAAAAAAAGCAAATATAAATAAAATAATTGGAATTATATATTTTTTCAATACAAAAAAATAATCAATTTTATTAAAAAAATTAATTATAAAAATACATAAATCATCTGAAATATAAACAAATATAGCGAATAAAATAACTAATAATATAAACAATAAAAAAATATTACTTTTTACTTTCAAAATATATTTAATATTATCTATTTTTTCTATTTCTAATTTATTTGCAGTAAATAAAATGCCAAAAGGAACACCAAATTTATTATTCATTTTTATTTCTTTTATATAATTAGGTAAACTATTAGTATTTAAATATACTCCATATATATCACTATTTCTAAATACTTTGCTGTAATAACTTACTCTAAAAGAATAAGCATAATTTCTTATTATATTATCATTTTTAATATCATTAATTTCTAAATTATTAGTATTGTATAAAAACGTTTCTTCTGTATTCAATGAAATACCAGATAAATAACCTACCCTTTCTTTGCTACCTAAAACACTAAGAACTATTAAAGTTATAAAATACAAGATTAATATAGATATATAAATATTCATTAATATTTTTTTTAATTTCATAAAATACTCTCTTAAAATCTGAAATAGATAAATGGATTGTAAGTTCCATTAACTAAATACATAATACAGATAAATAGAAGTATGAATTGAATTATGCTCTCTAATACATAAACTCTGCTTGAAAATATAGCTTCTTTAATTTTTGGAAATAGACTCTGGAATAATCCACTAAACAATACTCCAAATATAAAACAAACTAAAGTCTGAGGATAAAAGAAATATCTAATTGTAAAAATACTTTCTTTATAACTAAACATTAATTTGTATAAATCTAAGGCATGTTTCAAGTCATTAGCCCTAAATAATACCCAGCCAAGTACAAATACTAATATCACATATATATGATTTAAGAATTTTAATTTATTCTTCTCTAATAACTTACCTAAAAAGATTCTCTCTATTATCAAGAAAAATCCATGCCATAAACCCCAAAGAATAAAATTAAAACTAGCACCATGCCATAAACCAGTAGCAAAAAATACAATAAATAAATTCAAATAGGTGAAATATTTTCCTTTTCTGTTGCCGCCTAATGGAATATATAAATACTCCTTAAACCAAGTAGATAAAGATATATGCCATCTTCTCCAAAACTCCTGTACAGATTTAGATATATAAGGATAATTAAAATTCTCTAAAAACTTAAATCCAAACATATAACCTAAACCTATAGCCATATCCGAATAGCCAGAAAAATCATAATATATTTGAAGTGTATAAAGAATAGCAGCAAGCCAAGCCAATATTGTTCCTATATCACCTATGGGTTGCTTTAATATCTCATCACAGGATAAAGCAAACATATTGGCAAGTATAACTTTTTTAGATAGTCCGTAAATAAACCTTTTTATTCCGTAGCTAACATTCTCTAAAGTCTCTGTTCTATTTATTATTTGACTGTCTATATCATGATATTTTACTATAGGTCCTGCTATTAATTGCGGAAAAAAAGAGATATATAAAGCCAAATTAATAATATTTTTTTGTGCTTTATTATGTTCTCTATAAACATCTATTACATAAGATAAAGCCTGAAAAGTATAAAATGATATCCCTATTGGTAATACTATTTTTTTTAATGAAATAACTTCTTTACCTGATATTGAATTAATTATTGATATAGCAAAATCAGTATATTTGAAATACCCCAATATAGATAAGTTAATAACTATACACAAAGCTAAATATAATTTCTTTTTTCTTTTATTATTATCTTCAGTTGCTTTATCAATAAATAATGCAAAAATGTAGTTAATAATTACGGAAGAAAACATTATTAAACTGTAACTAACTCCGCCCCAAGCATAGAATATAATACTTGATATTAATAACAAAACATTTCTATATTCTTTTTTGATTAAATAATACGATATAAAAACTATTGGTAGAAAAAGCCATAAAAAAATCATAGAGCTAAATAACATAATAACTCCATGACTATAAATTTTTTATGCAAAAATGAATTTATTAAAGAATTATAAGATATTAGGTGCTGTGCTGTGCTGTGCTGTGCTGTGCTGTGCTGTGCTGTGCTGTGCTGTGCTTCATAGCACTCTCCTTCTATTTATTAGTTTAAAAAATAATATTACATTTTCTATTTAAAGTCAAATAAGAATATTTCTATATCTAATTATTTTTTATAAAATAAAAACATATTTTCTCAGTCATTATTCCTCATGAGTAAAACATCTCTATATTTTATCATTGTGTTCCCGCGAGGTATAATAGTGCCTCCGTCTCTTTTTATCATTACTATTAAATTATCCTTTGGCAATTTCAAATCTTTCAACTCTTTATTTTTCCAAGGATGATTCATATTAATATTTATCTCTTTTAATGTTATATCATAATATTTTGTTCTTTTAGCATTAAGTATTATTGTATCGCCGCTGTTTATAACAGTGCTTCCATTTGGAATAATAGTTTCATCACCACGTTCTATTGTTATAATAATTGAGTTTTCTGGAAGCTCTATATCTTTAATTTCTCTGCCAACCCAATGATGATTTTTAGTGATATTAACTTGTATAAGTTCCATATCATCATCATCAACATAATCGTTAAAAGTTTTTAATACATTTTCTGCAGAATCAACAAGTCCGAGTTTTTTGGCAATAATAGGAAGTAAAGTACCCTGAAAAGATACAGATATGATTGCTAAGAAAAATACAATATGAAATATATCGTAGCTAATAGCATCCCCATTTACTATAACAAATATAGCAAAAACAATGGAAGCAGCCCCTCTAAGTCCAGCCCACATGATTAAAAGCTGTTTTTTTAATGATACCTTAAAAGGAGTTAATATTGCTAATACAGCTATAGGTCTCGATACAAATGTTATAAACAATGCTACAAATATAGCAGTAGGAGCTACATTGGATATTCTTGAAGGGAAAGAAAGAAGACCAAGCAAAAAAAACAACACCATCTGCATAAGCCCAGTAACACCATCAAAGAAATTAACTAAAGCTACTTTATTTTTAATACTGCTGTTTCCAAGAACTATACCAACTAAATAAACTGCTAAATATCCATTGCCTCCCACTATAGAAGATAAAGAATAAGAAAGCAAAGCAACAGCAAGCACAAATATAGTATCAAGACCGCTTACAGGAAACTTGAATTTTCTTAAAACATTATAAGCCATAAAAGATATTAAAGCAGCCACTATCACAGCAAATACTATCTGAGCAAATACCATATAAACTATTGAAAGAGGACTATTTAATGTTTTTCCAATAAGCCCTAAAAATATAACAGTAAGCATATAAGACATAGGGTCATTACTTCCGCTTTCAAGCTCTAAAAGTGAAGCAAGCCCGTCTTTTAAGTTTAAATTCTTTGAACGAAGTATAGAAAACACAGAAGCAGCATCGGTAGAACCAATAACCGAAGCTATTAAAAAACTCTCAAATAATTCAAACTTTAATACAAAATAACATAAAACACCCGTAACCATAGAAGTGATAAAAGTACCAACAAATGAGAGTAAAAAAGCTTTTTTTGCCACAGGTTTAGCAACTTTCCAATTAGTACCAAAACCTCCGTAAAACATTATGAATATTAAAGTTATGGTACATATCTGTTCTGCCACAACATAATTATCAAACTCTATTTTTAAAATTCCGTCAGAACCAAACAGCATTCCCAAAACTAAAAAAAGTAAAAGCGAAGGCACCCCAACCTTCATAGATATTTTACTAGCTACTATACAAATTATAATTATTAAAGATGATATTAATATAGCTGTATTCATATTAAAGCATTATAATCCTTATTAATTTTCTTATTATTTATTTTTTTATTTATTTTTCTTTAGGTTTAAATATTAATGAAATAGAGTTTACACAGTGCCTTATATTTTTATCTGTTAAATGCTCACCTTGAAACACATGTCCCAAATGAGCACCGCAGTTATTACATGTAATTTCTATTCTATATCCGTCTTCATCTAATGACCTTCTAATAGCTCCTTTTATTTCATCATCAAATGAAGGCCAGCCGCATCGAGACCTAAACTTATCTTCAGAGCGGTATAATTCAGCACCGCATTGTTTGCAGCAATAAACTCCGTCCTCAAAAAAATCATTATATTCACCTGTAAAAGGATATTCAGTTCCTTTAAATATTATTACATTTCTCTCTTCTTCTGTTAATTTTCTTAGCTCCATAAAAAAACCCAATAATCATATAATTTATAAAAAAATTGTATACTAAAACTTCAAATAAAACTACTCTTTTATTATTTTTTATATTAAAAAAATATAATTTATATAATAATAATTAGATTTATACAGAAAAAAATTACTTTTAATACTTGACAAAAATAAAATAATATAGTAATATAGCCAAACATTAAATTGATAAAGAAAAGAAACGGGCCAATAGCTCAGTCGGTAGAGCATCGCCCTTTTAAGGCGGTTGTCGAAGGTTCGAACCCTTCTTGGCTCATATAGGTTTTTATACACCTACAATTACTTTATATACGCCGGTGTGGTGAAGAGGTTTAACACACAGGATTTTCATTCCTGCATTCGCGGGTTCGAAACCCGTCACCGGTTCATCTACTTGCCATATCTGTAAATGATATGGTTTTTTTATAGCTATAATATTTTTATGAAAATTAAAAACAAAGATAATAATAATAAAGCACTAAAAACAATAAGCAATGCCAATAAAAAAGCTCTAATCATATTAATTTCATCAATTGCTGTAATAATTATTATCATATCTTTTTTGTTATATTATTTTCTATATAGTCAAATAAATTCAGCAAGAAAAAATGATGAAGAGTTATATTTTTCTGTGTTATTTATAGATGAAAATAATGAGCCTTATGGTGCATATATCGGAGTATTATCAAGTTTACATAATAGAATCGGATTAATAGGTATTCCAAGAAATGTTGCTCTTTGGAAAAACAAAAAAGATGACTCTATGCCTCTAAGAGAACTATACAAAGAAGGCGGAGATTCTGCCGTATTTAAAGCTATAGAAAATACCGTTAATAAAAAAATAACATACAAAATAACCCTTGATAATAAAAGCATATCAGACATAATAGATTTGATTGGCGGGGTAAAGATGTATGTAGAAGAACCTATATATTACACAGCAAAGAACAGCCTTTATAATATTAACTTTGATATAGGGGAATGGATTTTTCAGGGAAATAAAGTAGTATCATACTTACATTATATTAGTATGAAGCAATATGAGGATATAGAAACATTATATAGACTTGAAGATGTTATTATTAATTTAATGATTAGTTTTATACAAAGCCCAGAACTTAAATCTATGATAATTAGAAAAGATATGAGGAATGCTATATATTCAAAAATAAAAAGTAATTTAAGACCTCCTGATATTAAGGCTATATTAAAAATAATATCAAACAGCAATGAAAAAAGTTTAATAGTGCAAAATATTGATGGACGAGTTGACGAAAAAGGAATAATTAATCCGTTGCTCAAAGGAAGTGCTTTTGTGAAACAGATGGAAGATTTGGCTTTATATGTGGGGTTAAAAACGGAGAGAAGCGAATTAAACAATGAAGATGTTAGTTTAATAATTTTAAATGGAACTGATGTTTCGGGGCTTGCGGACAGAATAAATATTAGAATGCGTTATAGGGGCTTTGCGGCTGGTGAGTATGGAAATTTCCCTGCTAAAGTGTATAATAGCATCGTTCTTATAAGAAACGGTGAAATAGAGAAGTCTTTTATGGTTGCTAATGAATGCAGAATTAGCAGAATATATGCTAAAACAGATAGAAGGCTTTTAAATAATGCAGTATTAATTTTGGGGTATGATTATTATGAAATTCAATGATTCAAACAAAACAAAAAAAATGATAGACAGAGAAATGGCTAAACACTTAACTCTAAAAGCCGCAAAAGCTTTAGATGATAAAAAACTTGAAGATATAGTAATATTAGATTTGGACGGAGTTACTACCCTTTCAGATTTTTTTATTATAGCAACAGCCTCTTCTGCTCCTCAAATGAAAGCTGGTTCTGACGCTATTTATAAAGAATTAAAAGAAGAAGGCGTTACTCCTTATGCAGAAAATGATAATAATTCTGATTCTTTATGGTATTTAACAGATTATGGCTTTTTGGTGATACATTTGTTTACACAGGAAGGAAGAGAGTATTATGATTTGGATAAATTATGGCATGAGGCTAAAAAAATAGATATGAATTAAATTTATTAAAAGTTATTTTAAAATTATTTTATGGAGAGTTTTATGAAAAAAATTATTATTTTATCTTTTTTATTTATATTCGCTAAATTATCATTTGCAGAAAGCGGTTGGCAATTAGGAGCTACTATACCTATTGGAGCTAGTTTTAGTTTTTATAATGTTTATTTTTCTAAAGATGCACCTCAAAGCTATAAGGATAATTATAGAAAAAATAGCGGTACTATTGGATTTGATGCCGGCATAAGTTTTCAGGCTGGGTATTTAGTAACTGATGAAGAGAAAGGAATTAGCTTACTCGTAGATATAGGTTATTCTCATGATTCTTTCGGACTTAAAAGCTCTTATAAAGATGAAACTACTCAGAAAGATGTAAATGTGAGAGAATATTATACTTTTGAAAATATGCAAATTGGCATACTTCCTAAATTCCATTATAGTAATTTTGCTTTCGGTCTTGGTATTGGAGTAAAAGTACCTTTATATCTCACACATTCTGCAGAGTTCTTTAATGATAACACAAGTACTAAAACTTTTAGCTATTATGATGTTGGAAAAATTGATGATGTAATGAAAAATATGGTAATGACATATATTAAGCTCACTTTTGATTATTCTTTTAATATTCAAGATAATGTTGCTTTATTAGTTGGAGCATATATTGGTACTGATTTTGGCATAGATTTAAGAGGGGCAGAAAAAGTTATTGTTGAAAGCAGAAATTTAGCTTCTTTAGATATAGGTGCACAAGTGGGAATGAAATTCGGTACTACTATAGGCAATTAAAATCGGCAATTAAAAAATAATATGATATTTATAATAATATTAGTAATATTACTTTTAGCCATTATTATAATATCAAATTATTATGTACAGTTAGTTTTAATTAAAGGCAAAAAAAGAATACTCGAAATCAAAAAAAACAGCAAAGAAGAAACTGAAGAAGAATTATTAGAAAAAGAAAAAAGAAGAGAATGGTTTGAAAAGTCTCAATCAGATGTATATACAAAAACTTCTGATAATTTAAAAGTGCATGCTCATTTCATAGAAAATAAAAACTCTAATATTTACACAATAATAGTTCATGGATATGAGAGTAAAGGCTCTAATATGAGGTATTATGGTGAGAAGTTTTTTAATATGGGGCATAATGTTCTTCTTATAGATTTGAGAACTCATGGTTTAAGCGAGGGTAATTCTTATGGCATGGGGTATTTAGAAAAAGAAGATATTCTCGCTTGGATTAAATATATATTATCAATTAACAGTAATGCTGATATTATTTTATTTGGAATTTCTATGGGGGCAGAGTCTATAATGATTGCTTTAGCTCAAAATATTCCTTCAAATGTTAAGCTTGCAATAGAAGATTCTGGATATACTAATGCTAATGAACAGCTTGGAAATAGGTTAAAAATAAGTTATCATCTGCCCTATTTCCCATTTATACCCATAATATCATTAATAACAAAATTAAGAATAGGATATTTCTTTTCAGAGGCTAATGCTTTAAAATCTGTATCAAAGACAAAAACTCCTATATTATTTATTCATGGAAGTGAAGATGATTTAGTACCTTTAGAGATGATGGAAAGACTATATAATGCATGCTCATCAAAAAAAGATAAATTAATTGTAGAAGGTGCTTATCATATAAGTTCTGCAAAACATAATGAAAAATTGTATTGGGACAAAATAAAAGAGTTTATAGCAGAGCATTTATAATTTTTCATTGTTGGTGATATATATTGAAATAAATATATTTTGTCAATTTATATATTTTTATAAAAATTTTATCAACTTTTTCCCGCCGCAAAAAGTGCAAGTTTTTTAGATTTACATGTTAAGAATATATATTAAATGTGGAATAAAACCTAAATTTTAGCTAAAAATGCAGTCTTTTTGCTTCTTTTATACCAATACCGAAGATACCTTACCGCAGGCACGCAGAACGTCAGTAAAAGAAATGGGGAATAAAGCCACCACAAATAAAAAAACATAAAAATAAACTCTACACAGTGTTAATTATTATTTACTTTCGTATTAGTTTCTACAATACGGTTTGTGTAGAGAGAATATAGCCTATATGAAGCTTTATCTGTAGTATAAGCTTTATTATTCATTTCAAAAGCGTATAACTCCCAATTATAATGGTCAAGTATTTTAAATTGAAAAATATATTTATTTGTATCTATTGTGCCTATAATGTCCACATAACGCATATAATCATCTTCTGCTATAAAATCTTCCCATTCAACAGTATTAAAAGAAGTTATTAAATCTTCTATTTTTATATCAGGATACATTGTAAAGGAGCTTTTTTTTATTAAACCTATAGCATCAAATTTCCTGCTTCTAACATCTATATCATTGGTATATATATTATTTGTCATATTGCCAGTATATTGCTTACTTTCATAAACTATATTTTTTTTACAAGATATTACAAATATTGCAGCAAACAATAATGAAATAATTAATAATTTATTCACTACTTAAAAACCCTACCATTTTTAATATATAATTAAAATTATAAAATTCAATTATATTTTTTATTAATAATTATAGTTTAACTATCTCGGAAAATAAAACAAATAAAATTATGTTAGATAAAATTAAAAATATTAAATTATCCTTGACTTAATTTTTTATTTATGATAGCATAGATTTTATATGTTCGTATATAGAATATTATTTTAATTAAGGAGTAATTTTATGGCTGTAAAAGTAGCAATAAATGGTTTTGGACGTATTGGTCGTCTAGTTTTTCAGGCATTGGTAGAACGCGGTTTATTAGGTAAAGAGATAGATGTAGTTGGTGTTGTTGATGTTAGTACTGATGCTAAATATTTTGCTTATCAATTAAAATATGACTCTGTTCATGGCAGAATGAAAGCTGACATCACAACAGAAGGCGAAGATGTATTAGTAGTAAACGGAAACAAAATTAAATGTATCGGTGCTACTAAAGAATTAAAAGACCTTCCTTGGAAAGATTTAGGTGTTGAATATGTAATCGAATCTACTGGTCTTTTCACTGACAAAGAAAAAGCTGAAGGTCATATAGCTGCAGGTGCTAAAAAAGTTATCATATCTGCTCCTGGTAAAGGTGATTTAAGAACTTTCGTTTATGGTGTTAACCATGAAGAATATGACCCTTCTAAACATCATGTAGTATCAAATGCTTCTTGTACTACTAACTGTTTAGCTCCATTAGTACATGTACTTCTTAAAGAAGGTATCGGTATAGAAACAGGTCTTATGACTACTATTCACTCTTATACTGCTACTCAAAAAACAGTAGACGGTCCTTCTAAAAAAGACTGGAGAGGCGGACGTGCTGCTGCTGTTAATACCATCCCTTCTACTACTGGTGCTGCTAAAGCTGTTGGCGAAGTTTTACCAGTTACTAAAGGTAAATTAACAGGTATGAGTTTCAGAGTTGCTACTCCAGATGTATCTGTTGTAGACTTAACTTTTAGAAGTGAAAAAGATACTTCTATTGAAGAAATCGATGCTTTAATGAAAAAAGCTTCTGAATCTTATATGAAAAATGTTTTAGGTTATTGTAACGAAGAATTAGTATCTAGCGACTTCATACATGACAATAGAAGCTCTATTTACGATTCTTTAGCTACAGTTCAAAACAACTTGAAAGGTGAGAAAAGATTCTTCAAAATCGTTTCTTGGTATGATAATGAATGGGGTTATTCTAACAGAGTAATTGATTTATTATTGTATATGTACAACAAAAAATAATAATAAGTTATAATAATTAATTTATTAGGCTATAATAAGGGTGCATAATATTAAATTATAGCACCCTTTAAATTTTTAATGAATATAAAAATTAAAAGGATATAAAAATGAAAAAATCAGTAAAAGATATAGATATTAAAGGCAAAAAAGTCATAATGAGAGTTGACTTCAATGTTCCTCTTGATAAAGAAACAAGCTCTAAAATTACAGACACTACAAGAGTAGATGCTGCTATGCCTACTATTGAGTATATTCTCTCTCAGGGTGCTTCTCTTATACTTATGAGCCATTTAGGAAGACCAAAAGGAGAAGCTAATCCTAAATATTCTCTAAAACCTGTTTATGATTATTTAAAAACTAAACTTCCTAACAATAAAGTTATTTTTGCTAATGATTGTATAGGAGAAGAAGTAAAAAAACTTGCTGCTGAATTAAAGTCAGGAGACGTACTTTTACTTGAAAACTTAAGATATCATGCTGAAGAAGAGAAAAATGATGCTAACTTCTCAAAACAATTAGCTGATTTAGCTGATGTTTATGTTAATGATGCATTTGGTACTGCTCACAGAGCACATGCTTCTACTGCTGGTATAGTATCTGCTAAAGCTGGCATGCCTGCTGTTGCTGGTTTCTTAATGGAGAAAGAGATACAGTATTTGGGTGATGCTGTTGCTAACCCTGCTCGTCCTTTTGTTGCTATCATTGGCGGAGCTAAAGTTTCTTCTAAAATTTCTGTACTTAAAAACTTACTCAACAAAGTAGACACTTTAATTGTTGTAGGCGGTATGGCTTATACTTTCTTTAAGGCTAAAGGATTAGAAATAGGTGCTTCTTTATGTGAAGATGATTATATTGCTACTGCTAAAGAGATTATGGACAAAGCTAAAGAATTAAACAAAACTTTATATTTGCCTGTTGATAATGTTATAGCTGATAAATTTGATAATGATGCTGCTATAAAAGTTGTAGATTCTACTGCTATACCTGCTGGTTGGATGGGTATGGATGTTGGACCTAAAACTTTAACAGAAATTGAAGGTATACTTAAAAATGCTAAAACAGTTGTTTGGAATGGACCATTAGGTGTATTTGAAATGGGTAATTTTGCTAAAGGTACTTTTGAAGTAGCTAAGTTTATTGCTAATTCTGGAGCTGTAAGCATTATCGGCGGAGGCGACAGTGTATCTGCTGTAAATAAATCTGGGGTTGCTGACAAGATGACTCACGTATCTACAGGCGGCGGAGCTTCTTTAGAGTTCCTTGAAGGTATAGAATTACCAGGAATCGCTGTATTACAAGATAAATAATGCATTTATTTAGATTTGAATAAAAAAACTCTGATAGCTTTTTTAGCTGTCAGAGTTTTTTATAAGCTATTTCATATATATTTCAAAACTAAATTAATAGTATTTTTTAGTTTATAACCCATCTACTTCTAATAAAAATTAATCACATCTTTTTAAACTTAAAATAGGAAATATTTTCAGCTATATGCTCTGTTTTATCTAATATTTCTTTACTTGAAATAGCACTGTCATTTGCAAGAGAACTATTTCTTTGTGTAATATCATTAATAGAAGAAACACTTATATTAATTTGTTCAATATTATCTTTTTCTTCCTCTGCTGCATTCGATATATTAATCAATGAATTTGATACTTCTGTAACAAAATTATTAATTTCTTCTAATATAGAAGATGATTCTGATACTGTTTCATAACCCGAATCTATTTTTTGAATTGTACTTTCTACTATAGCTGTAATATCATCAGCAGATTTAGCAGAAGTTTGTGCTAAATTTCTCACTTCACTTGCTACAACCGCAAATCCTTTACCCTGTTCACCTGCTCTTGCTGCCTCAACAGCTGCATTAAGAGCTAATATATTAGTTTGAAAAGCTATAGACTGTATCATTTTAATAATTTCTGATATACTTTTACTTGCCTCAGATATTTCAGTCATATTTGACAATGTTTTTGATACGATATCCACTCCTCTGCTGGTATATTCTAATGCCTTCTCACTTGTTTCTTTTGCCTTATTAGTATTAACATAAGTTTCTGTAATTGAAGAAGATAATGATTCTATAGCACTTGCTAATTCATTAATTGAAGATGATTGAGAAAGTGTTTTTACAGACAAATCGCTATTGCCTGAAGATATTTTATCCATTTCACTATTAATAGAATCTATATCCAATTTTAAATTATAAATCACTGAACTAATATTTTTTTGCATTTCATATATAGAAGACGATAATACTTGTGCTATATTATGATTAGCTTTATCATTATCATCATTATCAATATCAAAATTACCTGATGCCATCTTATTTATATGCTTAACAGCTTCATTTAAAGTATTAGTAATAGGTATAGTAATAATTGTAACCAAAACAATCTCTAATATTATAGAAAGCATAATAATCATTAATAAATAAAATGTTAATTTATATATATTTGATTTTAAATCGTTATTATTACCCTTAGCTATTATGTACCAAGGGAACCCCTTTATTTCTCTTATACCATACCATTCATTTCTTAAAACAGATACAGCGCTGCCATTTTCTATGTTGTTTTTTATTTTAGCAAATTCAGGTATATTAAAAGCTAAATACTGAGAATTGAGCAAATAATCTTTATTATCATGATTAAAATATCTTCCATCTTCCAAAACTACAAAAAACTCATATCCTTTATCATTTTTTATTTTATTAATTATTTCTTGTATCTTTGAAAAATAAACATCTAATGCCACAACCCCTTTTAAATTACCATAAGAATCTGATACCTTTTTTGATAATGTTATTATTACAGAATCTACAGATATATCAGTATATGGTTCTGTTACAAAAATATTATTAGTATTAACAGCTCCTATATACCATTCTCTGCTTGTTTGGTCATAATCGCTTGGTATATTGCCAAGAGCTGTTATAAACTGACCTCCCTGAGAATAAGGAGTTGTATTTCCAAAATATATATCAAATATTTCTTTATCTGATGCTTTCACATTAGAAACAGACAAATTAATATAGTATTCAGGCAAATCTGATTTTATAAAATTTTCTGCAGCATCCACTTTTACGCTATATTCAGATATCCATTCTAAAACATTTGCTGAAACATCTTCCATCATATATGAAACATCATATATAAAATTTTGTTTATAACTATTATAATAAACTAAATATATAGGAATACAAATTAACACAAAAAATATAAAATAAGGTATAACAAATTTTAATACTACCGCCCTTCTGCTAACTTTTAATTTATCCATATATAAAAACTCCTATATAAAATTAGTTTATAAATAATATAAAATCATATAAAAATATCATATTATTGTCAATCAATTTTTTTAATGATACTTAATACAAAATTGATAACTTTTGCTATATAACATAATAACTATAATATATCATAATACTTTTTGATATATTGTAGTTATCTCGGTTTGTTAAAATAAAAAATTTAAAATTATATTTAAGGCAAACATATAAAATATTTACTTATTAGATTATAAAAATAAGAATAAAAAAGAGATGAATATAAAAATACTCATCTCTTTTTATATAAAAGATTATAAATTAGCTTTCAATAATTCAATGATCTCTTCTTTACTTAATACTTTTCCATAAGAAAGAACCTTATCATCTAAAACCAAAGCTGGAGTTGACATAACACCATAAAATGCTATATCCTCCATATTTTCTACATGTTTAATAGCCAAATCAAGTTTAGCTTCTTCGATTGCTGCTATAGTATTTTCTTCTAATTTTTTACAATTTTCGCAACCTGTTCCAAGTATTTTAACTCTTGCCTCAATAGGTTCCTCTTGTACTTTTTCCTCTTCACCGAAGGGATCTACAGCAGGTCCTCAGCCGCAGCCTCCATTACCAAAAAAAAGATCTTTTAATGACATAAAATTTTCTCCTTATAAATTTTATTTTTATATATTTTAACTTTTTAAATTATAACAATTTTTCTTGTAAAATTACTATTAATTTTTCTTCAGAAAGTATTTCTCCATAAGAAACAAGTTCATCATTTATTATAAGTGCAGGCAAAGTCATAACACCATAATATGACATAGTAGCCTTATCATCAGTACACTTAATAGGAAAATCAATATTTAACTTATTTATAGCATTTTGCAAATTAGTTAGCATCTGAGAATAGTTTTCGTTAGATAATAATAAGATTTTATCAACTTCTCTTTGTATACCCTCATCTTCTAGAGAGTCTGGCAAACAGCCTCAGCCAAAATCTATTCTTTGCATATAGCCTCCATAACATTCTTTATATATACATCATACAGGTATATTAATATAATTGCAAATTTATTTTTAAAATATTAAATAAATTATTTTCTATAAGCCATTCTCCTGTAAGTGTGTCTTATACCCCTAAGAGCAATAGACATAGCCATAATATTTTCAGGCAATGCCATTCCCCCATAAGCAGCATCGCCAATATGTACAATATCAGCCCCAGCCATCTTTGACCATAAAGTCATCTCTCTAATAGTATTAACATCAGCCCCCTCTTGAGAAGTACCTATAGCAGTTTTTGCTAAAACTCCAAAACTATGTATTCTTTTTATCTGTTCATAAACAAAATCAACAGTATAACCAGGAAGCGTTGAAGGAGAGCCAACCATAACAACATCAGCACCAGCCTTAACCATATTGTCAAGCTCTTCCATAGAATATACATTATCCCCGCCTGCTCCATGCATTTTACCAGCAATAATAAGGATTTTATCACCGCACACACTTTTTAATTCTTTAGCAGCCTTTGATATATTTTCTATTGTAACTCCTGTATTAGGGTTTCCAGTAAGAACAACATAATCAAAACCATATTTAAGAAGTTTTTCATAATTTTCTTTTGAAGCTCTAAAACCAGGATTATAATTACTATCTTCTGGTACAGGCTCCAAATTAACTCCTATTAATCTTCCTGTAATTTTTTTTAAATCTCTAATGATATTATCATTGCTTTTATTAATTTCATTAATTATGCCTTTTAACCTTGCACAAAGCCAAGTTTGCTCTGATGAATCAGGATTTTCTTTGTATAATCCCCAAATAAAAGGTTTATTCATATCAAATAAATTTAATGTAATAAAATCTGCCCCAAATGCCCCTGCTGCTTCTGCATTACTAACAGAATCTATTAAAGGCTGATGTCCAGAGCATATTTCCGCCATCACAGATCTCCCCTCAGATTTTTTTACAATCTCTTTTAATAAAGATGCATTCATATTTAATACATCTTCTAAAGCAAGTTCAAAAATTCTTTTAGACATAAAAATACTTCCTTTTTAATTAATAATATTTATGATATATATTAAACTATCAATCTTTAAACAACTCTCCTATATTCATTGTTAAATAGATTTGTTAATAATTTACTTTCATGTTTTTTTTTTTTTTTACATTATAAATAATAAAATATAATTCTCAAATAAAAATATTACAGCAATAATCTGACAGTAATTTTTTTATCATTTATAAATAATCAAATATAATTATTTCTTAATTAAAATAAATACTTTTACACAAAATAAAAAGCATTAAATAAATAGCCCATTATTATTATACCAACAGTAACAATACCAACAAACACTATAAGAAGCGGCATTTTTACAACCTTTTTAATCATAATCATAGAAGGAAGAGACAAAGCAGTAACAGACATCATAAATGCTAAAATAGTACCGATTCCTGCTCCTTTATAAAATAAACTTTCAGCTATAGGAAGCGTGCCAAATATATCAGCATACATTGGAATGCCCACCAAAGAAGCCAAAGGCACAGAATACCAATTATTTTTTCCAAGTATTGTATTTATCCACTCTTCAGGTATAACATTATGTATAAAAGCCCCAATTCCTACACCTATAAATATATATAAATAAACCTTTTTTATAGTTTGCTTTACCTGATTTTTTGAATATATTAATCTCTCTTTTTTTGTCATAGTTTGTATTTCTATATTAGCATTAGATTTTATATTTTTTACAAAGTCTTCTAAATATCTCTCCATTTTAAGTTTGCCTATTATAGTTCCACCCAACACAGCAAGTACAAGACCAACAACAACATAAGCAATGGCAATCTTCATTCCAAACACGCTTGAAAGAAGTATTAAAGATGCTAAATCTACAAGAGGAGATGATATTAAAAAAGAAAATGTCATAGATATTGGTATTCCCGCAGAAGTAAAGCCTATAAAAAGAGGTATAGAAGAACAAGAGCAAAATGGAGTAACAGTTCCAAAAAGTGCTGCTAATATATTTGCTGATATTCCATTAAATCTTCCTAATATTTTTTTAGTTCTTTCTGGGGGGAAGTAGCTTTGAATATATGATATACAAAATATGAGCACTGATAATAGAATAAATATTTTTATAACATCATAAACAAAAAATTGTATAATTCCTTTTAATGTTTCTGAGATAGCAAAATTATTTAAAATATTTCCTATCAAAGTATTAAGCCATTTCATAGATATAATTTGATCTTGTATAAAGATAAATATATTTTTTATGTTTTCCATTTTTTATAACTCCAAATATTAAATTAAAATTTATATTTTGTTGCATTTGCTATTTTTACAAGTGTAAGCATTACAGGCACTTCAACTAAAACTCCAACTATAGTAGCAAGTGCCGCCCCAGAATTAACTCCAAATAACGATACAGCTACAGCCACAGAAAGTTCAAAGAAATTTGATGCTCCTATCATTCCTGCAGGTGCTGCTATGTTATGAGGAAGTTTTAATAAATAACTTGCAATATATGCTATAAAAAATATTAAAAATGTTTGTAATATTAAAGGTATAGCTATCAAAATTATATGAATGGGGTTTGATAAGATAACATTTCCTTGAAAGCTGAATAATAATATCAATGTTAATAATAATCCTATTATAGTAATATTATCAAATTTATGAATAAAAATATTATTAAAATACTCTGCTCCTTTTTTACCGCATACATAAAGTCTTATAATAATTCCAGCAGTTAAAGGAATAAGAACAAATAATACAACAGATAAAAATAATGTATCCCAAGGCACCGTAACATTTGATATGCCTAATAAAAATTTTACTATAGGAACGAATGCAACAAGTATTATTAAATCATTAGTTGCAACTTGCACTACAGTATATGACGGATTTCCATTTGTTAAAGCACTCCAAACAAATACCATTGCAGTGCACGGAGCAGCTCCTAAAAGTACGGCACCTACCAAATATTCCTTTGCTAAGTCTTTTGGTATAAAATTACTTAGTATAGTATAAAAAAAGAATGAAGCTATAAAAAACATAGTAAAAGGTTTTATAAGCCAATTTACAATCCAAGTAACAAACAAGCCTTGCGGATTTTTTGTAACATTCTTAATGCTTTGAAAATCTACACTCATCATCATAGGATATATCATAAGCCATATTAATATAGCTATAGGTACAGACACATTTGCATATTCAAATTTATTTAATGTATTTGGTATGATAGGAAAAAATTTAGATATTAATACCCCTATAACCATGCATATAAATACCCATAAAGTTAAATATTTTTGAAAAAAACTTATATTTTGTTTTTTATTTTCCATAATATTGAACCCTCTAAAATTATTTTATTAATCACATTTACATTTTATTTTCTTGTTAGTTTTTGATTTATCTAAATGTTCTCCATAAGAGTTCAGAATATTTTTTGCCTCTTCAAAGCCTTTTTTACTTATACTATAATGAGTCCATTTGCCTTCTTTTCTACCGTTTACTATTTTTGCATCTAAAAGTATTTTCATGTGATGTGATAATGTTGACTGAACGATATTTAGTTTCTCTAAAATTTTACAGGCACATATCTCCCCTTCTTTTAACATATCTAATATTTGAAGTCTATTTTCATCACAAAAAGCTTTGAATACTAAAGCATCTTTTTTATAATTTTTCATTAAGCCTCCTAATATATATCGAACTTTATCGATATGTATTATAGCAATCATATCGAAATTTGTCAATATGTTTTTAATATATATTTTCAAAAACCTTATACTTGCAAAAATATTCAAATAATATATTATTAGATTAATCTAACATTTAAAGGAGATTGTAAAATGAAATACTCAATAGTTTATACAAGTAAAAGCGGAAACACAGAAAAATTAGCTCTTGCTATAAAAGAAGCTGCTAATGGAGAATGTTTACAATGCGTTAAAGTAAATGCAGTAGATAATGCTAAAGTTAATGATTCTGATATAGTATTTGTTGGTGCTGGAAGCTACAAGGGCACTTGCGATGAGGCTGCTGGCAAATTTATGGAAACATTAAAAAACAAAAAAGTATTTTTATTTATGACAGTTGGTTACGGAGATAATCAAGCTTATTATGATAAAATGCTTAATCCTGCTAAAACATTTATAGATTCTTCTAATACAATAATTGGCACTTATGCTTGTCAGGGTCAATGGATAGAAGGACAGAAAAAAAATCTTGAGAATATGTTAGCTAAAGCTGCTACTGATGACGAGAAAAAAGTTATAGAAGGCAAATTAGCTAATCATTCAAATGCTATGGGGCACCCTAATGCTGAAGATTTGAATAAACTTAAAGACATAGTTAAATCTTTATAATAACTTTTATAAGAGGGCAGGTTTTATACTTGCCCTTTTAATTATTCTTTTTAAAACCTTTGGCAAATAAAAATACTTCCCTGCTTTCATCTCTTGAACTTTTTGGCTTAAATACTGTTACAGAAGCAAAATAATCATTGAGCTCTTTCTTAAAATTAGGCAAATCTTTTCCGTCAAAAACTTTTATAAAAAAATTGCCATTATCTTTTAAAACATCTTTTGCCAAATAAAATATTTTCTCACACAAACCTATAGAACGCAAATGATTAGTTTCTCTATCTGAAGTAGTATTAGGCATAGCATCACTAACAACAACATCAAACTCTATATTATCAAAAGTAGAAGCGTCCATTTCTTTTATGTCGCCAAGAATAAATTTAAATCTCTGATGTGATAAATTATTAGGAAGTATATCGACCCCTACAACAGTACCTGTTTTAATAATTTTATTGAGCATATACTGACTAAAAGAACCCGGAGAACAGCCCACATCAAGCACATTATCTGAAGATTTAATAAACTTGAACTTATTTTGTGCCTCTTCCAATTTAAATACACTTCTCGCTTTATAATTTTCTTCTTTAGCTTTTTTAAAATAAAAATCTTGAACTTTTTTCATAAGATAAAAATTTATACAATCCAGTCTAATTTTTCTTCACTTCTAGTAACACCAACAGGGACGCTTGTAAATGTAGACTTCTCTACTAAACTCTCTAAACGTTTAATACCAACTATATCAATCCTAGACATAGCAGCATATCTTATAGCATCAGGAGTAGCCATAGCACAAGTCACAAGCACAGAATTAACGATGTTAGAATTAACCGCATAATCATACAACTGTATAAGCTCTTCATTAAATATAGGACTATAAGACATTCTAAAGAAAACTATTTTTTTAGTAGAATGTACACTCTTACCGTCTTTAGCAAAAATTATCACATATTTTTTATCTGTAGTCTTCAATGAATATGGAATTAAATTCATAGACGCTACTATTTTTAATGCCAAATCAGCAAATTCATTTTCATCAAGCTTAAAGAAACTTTTAATATTATCACTATATCTTGACTCTTTATATTCGGCCAATTTTTTCTCAGCATCTTTGTAATTTGGGTCTATTATAATGATATTTTCTAAGAACTCTATAGCTTTATTAATATTTTCCATTCTGCTGTAGCATTCGGATAATTGATATAATATAGCTAAATTCAATTCTCTATCAATACCGTCATAAGCAATAGCCATTTCCAAATATTTAATAGCAAACTCTATATTATTTAATTCTATATAACATAAAGCAATCTCATACAAAGATTTAATAGCATACTCTCTATCTTTGCTTGATATTTTATAATGCTTAATAGCATTTTTACAGTCAGATTTACCTTTATAAGCACGTCCTAAATTATAATTCAAAGCAGGGTCATTAGGATATTTGTTTATAATACCATTCATTATAACTATAGCTTCATTATAGTTACCAGCACTAACATAACAATATGCCTTATATTTTAAAGCCTCTTTATTTGTAGAATCATTCTCTAAGGCATTCTCAAAAAATTGAAAAGCAGTATTGTATTGCCCATTCTCATAGTATATCTTGCCTATTTCTATAGAAACATTTACTTTATACTCTCCGCCCAATTTTAATAAAGATAAAAACTGAGCCAATGATTCTTCTTTTCTTCCTATAGCATTTAAAGATTTACCTAAAGATATTACTGTTTCAGGCGCATCATCACCTGTATCTATGGCATGTCTATACTCAACTATTGCAAAAGGATATTCTCCCATTTTATAATAGCAATCTCCTATAATTTTATACATCTTAGAAGATCTATTATGAGATTTTGACTGTATATCTCTTAATTTTTTTATCGCTAAATCATATTTTTCCGCTGCTATAAAGTTATTTACTCTATCCATATCGGACTGGACATATTTTGAATACAATTTTGGAAGTATTTTACTTGCAATAAAAAGCAATATACAAAATACTACAATAAATACTATAATATAAATAGTCATATTCTTTCTTATTTTTTTTATATTCTATATTATATTACTCGGCATTATTTGCAATATGTAAAGTACTTTTTATTATATAGTATGTAAATTATAATATTTTTATATTAACATTTTTTATGATAAAATTTTATTTACTGCACAGCTCCAAGCATTTCTCAAGCCACCTGCAAGTATTCTCTTCACGCATAATAGCCCCCATTAATACCAAATAATCGCTGAAAGCATTCGTATTTTTTTCTGGAATAGAACCAAACTTCTTTTGGCTGTTTATTAAATACTCTAATCTATCTCTATGCTGATTAAGATGGTTTATAATCAATTCTTCTCTATTCTTTTCTGATAAAAAGTCTGAAAAAAATAACTGCAGTCTAAACTCATCTTTAAAAGTAGGCGGAATATCTATTTTTGATCCAAGCCATTTCATAAAATCCTTTTTACCAAGTTCTGTTATTGAATATAACTTTTTTTCGAGAACAGTACCTGATATCTCTATTTTATATTCTACCATACCATGCTCATGAAGGTTTTTTAATTCTGGATATATTTGACTATGTTTTGCACTCCAAAATTCACACAAAGCCTCTTCAAATTCTTTTGTAATATCATATCCTGTCATGCTTTTTTTATTCAAAAGCCCCAATATAGCGTACTTTAGCACTCCCATAAAAAACTGCTCCAATTATTATTTTTAGTTTTTATATTATAACACTATTTAAATTAAAATCTATAGTAAAATACATATAAAAATAAATATGTATATATTGACATGTTTATATATATATGTTATTATACCTTATATGTAAAAATGTTTTGTATAAAAATGATTTATGAGAGCATATTTAACTTTAATTAATACTTAGAGTTTATTGATGGTCGCTATGTATGGTATTTATGCAAAATATTAAAAAAAGACATTAACTTCTGCCCAAACTTAGCCATAGTATAGCTAATAGTTTGTAGCTAAATAATGATAAATTAACAATAAAGAGCTAATGTTATATATTTTTATATTAGGAATATTAGTAAGAGTTTATTTTGGTTGTTCTTAAAGATTTCCTTTGTTGTAAAAGAATTGGGTGGAAGTTAAAGCCGTACAAATTTTAAAATTAAAAATATATTTTTTTCAAAACACATTTAAGAAAATTTAATAAATATAAGGAGTATAAAATATGAAACATAAATATCCTAATCTATGTAAGCCTATAACTATAGCAGGTGTTACATTTCAAAATAGAATGTTTTCAGCTCCAATGGGGGGAACTGATATAACTAATGATGGTTGTATAGGGCCTAAATCTACTGCATTTTATGAATTAAGAGCAAAAGGCGGTGCTGGTTCTGTTACAGTAAGTGAATGTATGGTTCATCCTGAAACAGACGGCTCTCATGCTTATCATTTAGATACAAAAATATTGAACTCTCTTGCTGCTGCTACTTATAGCGCTGATGCTATACGCAGACATGGTTCAATAGCAAGTTTAGAATTATCTCATTCTGGTATGTATGCTGGAACATATATGACAGACAAAAACAAAAAGAAAAGTATGGCTCAATGGGGGCCTTCTGATACAGTTCGTCCTGACGGTGTAGAAGTAAAATCATTAACAAAAGAAATGATTAAAGAAATAGTTGATGCTTATGGCAATGTTGCTGCACTTGCTAAAAGAGCTGGTTTTGAAATGCTTTTAATACATGGCGGTCATGGTTGGTTATTAAATCAATTTTTATCTCCATATTTTAACAAAAGAAAAGATGAATACGGAGGAAGTTTAGAAAATAGGTGTCGCTTGTCAATAGAAGTATTAATAGCTGTTCGTAGAGCTGTTGGAGAAAAATTTCCAATAGAGTTTAGATTAAGCGGTTCTGAATTATTTGACGGAGGTTATGATTTAGACGAGGGAATAGAAATAGCCAAGATAATATCTCCTTATTTAGATTTACTTCATGTTTCTGCAGGTACTTATCAAAGAGGTTTTGGGCACACTACCCCTTCTATGTTTAGTGCACATGGATGTAATGTATATTTAGCAGAAGCCATAAAAAAACATGTTTCCGTACCTGTATCTACAATAGGGGCTTTAAATAGTCCTGAACAGATGGAAGAGATTATTGCTTCTGGAAAAGCTGATATTGTATATATGGCTCGTGCTTTGCTTGCTGACCATGAACTTCCTAGAAAAGTGATGGAAAACAGAGATGAAGAGATAGTACATTGTTTAAGATGTTTTACTTGTATGGCTGAACGTGCTACTACTGCTACAAGAAGATGTACTGTTAATCCTCTAATAGGAAGAGAGCTTGATGGAGTTGAGGTTATGCCTGCAAGAGAAAGCAAAAAAGTTTTGGTTGCAGGTGCTGGTCCCGGAGGATTATATGCTGCTTACACTGCTGCGAGAAGAGGACATAAGGTTATATTATGCGAGAAAGAAGCAGAAATTGGCGGTATATTAAAAAGTGAGCAGGCTATTCCTTTCAAAAAAGAGATGTATGATTTATCTAATACCTATGCATTGCTTGCCAAAAAAGCTGGCGTAGAAATCCGCACAGATACAGAAGTAACAAAAGAGTTAGTTGAAAAAGAAAATCCTTATGCATTAATAATTGCAGTAGGTTCTACTCCTTTAGTGCCGCCTATAAGAGGTTTAGATGGTGACAATGTTGTGATAGTTAACAACTACTATAAAGAAAAAGATAAAGTAACTGATAATGTAGTAGTATTTGGAGGCGGATTGGCAGGATGTGAATGTGCTATACATTTAGGAATGGAAGGCAAAAAAGTGCATCTTGTAGAAATGAGAGATGAGCTTGCTCCTGATGCTAATATAAGACATAGACCTTTACTTTTAAAAGAAGTCGATAAATATGTTACAGTCCATACTGGATACAAAGGTATAGAAGTGAGAAAAGACGGAATATTATGTGTTGATAAAGAAAATAAAGAAGTATTAGTTGAAGGCACTACTGTTATATGTGCTTTAGGACAAAAATCTTGCACTGATACTGTTGAAAAGTTAAGAGACTCTGCTCCTTTTGTAAGAGTGATTGGTGATGCTTCAAAAGTTGCAACAATAACAAATGCTGTTTATTGGGGATATCATGCTGCTTTAGACATATAATAACACATATTCATAATTTCCTATGGGCTTTATAGTATAGCTATATATTATAAAGCCTTTTTTAATTTTACTTACGCACCCCACCCTATTATATTTATTGTCTTATTTTGTGTTTTTTACTTAACTATTTCTTACTGTTTAATTAGAAAAAGCACCCCCTCCCTAATGTTTATTAAATTTATAATCTCTTTAACGCACGGTTAGGTTAAATTATAACTTTATAAAATTTAAATTATAATTTAGCTATATTTTTTAGTTTCACTCTGCGTGCGGTGAATAAGTTTTAAAATTCTATTTTCTAATAAAAATTCTGAATTTAAAAACTGCTTGGGTGGGCGTGCTTTTTAGTGTTCACTACAAAATATAATTAAATTTTATACTCAAATTTAAATAGCAAATATTAAAGGGCGGGGCATGTAATAAAATTTATTTATAAATATTTAATATCAATAAAACCTTTTTTTATGTAGAATTTATGTTATAATAGTTTAACTTTTTTAAAAAAGGATAAATCAATGTCTAACAATTCTATAGAGATAAGAGGTGCTAAAGAGCATAACCTTAAAAATATATCACTTTCAATACCTCATAAAACTTTAACTACTTTAACAGGAGTATCAGGAAGCGGAAAAAGTTCACTTGCATTCGATACTATTTTTAAAGAGGGACAGAGAAGATATTTAGAATCATTATCAGCTTATGCAAGACAGTTTTTAGGCGTTATGGCTAAGGCTGATGTTGAACATATTGAAGGACTATCTCCTACTATTTCTATAGACCAAAAAAGCGTAAATAAAAACCCCCGCTCTACTGTTGGCACTGTTACAGAGATTTATGACTTTTTTAGATTATTATTTGCAAGACTTGGAGTACCATATTGCTCTAAATGCGGACATAAAATCTCTAAACAAAGTGAAGACCAAATTGCACAAAGTGTTTTAAGAGAGTTTGCAGAGAAAAGAATTCTTGTTCTTGCCCCTATTGTAAGAGATAGAAAGGGAGAGTATAGAAAAGAAATTGAAGAAGTTAAACTTGCAGGATACCCTAGAATAAGAATAGATAATATTGTTTATAAATTTGATGAAGATGAAATTCCAGAACTTAAAAGATATGAGAAACATACTTTAGAAATAGTAATTGACAGAATAAAAGTTGAAGATAAATATTTGTCAAGAATAACTGATGATATTGAAAGAGCAATAAGAATAACAAAAGGCTTAGTAGCATTCTATGAAGAGCATGAAAAAAGTGAAAAAGCATTAGAAATACAAACTGCAGAGAATGCTGAAGAAAATACAAAAACAAAAAAGAAAAAAATAAAAATGAGTAAGCAGTTTGAAATAGATAAATATTACAAGCTCTATACTACTGAAAGGTCTTGTGCAAACTGCGGACACTCTATTGCTGATATTGAGCCTAATTTATTTTCATTTAATAACCCTATGGGAGCCTGTACTGTTTGCGGAGGACTTGGAGTTGAACATATATTTACAGAAAAGCATATTGTAAGAGATGAAAATTTAAGCATTTATGATGGGGCTTTATCCTGTTTTGTAGATAGGCATATTGGTTTTGATGCTGAATATGGCACTGATGAATTAGAAGTAATTGCTAAAACTTATAAAATAGATTTAAAAAAACCTTGGAAAGATTTAACTAAAACAGAAAAGAAATATTTACTTTACGGCACTGATAAAGAAGTTAAATGGAGAAAAAGATATTGGTATCATAGTAAACTTGTAGAAGAGAGAGTTCCCGGAATTTTAGACAGATTAAAATACGACTACGAAACTTATAAAATGAATTATTATGCTAATTTTATGGACGAAGTTGAATGTCCTAAATGTAAGGGTAAAAGAATTAATGAAGATGCTTTATCAGTAAAGTTTAACGGAAAAACTATAGCCGATTTCTCTTCAATGACTATAGAAGATTTATATGATTATTTTACCAAATTAAAATTGAAGCCAAATGAAGAGGTGATTGGTGCTCCTATAGTAAAAGAAATAATTTATAGATTAACATTTTTGGTAAAAGTTGGACTTACTTATTTAACAGTAGAGCGTTCCTCACCTACTCTTTCGGGTGGAGAATCTCAAAGAATAAGATTAGCATCACAAATAGGAAGCGGACTTGAAGGTGTATTATATGTACTTGATGAGCCTTCAATAGGACTTCATCAATCAGACAATAAAAAATTAATTGAATCATTAAAAACATTAAGAGATAAAAATAATACAGTTATAGTTGTAGAACATGATAAAGAAACTATGGAGGAGTCAGATTATTTAATTGATATAGGTCCTAATGCAGGAGTCAATGGAGGGGAAGTTGTAGGTATTGGAGATTATGAAGAGTTTATAAAATCTGATAAATCATACACTGCAAAATATTTACGCGGTGATGATGATATAGAAATACCAAAACAAAGACGCGAAGGAAACGGAAAGTTTTTAAAAGTAATTGGAGCTAATCAATTTAATCTTAAGAATATAGATGTTCAATTTCCATTAGGTGTATTTATTGTAGTTACAGGACTTTCTGGAAGCGGTAAATCTACTTTAGTTGAAAATATTTTAATGCGTGCATTGCATAATCATTTTTATGGTAAGACTTTAACTCCAGGAAGTCATGAAAGAATAGAAGGTCTTGAAAATATTGATAAGGTTATAGAAGTTGATCAATCTCCTATAGGAAGAACACCAAGAAGCAACCCTGCAACATACACAAAAGTTTTATCGCCTATAAGAGATTTATTTGCAGCTACTAAACTTGCTAAAATGAGGGGATACGATAAAGGAAGATTTTCATTCAATGTAAAAACCGGAAGATGTCCTACTTGCGAAGGTGCTGGAGTTATAGAATTAGAAATGCAGTTTCTTTCTAATGTATTAGTGCCTTGTGAGGAATGCGGCGGAAAGAGATTTAATGCAGAAACTTTAGATGTTAAATATAAAGACAAAACTATTTATGATGTTCTTGAGATGAGTGTATCAGAGGCGATTACATTTTTTGACGGTATAACTTCTATTACAAGAATATTAAAAATAATGGAAGATATAGGACTTGGATATATTAAATTAGGTCAGCCTTCCACTACACTTTCAGGAGGAGAAGCTCAGAGAATAAAACTTGCAAGTGAGCTTCATAAAATATCTACAGGAAACACTTTATATATATTAGATGAGCCTACTACAGGACTTCATTTCGAGGATATAAAGAAATTATTAAAAGCATTGGATGGACTTGTTGAGAAAGGCAACACTGTTTTAGTTGTAGAGCATAATTTGGATGTTATTAAATGTGCTGATTATATTATAGATATGGGACCTTTAAGCGGTGATAAGGGCGGAAGAGTTGTTGCTGAGGGTAAGCCTGAAGACATAATAAAAGTAAAAGAATCTCTCACTGCAAAAGAACTTAAAGAAATATTAAAGCCTTCAAAAAAGAAAAAAGAAAATATCAAAACAGAAGAGGCAAAAAAAGAAGAAAATACTTCATTAATAATAAAAGGTGCTAATAAACATAATCTAAAAAATATAAGTTTAACACTTCCTAAAAACCAAATCAACGTTATAACAGGAGTATCAGGAAGCGGAAAAACTTCTCTTGCATTCGACACCATATTTAAAGAAGGTCAAAGAAGATTTGTTGAATCACTTTCTACTTATGCAAGAAGATTTTTAGGAAGATTTGAAGATGCTAATGTTGACAAAATAGAAGGCTTAGCACCAGCAATTGCAATAGACCAAAAAAATGTAAGCAGAAACCCTCGCTCTACTGTAGCAACTGTTACAGAGATTTATGATTATTTTAGATTAATTTTTGCAAGACTTGCTAAACCACATTGCCCTCATTGCTCTGATAAAAACACTCTAAAAGCTGAAACTCCTTCAATACTTGCTACTGAAATTGTTGACACTATGGACTTGCATAAACTTGTTATAATTTCTCCTCTATATCATAGTTCATTTAATCATAGATTTACTTTTAATGATAATGATGCAAAAGATATTAAAAAGATTATAGAAAAAACAAGAGAAGCAGGATATGTAAGAATGCAGATTAACAACAATGACTATGTTATAGATGATATTACTGAAGAAGATATTACTGCATTATCAAAAGAAGAAATATATTCTGTGGGTATAGTAATAGATAGAATTGTTGTTGGAAAAGATAAAAGAGCAAGGATTGCAGATGCCCTTGAAAAAGCAATGGATTTATCAAACGGAGTAGCACATATAAAAGCAACTCAAGGAATAATCGTAAAAGAAAGTTTCCATACAAAATTCCCAGCATGCTTGCTTCATGGAATATTATTTGATTTTGAAGTTACACCAAGACATTTTTCATTTAATTCGCATTGGGGATATTGCGATGAATGTAAAGGGCTTGGAAGCAAACCTACATTTAGTATAGATTTAGCAATAAAAGACAGCACAAAACCTTTATTTGACGGGGCATTAGACACTGCTATTCATAATATGTTTTCTACTCCGGGAAAATATTATACAGATTCTTTAATGAGATTTTTAAAAAGAAACGGCATAACAAAAAAAGATTTATATGAAACTCCTTTCAATGAACTAGACAAAAAAATTATTGATACATTCTTTTTTGGAGGAGATTATTCTGTAGGAAATGTTATAACTCAGTGGCATTCTAATAATGATGTTACAAGTGAAGATTACTCAGAGTGGAAAGATAAATCCCTCGGCAAATTCTTTATTGATGAAGAATGTGATTCTTGTCATGGAGAAAGACTAAACGAAATAATAAGGTCCTACACCATACAAAATAAAAACATAAGCCAAGTATGTGCAATGACCGTAGAAGAAGCTATTAATTTCTTTGATGAACTTCCAAATCTTTTGACAGAAAGAGAAAACACTATATCAAAAGAAGCAATAAAAGAGATTAGAACAAGATTAAGTTTCTTAGATAAAGTGGGGCTTGGATATTTATTTTTGAGCAGAAAATATGCAACTCTTTCAGGAGGAGAAGCACAGAGAATAAGGCTTGCTAGTCAGTTAGGCTCTAAACTTACAGGAGTTCTTTATGTATTAGATGAGCCTACTGTAGGGCTTCACCCAAGAGATACTAATCATTTGCTTGATACTTTAAAAGAATTAAGAGATTTAAAAAACACTCTTGTAATAGTAGAGCATGACAGAGATACTATGAAAGCTGCTGACAATATTATAGATATGGGTCCTTTCGCTGGTGCTTTTGGGGGTGAAGTAGTTTTTCAAGGTAAATACGATGATATATTAAAAGATAACAATTCACTTACAGGAAATTATTTAAGCGAGAGAAAAAAAGTATTTGAAAAAACTGCTGTAAGAAATGAAGAGACTGAATGCATAAAATTAAAAAATGTTTCAACAAACAATTTAAAAAATATAGATGTTGATATACCACTTAAAAAAATAGTAGTGGTTACTGGAGTGTCTGGAAGCGGTAAGTCATCATTAATAATAGACACTCTCTACCCTGCCCTAAAAAAACGAAGATTAAATCAATACTCAAAATTTGAAAGTGTTGAAATACCTGAGATTGTTTCGGACACTATATTGGTTGATCAAATTTCAATAGTTGGCTCTATTAGAAGTACATTAGTAAGCTATAGTAAAGTGTTTGATAAAATAAGAAACATATTTGCTAAAACTCCTACAGCAAAGGCTAAAGCGTTTGCAGCAGGACGTTTCTCATATAATGGCAAGGAAGGAAGATGCAACATCTGCGAAGGTAAAGGAATAAGAAAAATTGCAATGCACTTCTTATCCGATATGGAAATAGTTTGTGAGGCTTGCGGTGGTAAAAGATATAATGATGAAACTTTGTCTGTAAGATTCAAATCTTTAAATATAGCCGAAGTATTAGAATTAACAGTTGATGAGGCAATAGAGTTTTTTGACTTCGACAAATCAATTGTAAAAACACTTTCCATAATGAGCGAGGTTGGACTCGGTTATATAAAACTCTCTCAAAGGCTTGATACTTTCTCTGGCGGTGAATTACAGCGTTTGAAACTTGCTACAGAATTAGCAAAAAAACAAGGCGATGAGCATATAGTTTACATATTAGATGAACCTACTACAGGGCTTCATTTTGATGATGTTAATAAACTTCTTATAGCTTTAAACAAATTAGTAGAAAAAGGACATAGCGTTATAATAATAGAGCATAATCCTGATGTTATAAAAGCTGCTGACTATATAATTGATTTAGGATTAGAGGGAGGCACTAATGGAGGAGAAATCATTGCAAAAGGTACTGTCGAAGAGATTTTAGAGATGAAAAAAGGCTACACTTGGAAGTATATTTAGTTATATAATATATACTGAAATTTTTTAAGTTTGTCAATTTTTCTCTTGTTCTTTTTCCCGCCGATACGCTGTGCGGACTTCGTCAAAGAATTAAAAAGTGCAAGTACAAAATTAATTAAGCCATAATATAATAATATTTTTAATATAATAATTTATATTTTGAAAAATAAATTAAAATAATATATAAAAAATTAAATGCATTAATAAAAAAATAATTAATGCATTTATAAAAATATTCAATTATAACTCATCTCTTCTAAACTATTTATAAAAAACATTTTACATATAGAATATTATAGATTTTTATACTATAATATTTCATATATAATTAAGGAGTTTTTATATGAAACGTTATTTCAATTTGTTTCTGCTCACTTTATTTTCGATAACTTTATTTTCATGTTCAGGAGGGACAAACAAAGAAAATAAAACTCAACCTGCAGAATTGCCTGCTATAGATGAAAATACTGAAACAGAACTTATAGTATGGGGTTGGAATGTTGCTGCTAAAGCATTAGAAGAAACTGCAAAAACATTCAATGAAAAATATCCAAAAATAAAAATTACAGTACAAGAATTTGGCGGTGCTGGTCAATTATATGAAAAAGCTGGGGTTGTACTTTCTTCTGGTCAAGGTGTTCCTGATATAATGCAATTAGAAAGTGATTATGTACAAACTTATGCCGAAAACTATCCTCAATATTTCTTAGATTTAAAATCATTGGCCCCTGCTGATATAGATAGTAAAGTAGATCCTTCTAAAGTATCTACAAGTTACGATACTGAAGGAAAATTAGTAGCTATAGCTTGGGATTCTGGTCCTGTAGTACTATTCTATAGAGCTGATTTATTCAAAGAAGCAGGAATAGACCCTAATTCTATAGAAACTTATGATGATTATATTGCTGCTGGTAAAAAATTCCAAGAAAAATTTCCTAATATGAAGTTTTTTGGAAATATGTATGTACAAGATGATGGAGTTTGGAGAAATATGATGGTTCAAAATAATACTTATTATCTAAATAAAAATGGTGAAATAACCATATCATCTCCAAAAACAATAGAAGCCACAAAAGTGTTAAGAAGTTTCGCTGATGAAAATATAATGATAAATACTGTTAATTGGGACGGTTCTATAAGAGCCAACAAAAGCGGAGAAATAGCTACTTATTTATCAGGAGCTTGGTGGGCTGGTACTATAAAAGATCAAATGCCTGAAATGAAAGGTAAATGGGCTATTATGAAAATGCCTGCTTATACTAAAGGAGGTGTTAGAGCTTCTTCTCATGGAGGTTCTACTTTAACTATAACTGCTTCAGACCCTGTTAAACAAGCTGCTGCTTGGGCTTTTGTAGAACATTCTTTATTAAATGTTGATAATCAAATATTAATGTATAAAAATTATGGATTATTTCCATCTTACTTACCTGTTTATGATGACCCTAGATTCCAAGAAGCAGATGAATATTTTGGAGAAGGTTTTAATCAAATGTTAGGGGAAATAACTAAAGAAATACCTGCTGCTATATACACTTCTTCTGATTATTCTGAAATCAGAAATATTTGCGTAGGAGCTTATGAAGCTATTTTAAATAATAACGCTAATATAGAAGAAACTTTACAAAATGCCGCTCAGCAAATAAGCAGTTCAACTGGAAGAAAAATAGCTAAATAGTATATAGCTTAAAACATAATAAATGCGTCTGATATTTATATATTGGACGCTTTTATTTTTTATATCTATATATTTTTTATTATAAAAAGTTATATTTCTAAATATAAAATTAAGAGGATAATTATATTAAATAACTATCCTCTTATTAACTTTATATAAAGATTTTATTATTCAAAAATTGTTTTATATTCGTCTTTTAAATAAGGCTTGATTTCTTCTGTTGGTATTAATACTCTTGTTTCACCTATTGCATAAGGTCCTATTTCATATATTCCCCAAGTAAATACTAAGCCTTTTGATGTTAAATAGAAATTGTTATTTTCTAATGTAAGTTCATTTAAATCAAAATAAGAATTAGCATCTCTGCCTTCTATTTTTACAAGTTTATCTTTTACTAAATTAAGCAAGTCAGTATTGTTTAAATCTGTTATTAAATCTTCTATTTTTAGCTGATTTCCATTTTCTAATAAATATACACTGTTTATTGTAGCATAATTTCCATGTGCTCCGCCTGTATATTCATAAACTAATTTATTAATAGATACAACTTTTTCACTTAAATAATCTATTCCAAATTGTGAAGAATAATTTTCTATATGTGATATATAATCAGATTTTACCCATTCATCATATACTGGAGCCATTTTATTGCTTATAATACTTTGAGCTGTCAATAATTTTGTTGGGTCATTAAAAGTGCTTACATCAGTAATGCCAAAATCTTTGTTTATGTCTAAATTAATTTTATCTATACTTGCAGATTTACTGTCATTGTTTAGAGCAAATATTGCCGTTTTGAATTGAAATACTCTTGGGTCATCAGCTTTTGGAGAAACATTTGAATAAGTATATTCTATTATTTTAGCACCTGTTACAGGAGTTTTTGCTGATTTGAAAGTCATTTCTTTACCATCTATTTTTGCAACAAAAGGATATGCTATACTTGGAAAATTTCCTTCTAATGTTTTATTGTCATAAGAAACAGCTGAAATATTTCCTTCATCAAGCTCGCCTGCTTTTGTAACATTAAATGTGTTTAAGTTTTGATTGATATCTCTGTAATATACAACTCCAAAATTGCCATTTTCATTTTGTGCTATCTCAGAGTTAATATATTCACCTGTATCAGAAACCAAATATACAACATCATAATTATTAGCTTTTTCATTTTCGCTGAGTTGTAATGGTGTGATTTCTGCTGTATTGTTATCAGTTACTGTTTCTTGTTTGGCATTATTTGAATTACCGCATGAAACAAAAATAAATAAAGTACATAATACTGTTAAAAAAATTGCTTTCATTTTTTATCCTTAATATAATTTTCTATATAAAAACAAAACATATTTTAACTTGTAAAAATGATTTAGAAGAAATTAATATTTAAACTCCACAGTATAATGCGTAAGAGACTCATCAGGCATAATATACTCTTTATAATTCTTCATAAAAGCTTCTGTCATATCAGCCTTAGCACCATAATACATAGCTTCATGTATACTAGTAACAAAATAACCAAGCACAGGGTCATAAAAACCTTCTCTATACTTCTTTTCACAATCTCTAAAATAATTAAGCAAAGCAGTATATGATTCAATAGGAGGGCTTTTAAGCATAAGCTCTATTTGATAATAGTCTATAAACTGTATTACTTTATTATTAATATTAAGCAATACTTTTTCACCTCCGCTCTGCCATACCATTAAATCATCTGTATAATCTATTGGAGTAATGAGTTTCCAGCTGTCAGCTTCATTAGGTTTTTCTTTTGCAGCAAAAAATTGGTTCTTACCCGCACCTTTTAAATGTTGTTCTGAAACAGTAAAATATTCTTCACCTCTATTATATGCAGCATCTATTTCTGCATAAGGTACTGTAGGATAATAATATATTTTTCCGTTAAGCTCCTGAGATGAATATGTGTTGTCTGATTTATAATATATGCCGTTATCCGCTTTTACCCAATTAGGCTCTTCTGGAGTTTTTATTCTGTTTTGTAAATATCTGTCTAATCCTTTAAAATCACTATCATCAACATTAGTAGCTTTATAAAAAGCATATTCATCATACTCTAAATTCCAATTTACTCCATCCGTACTTGACCATATTCTATTGTCATACTTAAAGCTTTCATATTTTACAGCCCATTTATTATCAGAAGAGTTATATTCATAATATTCTCTATATCCTTTTGAAAAATATATTTTATCTTTATCAATTTTAACATCAAAATCGCCAATAACAAATTTCATGCTTCTAGCACCCCAAGGAGTACTATCTATTTTCTCCCAATTAGCCCCCACTGAAGTATCTTTGCTTTTATGTATTCTATAATAATAATCTTTGCTTATAGTAAATGAGCCCGCCTCAACAGGTCTTGTTCCTGAAGGATTCTGTTCATAAAAAGTTTCTATTAGTCCAATTAAATATATATAATCTTTAAATTGAAAAAAACGAGATACATACATTCCATATCCGCCTTGAAAACTTTCATCAAAATTAAAAGGGTTTGGATATGGCATTTTATATCGTATATTATTATCAGAACCATTTGTCTGCCAATTAATTAAATCTGATGATGTATAATATATGTTATCATATACTATAGAATGAATAATTTTTCCAGTACTTGGTGAAATATTGCTTATTGAATATTTTCCATAACTATTAGGCTCATATATAACTTTATCATTTTCTATTACTGATATATTATATTTTAATCTATCAAAAATATCATCATAAACATTTTTGGCATATACATTTATATTGGCATTATTGTCTATTTCTAAAATTACATTAATAGCTATTTTATTCAATGTTTTGCTTTTAGGGTCATAATTATACATACGGTCAGCTAATATATACCATTTACCTTTATATTTGAATTTTTTACTAAAACCTCCGAAAACTTCACCGTCTTTAGCAGGCACTGGTTTTACATCAATATGACTGGGTATTGTTTCTTCTGGCAATCTAAAATCTGTTTCAGGCGGTATATAAGTTGTACCTAATATATTAAACTTTTCACAAGATATAATAAAAACTATTACAATAATTAATAAAACAAATATTAAACATAATCTTTTATTAAAATTCTTTTTCATAAAAACATAAACCGAAAGTATATTTTCGATGATTTCTTGAAACAATAAAACAGGCATTTTTTAAAAGAATATAATCTAATAAATTAAACATAAATTATAAACTAATAAATTACATACGTTTTCATTTTACATTACAAATATGATTTTTCAAGTTATATTTTATAATTTTTTACTAAATTGATACACTATTTATAAATATTGAATTATTTTAAATATATTACAATAAATATTTTTACTAAGAATTGTGTGATAAAAATATTAGTGTAATTGTTTATTTAGAAATTACTATTTTTCAATAAGCCATTCATCGCCATATTTTTTTACTTGCAAAATTAAAAACTTTCCCATATTCTCATTACTAATGCATAAAACATTATCATTATCAGAATAAATTGTTATATCATCAAGTTTCATTTGATTATTTATAATATCAAGATAATAATCAATCTCTTGAGTTGCCAAAAACCAGTCAGCATCCATACCTTCTGTAGCCCCGTCATTTTGTTTATTTTCTTCTAAATTATTTTTTATTTCTTCAAAACTATTTTCTAAATTTTTAATATAGTTATCAGAAAAATATCCTGATTCTCTAAATTTAGATATATAATCATTAGCATTGCCCATATTAACTTCATAATATCCGCCATTTTCAAAATTAAACTCCACTATCTTTTGGAAAGCTTCATTTATTTCATCATAATTTTGAGCATACCATTTGCATGCATTATAATATGCTTTTTCTTTAGTGTTTTTATCATTAGAATCTATTTGTTCAGGAGATTTTTTATATATACCAGTAAATCCGTAGCTTCCGTTAGGCTCTGTTACCATAATAGTATTAGCATTTATAGGCTGAATTGATATAATATAACCGCCATCAGCCCCCACAATCTCTTCATAATCTAAAGTATAAGAACCTATAGCACAATAAGGTTCAACATATTGATTTTCTTCTAATATCATTTTGCTTGTATCTGTGCTTTGAATATTAGTTACTACATCTCCATTTTCATTTGTAATTATGTTAATAGCATATAAATAAAAACTGCTGTCATCATTTTTCTTAAGCTCAATAAAAGAATTATTGTTTGAATATATACCGTCAAAATTATAATTATTAATATCCCCTATTTCTTCTGACTTATAATCTGATTCTTCTATTAATATACCTTCTTGTCTTTCATTATATTTATCAAAAGTTACATCTGCTTTATTCTCATAAGGGAAATTATCAAAATTAGGATTTTCTTTTACTTCTCTATAATAATAATTAGAATAATAATTTTCTCTTTCCCATTTAGTAATTATAGTTTCAATAGGGTCGCTTTCATATCCCATATAATTATCTTCATAAAGAATTCCATTTTTTACAGAGAAGCCTTTATAATTTGTAGCAATATTACTTGGTCCTTTTTCGTATCTATCCTGTATATTATAAAGTTCATAATAATAAGCATTAGTGCCGTCTAAAGAAGATTCAAATATATAATTTTTATCTTCTCTATAATTTCCAGTATCAAATACATAGTCTATATCGCCATTATCTTTGAAAGTATATTTAGCTCTGCCGCTTATAATTATTTTATTTTTTACCTTATCTAAAAATGCCGCATCTGCCTGTGATAGTATTTTTGTGGCTGGTATAATTTCATTTGTTTGATTAGTTTGAGTATTTTGTTCTGATTGATTTGCTTCTTTGTTACCGCCGCTACAGGAGATTATTGTTAAAGTAAGTATTGCAATAATAAGTTTTTTCATATTTTAGCCCTAGTATGTATTGTAGTTTTCGCATTATAAATTAGAATAATTAAATTTTCAATTAGAAAATTTTAATAAAAAAGTGCATACATATATAATGCAAGCACTTTTATTGAAACTATTAAAAATTATTGTATATTCAAAATTTTAAGCATTTCAGCTTCTATTGCTTTAATATCTCCTTTCGCTTCCTGAATAGCTTTTATTTCTGCTCTTCTTTTCTCCAAGAATTCTTCCTGGCCTTGTTTGTCTAAAGTAGCCTTTTTAGCAAAATATGCATCACTTATAAGTTTGTCAGCTACTCTTAAAGTTCTGTCTGATACTATTGCTTTGTCTGATGCATTCTCTGCTTTAGACATATCAAAGCTGGCATCAGTTTTTAAAGCTCCTTCAGGTACTCCATTAAGTATGCTTCCTTTCCACTCCAATTTTGGCTGATAACTATATGTAATATAATCAAAAACTTCTGCATTCTTTATTTCATTATTATCAATAAATATATCATATGCTTTATTATTAAGAGTATCCAATAAAATCATTTTATTTTTGCCATTTTCTGTGTATATTTTTTGAGTACATCCCAAATCTTGGAAACTACGATAATTAATAAACTGTCCTATTTCTGAATCAAAATCTACTTCCAAATTATCTTTTAAAAGTAAAGTATAATGTGCTATACCGCCTCTTCCTGCAGAACTTGTATATTCGCCTGAAAGCATTAATTCTTCTTTGCCGTCATTATTGATATCACATAAGAAGAAAGATACGCTATGCAAAGGATAATACATGTTGTTAGCTATATAAGATGAATATTGTTTTATATTAAAGGTGCCTGAATCTACAAATTTGGAATCTTTAGTATAATCTTTCAAATCATTTGTAGAAATTGAATTAATTTTAGCAGATTTTACTTTATCTATATCTCCAAGTCTGAAATTATAAGTTTTTATTTCTTTAAATGAAGCATATAAATTATCTTTTATAAAATCAGGATTATAATAATGCATATTTACTAATCCTTTCATAGTGCTTTCAATTAAAAATGTATTCTTTTTAAACTCAAGTAAATTAAGGTTATTCCAACCGTCATAACAATAAACAGCATTAATATTGTAATAATTTTGATAATATTCTAAATAGTCTTGTGTATCATCATTAGCTAATCTATTATTTATATAAGTTTTTATATATTTGTTCATTATATTTGTATTGCCTATTTCTTCTGCTATTTCTACTGAAGATAAACGGGCTGTACCTTCTAATTCAATTGAAGTTAAAGAATAATTATTTTCATTGAATAAATCTATATATCCATTATCTTTTACAATGTACTTATAGAAATTATCTTTATAAGCATCAGCAACTAATTTTTCTGCTCTTAAAGAATCAGGAGCTTCTATTATATAATTAATTAAATTCATCTTTTGTATATAAGTATTCTCATTATCATTTTCTCTCATCATCATAGCAATATTACTTCCGCCTGATTTTTTCCATTCTGTTAAATATTTTTTCTCTTCTTCAAAATAATAAAGCGAATCGCAAGCAAAATGAGATAAGAATAAGGCTAAATAAACATCAGCATCTTTTTTATTTAATTTTAATAATTCTTCTCTTGCTTTTTTTAATGCTAAATTTTGATCAACATATAAATATCCAACAGCATAATAATCTGTAACTTCACTATATATACCCCAATTACCCCAGCTTATTAAGAATTCCAGATCTAATGCAGCATAATTAACATTTGATATAAACTCTATAGAACATTTTTTTCTTTCATCATCATTTGCAAATTTCCTATTAAGAAAACTAAAATTCCTTTTTGCATATTCATTATTTTCTCTTAATTTTTTAAGCTTTTCATCAAATTTAGTTTTATCTGCTCTAATGCCTTTATAAACATATTTCATATCAAAGAATTCTTTTTGATTATTTGTTTGTGAAGCATTAGTTTGAATATTTTGAGATTGTGTATTGTTGTTTTGTGATGTTTGATCAGTTTGAGTATCTTGTTGTGTTTCTTTGTTAACATTGCCGCAGGAAATTACAACAATCATTAAAATAAATGCTGTAATTATAGGAATAATATTTTTCATATAGTACCCCACACATGTATTGTAGTTTTCGCATTATAAATTAGAATAATTAAATTTTCAATTAGAAAATTTTAATAAAAAAGTGCATACATATAATGCATACACTTTTTATAAAGGCTATAACTATTTTGTGAGTAATTTGATTATCTCTTCATTTTTTCCATATTCTCTTGCATAATATAATGCATCATACTTACCGTCTTTGATATTTTTATCAGCACCAGCATCTAAAAGCATTTTTGTCATTTCTAAATTTCCGATATGACAAGCCCACATCAATGCTGTCATACCGTACTTATTTTGAACATTAACTTGAGCATTATTTTTAAGAAGCACTTTTACAGCATTAATATTATTATAAGAAGCTGCTTCTATCAATGCAGTTTTGTTGTCATAAGTTTTATAATCTACATCAGCACTATTATCAATTAACTTCTGTAAAAAAACTTCATTGGTAGAATAATTTACTGCAGTTATCAATGGAACACTATAACTAAGCAAAGTTTCTTGATTAATATCACAAACTTTCAAACTTTTATCCAAAGAATCAGAACCATTTTGAAGTAAAATATCTGCTATATCCTCATGTCCATACATATAAGCATAAATCAAAGCATTTGCATTATTTCTGTTTCTTTTATTTATATCAGCTTTATTTTCAATTAATATTTTTACAGTTTCTTTATAGCCTTTCATAGCAGCATACATTAAAGGTGTTTCTTCGTTTTCATCATCTCCGTCATAAGCTATATTAACATCTGCTTTATTTTTTATTAACAGTTTGACCATTTCAATATTTTCTTTTCTATCATGTTCTAAAGCAGAAAATAATGCAGTTCTTCCTCTAAATCCTTTATAATTAATATCCGCACCATAACTTAAAAGAAGTTTAACCATTTCCATATTATTATTATCAATAGCAAGTATTAATACACTATCTGTAAGATATACTGTAGCATTAACATCTGCTTTATATTTCAAAAGAAGCTCAGCCATTTCTATATTATTATCCATAACCGCAAGAGATAACAATGTAAATCCCTCATAATTACGATTATTTACATAATCATTATATTTTTTAAGAATATTTTCAGCTTCTTTAATATTGCCTTCATTTACATAATCTATTAATTTTTCAGAAACTTTGCTTTTATTATTATTTTGACTGTATAAGCACAGACTAAATAAAAATAAAATAAATGTTAACTTTTTCATAATTCATAAACCTCTTTAAATTATTAAACTTTTATTTATTTTTTAAAAATACCATCACAATAGGAGCTATAAAAGAAAAAATAAATGAGTAAATACCATAAACATAAATAAAATTATATATTTTATTATTTCCAATTATAGCCTCATTTATATTGATGTTCTCTTTTAATATTTTTATTATGGATTTTATATTTTGTATTATTATATATATTAAATTAATAGCTATTATTATATTAAGAACTGCAATAGAAACTTCATTTATTTTTATTTCAGAAATAATCACTCTGTATATGCTTGCACCTAATACTAATATATTAAATAAAAATGCTAGTATTGGAAATATTATATAAATTGCTTTTGTTATTATTCCAGCCTTATAATCAGCCCTCACAAAATATAAAGTAAATACAAACAAATATAATAATATATTATAAACTATAAAAGACTTCATATTTTCAAAAGGTCTTATAGGTTCATAAAGTAATGCAAAAAACAAGATAAATATTAAAAATGAATATACAAATAATAATGCTCTTGAAATATATATAGACAAAACAGTTTTAAATCTCTTTTGAATAAAGAAAAATATAAAAGGTATTATAGAAAGAACAAATATAATAGACATAAAAATCAGCTTTTCAATTAACGGTTCTAAATCACTTGCTATATTAGTTCTAAAAATAAATCTGTCATATAAAAAAACAATAAATATCCAAAATACAAATGCAATAATTGCCGCTATTGCAGAAAAGAAAATTATATCTCCTAATTTAGTAAAACTATTAGATATATTATTTTTAAAATTATTATCTGCCAAAACTATTATAATAAAAAATATTATATATGATAGTATGCTTTTATTAATCATTATATTAGACATAAAAAAATCAAGCATATTAGGTATTTCATCTTTTAACGGAGCTGAAGTAAATATGCCAAGCAAAAACACAAGTAAAAATGATAAAAATGTTATTAATACAGTTCTTTTATTAACATTTTCAAAATTACTGTTAATGCTAAATAAAAATGAATAACAAAAAAAGTAAAAGACTTGAAAATAAAAACTATTAAAAATTATATTATAAATTAATTTTTCAGAATCATATGTAGTATCAAACAATAATATTTTTATATCCATAGGGATAGAAGAAAATATCATAAGAGTAAATACTAATAAAAAATATAATATCTTTTTAGTGCTATTATTAATTAATTTATTTTCAGACATATTGAGATAGCCTCTATAGGTATATTAATGTTTTAAAGTGAATTATAAATTATAATTACAAATTGTAAAGCATTTATGGATTATGATTATATTTTATAATTTTTTTATTGTTCTTTTTCCCGCAGCAAAAAGAACCAAAAAGTGCAAATATTTTAGTTTTATATATATAAAATAATATATTATATTTTTAAATATACTAAGTATTACTTCATAAAAACATAGTCTTTTTGCTTCTTTGGGTCACCAAAAGAAGTGGGGGTGTGGGGGCTAGTCCCCACAAATTACAAAACTAAAAATTGCCAAATTTAAAAATTATTACAATATAACAAAAAATTGACTATTGTTCATTTTATTGTAAAATAAAAATATAGGTTTATGGAAAACTGCTTATGGAAAAAATAATTAGAAGAACATCATTAGCTATAATATATATTTTATTAATTTCTGTTTTAGTATTGTCAGTAATATTTATTCCAAAGGGATATAATTTTTATAAGTCTTGCAAAAATTATATAAATATACCATTTAAAAAAGATGAATTAAAATTAGATGAAGAGAGAGTATTAAAAATATATGACAGAAACAATATTTTAATATCAACACTCTTTCCAAAGCAGGGCGGCTTTTATAATGAAGTAAAATACAACGATATATCAACAAATCTAATAAATGCAGTTATAAGTGCGGAGGACAAAAACTTTTTTAAACATGATGGAATAGATTATAAAGCAATAATGAGAGCATTTTTAGCTAACTTAATAAACGGCAGAGTGGTATCCGGAGGAAGCACTATCACTCAGCAGCTAGCAAAAAGTATAATACCAAGAGAGAGAACATATATTAATAAATTTTATGAAGCATTAGACGCTATAAGATTAGAAAGAAACCTATCAAAAGAAGAAATTATCACAGAATATTTAAACAGAGTTTTTTTAGGCAATAACTGTTATGGCGTGGGAGCTGCTTCTCAAGTTTATTTCAAAAAAGAGGCAAAAGATTTAAATATAAATGAATCAGCAATACTAGCTTCAATTATAAAATCTGGTACAAAGTTTAACCCATACAAATATGAAGAGAGATTAAATGACAGAAGAATATATGTTATAAACGAAATGAAAAATAATGGCTACATAGATGATGCTGAGTATAAAAAAAATATTAATGAAAAGATAGATGTTTACAACAATAAAGACGAATACACTTTCAAAGCACCGCACTTTACAATGTATGCAAAAGAATCATTAGCACAATTAAAATACAACAACATAACAGAAATAAAAACCACTTTAGACTATAAACTTCAACAAGAAGCAATAACAGTAATAAGCAATGCAAGTCAATCACTTCACACATTTAATGTAAGAAATATTTCATGCGTTATATTAAATGCTAAAACAGGCGAAATATTATCTATGGTAGGCTCTATGGATTATTTTGATAAAGAAGTTGATGGGGCTGTTAATGGAGCTACTTCTTTAAGGCAAGCTGGAAGCACTTTAAAACCTTTTTTATATGGATATTTATTTGATAAAGGGGAGACTCCTGCATCTGTTATAGCCGATGTAAAAACTTATATAAACTCACCGGGAGGAGATTATATACCAGAGAACTTTAATCATAAATATCATGGCCCTGTTACTATAAGAGATGCCCTTGCTAATTCTCTAAATATACCAGCTGTAAAATGGCTTGCAAGATACAGTATAAGAGATTTTCAAAATATATTATTAAAATCTGGTTTAAGCTCTATAAATAAAAACCCTGACTATTATGGTTATTCTTTGGTATTAGGAAGTGCTGAGGTGAGATTAGTTGATTTAGTTTCAGCATATACTATATTTCCAAATGAAGGCAAGTTTATAAATCATTACTCTATAAAATCATTAAAAAAAGAAAATGGCGAAATAATAAATATACCTAAAAAAAGCACAAGGCAAGTAATATCAAAAGAAAGTGCCTACCTTATAACAAGCATACTATCCGACAGAAATACAAGAATGGGCTCTTTTAGAAGCTATAGAGGAATTGTTTATCCTTTTTCTGTTGCCATAAAAACAGGTACATCAAAAGGCTCAAGAGATGCTTGGGGTATTGGATACACAAAAGATTATATAGTAGGTATTTGGCTTGGAGATTTTAAGGGAAGCGAGATGATAAATATTACAGGCGGAAACGGGGCTGTACCTATAATATATGATTTATTTATTATGCTTAATAAAAGTCAAAAAGAAACGAAATGGGATAAACCAGCAAATATAGTAAATAGAGATATATGTTTAATAAGCGGAAAACTAAGAGGAGAGTTTTGTAAAGAATATAGAAATGAAGAGTTTTCTAAAGAACATGTACCAACAGAAGAATGCGATGTTCATAATTTATATATAAAAAATAATGAAGATGGGAGCATAAGCAAAAAAGTATTTGTAAACCTTCCTTCAGAATATAATGGCTGGATAAAAGAACAGCAAATAGAAACCCCAACGAGAGATTGGGTAAAAGTTAATGATATTTACAATAGAAGCTTAACTTATAGAGAAAAAAGTGAATACTCAAAAAATATTATGATTACATCACCTACAGATAACTCCGTGTATAAAATAGATTCTACCCTTCCAAAAGAATATCAAAACATATTTATAAAAACATATATACCCGACAATATTGTGTCAGCAAATCTATATTGCGATGATAAAATTATAGCGAGTATTGATGAATTGAAAAGTGGAAATATTAGATGGCAATTAGAAGGCGGAGAGCATAGTTTTTATATAAAAGCAGTTAATAAAGAAAATCAAAACTTAAGCAGCATAAAAGTAAATATATTCGTGCAATAAAAAAATATTATGTATATATAAAAATATTTCCGATAATATTTTATAGTAAAAATGTATTATGGAGTTTCACAGATGTGTAAAAAAATAGTTGCTATAATATTTGTATGCGCTTTTGCTTTGAATGCACAATATAATGCTAACTATATGGAAGTAGTATCAGTTCAAGGTGAAGTAAAAATTACATCAAAAGATATAATAGCTAAACCTGCTAATATTGGCGATTTATTATTTAGTAATGATAGATTAACATTGCAGGGAAATTCTTATTTAACTTATTATATACAAAATAACTCTTTATTTAAACTAAAACAAAATGCTTTATTAAATATAGATGAATCATTAGATAGAAATAATAATATAAAATTCACATTATCTTCAGGAGAAATCATAGCAATTACAAAACTTAATTCCATCAATATAGTTACTCCAAATGCTAATATCTCTATGCGAGGTACTGTAATAATAGCCAATAATAACGGTATAACTACTATTAAAGTATTATCTGGTTCTGCTAAAATTAATAATAATACTGAACTTAATGCCTTTATGCAGGCTAATATATCAAATACAGAAATAACTACAGGTAATATAGTTTTGGATGCAAACACTAAAAGTTATTTAAATGAAATAATTAATTTGCCTTATGTTAATAATGTTACTCAAGTAAATTTCTATAGAAATATAGCTTCATTGCCTGATAATACTATACTTAATGTAAATCAGTCTACTATAGAAAAATAGATAATATATTTTAAATAATATATTACTAAACTTTATATAACTTTGACAAATAAAAAATATTGTATATAATTATTATGAGAAAGTTATATGAAGGATAGAAATGAATCCAAGAGAACAAATAGTTAATGCTGGAAAAAAGCTATTCAAGAAATATGGATTTAAAAAGACATCTATGAGCGATATTGCTTTGATGGTTCATAAATCTAAAAGTAGTATATATCATTATTTTAAAAGTAAAGAAGAAATTTTTTTTGCTATAGCAGAAAATGAAGCATCAGATTTAAAAAGGTCTATATACGAAGCAATAAAAAAAGAAGATACTGCTGAAGCTAAAATAAGAGCTTACATATTAACAAGACAAAAAGGATATATTAAATTAGCTAATCTTTATGAAGCACTACATAGTGAAATATTTGAAGACTTTACTCTAATCGAGCATATGAGAGCGAAATATCATAGAGAAGAATATGATACTATTAAAATGATATTAAGAGGCGGCGTAAAAAAAGGATTATTCAATATAGATTTAAGACTTGCAACAGAATCAATACTCGCAATAATTAAAGGTTTTGAAATGGAGTGGGCAAAAAATAAAAATATAGAAAATAATGAAAAAGATTTAGATATTATTATTAATATTATCTTCTATGGAATAGTAAAAAGATAATTATTAATGATGAAAAGCCCATACCCTATTACATATATATTTTATATCACAACAAGCTTTGCGTTTGGCATATCTACTGCACTAAAGTTTAGTGGTAATTATTTTTTTTATATATCATTAATAATATCTTTCATTCTAATAATAATATCAATAGCGCTTGCTGTATATAACAAAAATAGCTTTTTTATTTTGGTAATTTCAGTATTTTTCTTGGGATATAGTTATACAATTTATAGATATTACAATATATTTTCATCACCATTAAAAGAATTTAACAAAGAAATTAAGGCATATAGCTGTAAAATAGTAGATTATGATGGAGTGGTTACTTTAAGAGACAGATATATTGCTTATGTTGATAGAGTTTACGATGGAGAAAATTGGCATAATTATGCTGGAAAAATTAGACTATATCATAGCTCAGCTAAACCAATATATATAAATGACACTATTACAGTCTATACTAAAATTAATCTATATAAAAATATACTAACAAATAATATTAATATAGTAAAAGCGTTAGAAAATCAAATGCTCTATGGTGTAAGTAGTATTTATCCTTATATTAATTTTACCGTTCAAAAAGAAAGTTTTTCAATACTTAACTTTCTAAACAGAATTGGTATATATTTTAGAAACACAATAAAAAAATCTTTAGGCGAGCATATAGAGCCAATAAGCTATTCTGTTGCCCAATGCATCATTACAGGAGATAAACATATTATACCAGCAAACATTAATCAATACTTTATAAACTCTGGAATATCTCATATACTATCAATATCTGGTCTTCATATATCAATGATACTTTTTATATTATTTACAGCATTATCTTTTTTACCAATAAATTTCTATAATAAAATATTTATTTCTACAATCATCACCATAATAATATATCCAACCGTAAGTATATTCTCTGTTTCAATAGTTCGTTCAAGTATAATGGCTCTTTGTATATTAATATCCTATTATTTTGACAGAGATAGAAACAATGTAAATGCTCTATTTTTAGCAGCATTAATAATATTACTGATAGACCCAAACTCTATAAAAGAAATAAGTTTTCAATTTTCATTTTTAGCAACATTAGGCATAATATTATACTACCCTATTTATAATTTTTTTATAATATCAAAAATTAAAAACTTAAAAATAAATACATTTCTTAAAAATATATTTATAACTCTATTAGGATTTTTGGCAATTAATATAATATCACTCATATCAATACTTCCATTAAATATATATCATTTTAAAATTTTAAATCTTAACTCAATAATATCAAATATATTCGCTGTGCCATTATCTTTTATTATATTATCATCATCATTAATAACTATATTCACACATATAATATTTTATACTCTATCAATATACCCAGCAAAAACAACAGAGTTAGCTGCAAATATTTTAATAGAATTATCTAAAAAAATTTCAAATTTTCAATGCTTAAGATACAACTTTGAATTAAATATGTATATAGCAATATTTATTACTTTTATAATTATGTTAATAGGATTGCTGCTAAATATAAAAATAAATAAAAGGATATAAAAAAAGTGTATTCATAAACTGAATACACTCTCTAATACAATTTTTCACCTATTTTTTAATTAAAATTATTTTGCTGGAGTTAATTTAGTTAAAGCATCTTCAACAAGAGCTGTCCAAGTAGCACCAGTAACGCCATCAACATAAATGTCATTAGCTTTAATCATTTTGTCGTAAGCTGCTTTAGCTCTAGCAGGACCGCTTGAATGAGCACATTTAGTCATCACAACTTTAGTTAATTTACCACCTGCAACTGTTACTTTAGCTTGGTAGTCTCCTTGTTTTGTTTTGTAAGTAGCTTTGTAGTTACCTAAATAAGTACCATCAGGTATTTTACTCAAGTCTATTTTAGCTTGAGCAAAAGCTATCATACCAAATAGTAATGCAATTGAACCTACAAATGCAATCAATTTAGCAGACTTCATAATTTTCTCCTAATATATATTTTTATTATTATAATAAACTTATCTTTATTTTAAATGTAAAAATAAAAACAAAAAAATTTACACTATTTTGTTATTTTTTTACCTTTTCTTAAACTATCTAATAAATTATCATATTCTATGGAAGCCATTATATTATAATATCTATTATCTACATAATTTGAATATTCTATCTTTATATTATTAGATATAAAACTTTTAAGTTCATCATAATATTTATAATTTGGCGGCAGCTCTTTTGCAAAAGCATTCTCAATTTTGACAATAGAAAGAGATAAAGCGGCACTATAAGCACTATTTTTATTTTCTTCTAATGTAGCGTTATTATCAGTATTTGGATAGCCTATAGAATTAATGCTAAATTTATTTTCATTAATCCAACCATTATTAAGAGTTTTAGAATTAGTATTTACAGAGCTGCAAGAATAAATAAAAAGCAATATTACAATAAAATATCTCATAACAACCTCAAGTATTTTATATAAAAATAATCGTAAAAATTTAGTTTTTTTTAATAAGATAATTTTGTATATTATTAATTTTAGTTTATAATATTACCGAGTATATAAATAATTTTCTTTATAAAAAACAATTGGAATTTACTATGAAAAAATACATACCTATTTATTTTTTATTAATAAGCAATTTACTATTTCCTCAAATATACACATTACAAAACAATGAAACTCTAAAGAATGCCCATATATTAAATGATACAAACTATGCTATTGTTATAGAAAAGAATAATGCTAATAATAAAACCTATGATATACTTTATAAAAACAGCAGATTAGAAGGATATAAAGATTCTGGCATAATAAAAGTTTTACTAAACGGCACATTGGTTGCCACAATGCTTAAACCTTCTATTGGCAAAGATATGTGGGTTGTTATATACGGAAACAAAGAACAAGAATTTGACTCTATAGAAACATCTGCTTTTGCTGGAAATAACTCTATAATATTTGCAAGACTTATGGATTACGGTATTGCTGTTATTAATGGAGAAGCAAAAACACAGTATTCTGAATTATATGAATATGTTATAAATAACAACAATTATGCATTTTCTTATTATAGAGACGGAGAATATTTTGTTAATATCAATGGAGAAGAAAAAACTGTTTCAGGAAAAGCAGAAAAAATGAAATATGGTATTGACGGAAGAACTTTAATGTATGTCATAAACAACGAAGGAAGTGCCGTTATATATAATGGAAACAATGATACAGAGAGTTTTATATCTGTTGATGATTTAGCTTCATACAGCTTACAAAATCAAGCCTTTGCTGTTAAATTAATGCCTCAAATAGACACTAATTTAACAACGAATGATAATATAAATAATATGATGTCTACAAACATTAACACAAACGATACTATTCTTACAAACATATCTACCGTTACAAATTATAATTTATCTAATATAAGTGTTTATACAAATGAAGAAGGTATAACTGTTAAAGGACAATCAAACACTATAGCATTAATGATGGTTACAAATATTATTACGAATATAGTAGAAAATACATTAAATTTGGAAGACACTAATAACAATATTATTACAAACGAATTTATAAACACAAGCATTTTAATAAACAATAGAAACATAGGCGAGTTTAATTTAATTACAAATATGAGTTTTTCTCCAGACGGTCAAAGTTTGGTATTTATTAATATAGATACAAACAATATGATGCAACTCTATGTTAGAGGGAATATGTTAGGAAGCTATGATAATATATATACTTATCAATATTCAAAGGACTCGAAAAACTTTGCTTATGGAGTAAGCAGCAATAATATATCTTTTATAATTCTTAATAATAAAAAAATTAATGATGAATATAATAAAATAAATAATATATACTTCTCTGACAATAATGAATTAGTATACAATGCCTCAAAAAATGACAGGGAATATATTATATCCGACAACTTTGAAAGCCCTTCATATAACTTTGTCACTTCATTTAAGTTTTATGGAGATTCTTTTGCTTTTACAGCAGAAAGACTTGGAAGAAAGTATTATTTTATATGGAATAAAGAAACAGCTACAAGAAAAGAGTTAGGCGGCTATGATTATATATCAGAAATAGATGCCTACAGCAGCGAAGCAATATCAATAGCTTCAGACGGCAAGAATGTATTTATAATAAAGAACGGTTTTATATACTAAAAATTTTAACTTTGTCAGAAAATATTTTTTAAGTTCTTTATTTGTGGTGGCTTTGCCCCCACACCCCCACTTCTTTTGCTGCCGCAAAGAAGCAAAAAGGCTACATTTTTATAAAGTATAGATAAAAACAGATAGTATTATTTTATATATTTCTTATATAAAAACTAAAATATTTGCATTTTTTGCAACTTTTTGCGGCGGGAAAAAGTTGATAAAAAATTATAAAAAAATATACAAAATGTTATCATTTCACTTTATTTTAGCAATAAAATCTTTTAAGTCTTTTGGTATTTTTGCTTTTACTTTTATACGCTCATTAGTGATTGGGTGATTAAATTCTAACATATAAGAATGAAGTGCCTGCCTATAAAAAAATCCTTCTGGTATTATGCTTTTTTCTATAAAAGAATTAAAAACTTTAGGTCCATACTTGCCATATATTTTATCTCCAACCATATAAAGATTTTTTGAATGAAGATGCACTCTTATTTGATGCATTCTTCCTGTGTAGAGTCTTATTTTTAGTATGGCATAATCACCTATTTTTTTTATAGTTTTAAACTTTGTCTTTGAATATTTTGAATCTTCAACATTTTCTTTATGTAATATTTGATATCTTCTGTAAAGTTTATCGCCCACCTCTTGCATATATCCTTCAACAGTAAAAGAGTCTTCTATATCTTTAGCATTCTCCACTATAGCAATATAAGTTTTTTTTATATTATTATTTTTATTTGCAAGCATAGCACAAAACTTTGAAGCCACCAAAGAACCGCGAGAAAGTATTACACACCCGCTTGTCTCTCTGTCTATTCTGTTAATCATATTTAAATGACAGCCTAATCTCTCTTGCATAATGGTATGTAAAGTATTGTAATAATATTTTCCAGAAGGAATCACAGGCAAATTAGCAGGTTTATTTACTATAATTAAATCGCCATCATCATAAATTATTTCTATATCTTTATTTACTTCAGGCTCTTTCATATCTTTAAAATAGTATGATATCTCATCGCCTTTAGAAACGCTTCTGGTATATTTTATTTTCTCTCCGTTTACTAATACAAGGCCCTCGCCTATTAAATCCTGCCATTTGTTTCTGGAATAATAAGAAAATCTGTTCCCCATATATTTATCTAATCGCATAGATTCAATATCTTCTTCAATACGGCACTTTCTTATAACAGCACCTTCATACAAATCTTTATTAGTAGAATGGAGTTTATTTTTAGATTTTTTCATAATTTAAATTAATTTATTATAAATTTAAAAATAATTATTTAAAATCTTTATAAAGCATACTCGGCTGAACATCAGTGTTGTTTTGATATTTGCTGCTCACATACTCTTCATATTCACCGTCTATAGTGTGATAATAAAGCTGAGCAATTTCTACTTCTGGATATATTATTATAGGCTTAATGCAAAATATCTCTAAAGTCCAATAACCCGCAAAACCAACATCTCCAAACCCAGCAGTAATATGTATAAATATGCCAAGTCTTCCTATAGATGACCTACCCTCTATCATAGGCACATATTTCTTTGTTTTTGTATATTCTAAAGTTCTTCCCAAATAAAGCTGATTAGGCTCTAACTGATATCCTGTTTCAGGTATAATGATTTCTTTAGTTTCATTAGGTTTTTTCATATCTAATACATTATCTTTATATACTAAAAGTTTGTTATGAAGCCTTACATTATAACTATTTGAGTTTAATTGTTTTCTGTTAAAAGGTTCTATTATAATATTTTTATTTAAATTTTTTTCTATTTCAAGTCCAGACAAAATCATTTTATTTGTACCTTAATTTTTTATATTTATTTCTTTATTTTTCGGTATTATTATTGTATAATTTATGTATTATAAAACTATATTATGAGGTGTAAAAAATGCTATCTATAAATTATAAAAATGTATTGAATTTTTTGCAAGAGCATGAATTAGAATATTTAGCAAGCTCAGCAGAGTATGCTAATGAGCTTTTAGAAAATAAAAAAGGTGCCGGCAATGATTTTTTAGGTTGGGTTAATCTTCCAACTGAGGCTATGAAGATGGCAAAAGATATTGAAACTTTAGCAGCAGAGATAAGAGAGAATGCTGAAGTATTAGTATCTGTTGGTATTGGAGGTTCATATCTTGGCGGAAAAGCTGTTATAGAATCTTTCTTAAACCCTTTTGCTCAAGCTAAAAAAGGAAATACTCAAGTTGTATATGCTGGACATAATATGAACGGCGAGTATTTTAAACATTTATTAGATTATTTAAAAGGTAAAGATTTTTATATTAATGTTATCTCAAAAAGCGGTACTACTACTGAACCTGCCATAGCTTTTAGAATATTAAAAGAATATGCTGAAAAAAGATATGGTAAAGAAGCTTCAAAAAGAATAATAGCTACTACAGATAAATCAAAAGGAGCTTTGAAAACATTATCTACAGAAAATAAATACAGAACTTTTGTAATACCTGATGATGTCGGCGGAAGATATTCTGTACTTACTCCTGTTGGACTTATACCTATAGCAGTTGCTGGAATAGATATCAAAGAGTTTATAAAAGGGTTTGATTCTATGGCTAAGGCTACAAAAAAAGCAGATTACAAACAAAATCCTTCTATGCTTTATGCTATGCTAAGAAATGCACTTTACACTAAAGGCTTTAACACAGAAATAATGGTAAACTATATTCCAAGAATGCATTATATATCTGAATGGTGGAAACAATTATATGGAGAAAGTGAAGGTAAAGATAAAAAAGGAATATTCCCTGCTTCTGTAGATTTCTCTACTGATTTACACTCTTTAGGTCAATTTATACAAGACGGAAGAAGAGGATTATTTGAAACTGTTATAAGAGTAAATGAAGAAGAAATAGATTTGAAAATAAAAAAAGAAGAATCTGACTTAGACGGACTTAACTACTTAAAAGGAAAATCTTTACATCAAATAAATAAATCTGCATTAGAAGCTACAGTTTTAGCACATGTTGATGGAGGAGTTCCTAATATTATAGTAGATATAGATAAAATTACCCCATTTACTATTGGAGAACTTATGTATTTCTTTGAGAAAGCTTGCGGAATATCTGGACATCTTCTTGGGGTTAATCCATTTGATCAGCCCGGCGTTGAGGCTTACAAGAAAAATATGTTTGCTATGCTTGGTAAAAAAGGCTATGAGAAAATGGGAAGAGAATTAAAAGCAAGATTAAATAAATAATTTTTTACATCATAAATAAATAACAGGGATATAGCAATTTGCAATATCCCTTTATTTTTGCATATATTCTTAGATTATTGAGATATTCTATACATATAATACCTAAACAATAAAAAAGCTGCATAAGAAATTCTTATACAGCATTAAATATTTTTTAACTTTAAATTATTATACAATAAATCTATATAAATATTATATATCGTATATAAATTAAATAATATACTTAGAATTAATTTTCTATATAAGCATAGCTGAATTTATGGTTTGCCAAACTATCATATACAACGCCTTTCAATTTAGGGCTAACTAAAGTAGGTGTAGCATAATAATATAATGGTATTATAACATCATTATCCATAAATATTTTCTCAGCTTTATGCATAGCATCCATTCTAATATTCTGATCTATTGTACTCATAGCAGTTTGAAGCAAATTATCATATTCTTTATTTGTAAATAGAGCATGGTTTTGAGGACTATAACTTAAGAACATACCTAAGAATGTCATAGGGTCATTATAATCAGCAGTCCATCCGCTTCTTCCAATAACATAATTCTTATCAGTATATAATGTTTGTAAAAATACAGCCCATTCTTGCTGACTTACAGAAGTATCTATTCCTAAATGCTCTTTCCACATTTGCTGAACAGCTTCAAATGTAGGAATCTCTCTATTAGAATCAACTATAAATTGAAGTACAGGGAAACCTTCTCCATTAGTATATCCAGCTTCTTCCATTAACTTTTTAGCCTTTTCTATATTTTTTTGATAATCTTCAGGTTTAACACTTATATAATCTCCCCCTACCTCTCTAAAATCTCCATTAACATCAGGAGCTCCAAAAGGTACGAATGCACCAGCAGGCACACCAGCTTTTACTATATTATCTACTATATAATTTCTATCTATAGCCAATGATAAAGCCTTTCTAACTCTGCCGTCTTTTAAAACTTCATTAGTATGATTTACAGCATAATAATATGTTCCAAGACGTTTAACCATTTGAAGTAATCCTTCTGCCTTTAAAGTATCAATATCCTGAGCTGGTACTCTATCAGAAAAATGTAAAGAGCCTTCTTTTATACCAGCAACTGAAGCTGTAGGGTTATCCATTAAAACAAATGTGATTTTTTCCGGAACTAAATTCTCATAATCCCAATAATTAGTATTTTTTACCATTACTATATTATTATCAATATTACGTTCTATCATCACATAAGAACCATTTCCTATATAGCTTTCTGGATTGATAGTCCAAGTGTTGCCGTATTTTTCTATAATATCTTGTCTAATTGGGTAGAATGTAGTAAATGCTGTTAATTCCAAGAAATATGCAGTAGGTTTTTCTAATGTTACTTCTAAAGTATAATCATCAATAGCCTTTATGCCTAAACTATCCAATTCCATTTTACTAGAATTAATAGCCATAGCATTTTTTACAGGTTCAAATTGATAACTATATTCACTTGCTGTTTTAGGGTCTACCGCTCTTTTCCAAGCATATACAAAATCTTTAGATGTTAATGGAGTTCCGTCAGACCATTTGCCGTTAGTTCTTAAATGGAATGTATATGTGAGTCCGTCTTCGCTTATATCCCAGCTTTCAGCAGCTCCGCCAACTAATACACCTTCTTTATTTTTTGTTGTAAGTCCTTCAAATGCATGTATTATGTAAACTGAAGCATCTGATGCTATATTTAATGTAGGGTCTATAGTTTTAGGCTCTGGACCTACATTTATAAATAAACCTTCACCTTGATTTTCTTTTTTTGATGAACAAGATGTTATTATCAAGCCTATTGATAATAAAAAAATAAAAAATAAATGAATAATATTTTTCATAAATCAATGTCCTTTTTGTTTTTTCTAAATAATTAGGAAATATATTATATCATCAATTATTAAAAATCAATTAATTAATAAAAAAAATAAATTAAATTAAAATATTAAAATAGATTATAATCTCTATAGAGGGGGGTCTATAGAAATTTCTAATGTTTTAAAAAATTATTTTGACAAACTTAAAAATTTTTAGTATATGCAATTTAATTTTATATAGTGTTAAATTATTTTTTTATTATAATATAATTTATATAAAATTAATAAACTATGATAGGAATAAAAAATGCCAAAAATATCTAATTATCTTTTTAGTAAACATATAGAAAAATGCAAAATATCGTTAGAAGCTTTTGAAGAAAGAGAAGTTCCAGATTTAAAAGATGATTCTAAAGAAGAAGCAGAAAAAATTCTATATGAGGCAAATAATTTTTTAAATAACATTGATGCATTCAATTATTCTGATTTTTATGATTTTAACAGTAAAGCAGAAAATTTTAATGATGAATTAAACAGAATACTTGAAACATTCTATATAAAAGAGCCTGACGAACTTTATACTTATAACAGGTTTATTGAATATTTTCATTATGATAAAACTATGTTTAATGATGAAAATGATGAAATAGATATTAATGATTTAGACACTTTAGATGAATATTTCGATTGTAATACTAATGGAGTTGCTCTAAACAATATGAGAGAATATAGAGATGCTATAGATTATTATAGTAAAGCTATAGACTTAATTGATTATTATGCATTAGCTTATTATAACAGAGGACTTGCTAGAAGTAATTTAGGATTTTTTAAGAAAGCTATAAAGGATTATGACAGAGCTATAGAATTAAGTAAAAATTATAAAGACGCTTATTATAACAGAGGGTTTGCTAAAAATAATGCTGGCTTACACAAAGAAGCTATTGAAGATTATAATAAGGTTATAGAGTTAGACCCTAATAATATAGATGCATATAATAATAGAGGAGTTTCCAAAAATTATTTAGAGCTTTTTGATGAGGCTATAAAAGATTTTAATAAGATTTTAGAGTTAGAGCCTAATAATTATTGTGCTTATGGCAACAGAGGAAATTCTAAAAACGATTTGGGACTTTATAAAGAGGCTATTGAAGATTATAACAAAGCTATAGAAATTAATCCAAATTATTCAGATGCTTATTATAATAGAGGAAATTCAAAAAAAGAATTAGGTTTATTTAAAGAAGCTATAGAAGATTATGATAATGCTATAAAATGGGAACCTAACGATATAAATACTTATCTTAATAGAGGAAATGCTAAATACGATTTAGAATTATATGAAGAAGCTATAAAAGATTATGACAAAATTATAAAATTGGATAATAATTATGTAGATGCTTATTATAACAGGGCAAATGCAAAAAGAGAGCTGGGTTTATATAAGGAATCTATAAAAGATTATGATAAAGCTATATATTTAAATCCTAATTATAGTGACGCATATAATAATAGAGGGCTTTCTAAAAGTGAGTTAGGAATGTATGAAGAAGCAATCAAAGATTATGAAGAATCTATAGATTTATGTGCAGATAATCCAGAAGCATATTATAATATAGGAAGTGCTAAATATGATTTGGATCTTTTAAAAGAATCAATTAAATATTATGATAAGGCTATAGAATTAAGACCAACTTACAGTGAAGCATATAATAACAGAGGACTTTCTAAAAATGATTTGGGACTTTATAAAGAAGCTTTAAAAGATTATGATAAATCTATAGAGTTAAACCCAGATGACAGCAATACTTATAATAATAGAGGACTTACTAAATATAGTTTGGGCTTGTATAAAGAAGCTATAAAAGACTATACTAAGGCTATAGAATTAACTCCTGATTATACGAATGCTTACGGTAACAGAGGAAGTGCTAAAGATGAATTAGGACAGTATAAAGAAGCTATTGAAGATTATGATAAAGCTATAGAATTAGAACCGAATACAGCTTATTTATATAATGATAGAGGCTGGGTTAAGAAAAATGCAGGACTATATAAAGAAGCTTTGAAAGATTATAAAAAGGCTTTAGAATTAGATCCTAATAATGAATATGCAAAGAGCAATATTGCAAATCTTAAAAAAGAACATGGCTTGAAATAAAATTAGCTTTATTGTAATTATAAAATAAAAATTTTTTAATTTATGATTTTTTTATTCAACTTTTTCCAGCCTTACACGGTGTGGACTTCGTCAAAGTTGCAAAAAGTGCAAATACTACAACTTTATATTTTATAATATATCTTCGATGTAATATAACATCTAAAATTTAACGTACACATAAAAGGTAGATTTCATAAAATGCAGTTCTTTTGGTTCTTTTATAACAATAAAAGAACTGGGGTGCGGGGCAAAGCCCTGCAAATATTTTAATTTAAAGAAATAATTTTTTATATAATATATGTTTTTTCAACTTTTCCCGTGGCAAAAGTTGCAAAAGCACTTATTAATTTTTTATTATAATCTATTTTACAGTTTTAGTATTTTTAAGCCATATAAAAATCAATTATCTGAAAAATTCTGAAATATTAAAAACTATAAAATGTAATATTAATGCAGGTATACCAATTACAATTAGAAGTACAATCTTAAAAATATTAAATAAAGTACTAAATATTCCAGTAAAAATTAATTTTGTATTATAAAATATACCGGGATACGCTTTTTTTCCATTATTATTTTTTATATTTTTATCTGCATTATTTTCTATCAAAAGATAGGCAACTTTTTTTTCCATATCAATATCTCTATACTCATTATTTTTTTTATATGAAATTTTATGAAGTGCAGTATCTCCATCATTATTTTGTAAATTAATATTGACTGAGTTTTTTATGAGCATTTCAATAATATCATATTCTTCTGTTCCTATATTATCTCTAGAAAGTATATAGTGAATTATACCATTTCCGTCATTATCTTGTATATTAATATTTGCTCCAAGATTTATAAGTGTTTCAATTTTATATTTACTATCTGGAACTCCTATAATTTCACTTGTACCGAATTTAGGTTTATGAAGTGAATTGTAGTACTTACTTATATCAAGTATAAGGCTTTTTCCCTCTTCATTTTTCTCATTAATATCCATTCCATTATCTAATAAAACCTTTACGAAATTAGAGAAATTATTAGTGCTTAAATTAGGTATATAGTTATACCATGTTTCACTGTTCGCTATAGAATAAGTTATATATTCTTTATTGTTTTCAATTATGTATTTAAACTCATCAATATTTTCTGATACTACTGATTTGTATAATGCTGATTCTTTATTTGTTGCCGCTAAATTCTTAAAATCTTCACTTACCTGACCATAAGCAATGTACGAACTAATTATAATAATCCATAATATTTTCATCATAAACCTCTTTTTAATTATGTATTATATTTTTTGATTATACATTGTAGCGGTATATTTTGTCAACTTAGATTTTATTTTAGATTTCATTGATTATATTTAGTAGAAAATAAAATATTTATTTTTTCTTATAATATTTTTTTACTAAATCAATCATTTTTTTATCCTTAATAGCCTCGGCATATTCTAAAACATTGTAGCTTTCTTTTATACTTCTGCCATAGTCATTATCAGGTTTCATTTTTATATTTAAATCCACTCCATTTTTAAATAAATATTCAGCAACTTCATAATTATGTTGGTCTATAGCATGAAATATCGCAGTATAGTTTATATCATTAGGATAATAGTTCACATCAGCCCCATTTTCAACTAATGCCTTAACTATTTCTAAATTACCCGCACCCGCAGCAATTGCTATAGGAGGATAATAATCTAGAAATTTTGTATCTAAATCAGCACCATTATCTTTTAAAAGCTTTACTACTTTTGGAGTAGACGCCGCAAGTATAGTAGCAGGAGCAACTCCGCTATCATTTGTAGCATTTACATCGGCACCATTTTCTATTAAAAGTTTTGAAGCTTCATAAGGATTTTGTCCTGTAACAGCCCAAAGTAATGGAGTATCCCCATTATCATCGGCTTTTCCATTAACATCTATTCCATTATCTATTAAATATTGCATTATATTAAGATTTCCATTTTCAGAAGCATAAATAAGTGCAGATGCTCCCCAAGATGATTTTGCATTTATATCTGCATTGTTTTCTATTAATAGATTAAACATCTCTTCATTACCCTTTTCGCATGCAATCATAATCATATTTTTTCCGTCTTTATTTTTTATATCTAAATCAGAGTCATGTTCTATTAGTAATTTTGCTATTTCTATATTGCCAGTTCTTACAGCTTCCATTAAAGCATTAAATCCATCGCCTGCTCTTAAATTAACCAAAGCCCCATTATCAATTAAAGCTTTTGCTATATTGTAATGATTATATGATGAAGCTATCATTAAAGGAGTAGAATTAGGATAGTGGGTAACATCGCCTATAATAATCTCGCCTTTTGAAGAAGCATTTATACCGCCCTCATTTATTAATTCTATTATTTCAGCAACACCTGTTTTATTTTTATTCTTTTCTAATAAGCTTAATAATTCATCGCTAGGCTTTATTATTTCATTTGTAATTAATAAACTATTTATTTTCTCATTATTGCTCTTGGAATAAAGCGATGAAATTGCAATTATCAATATAAATAATATCTTCTTTTTCATAAAACAACCTCTTTTATTAATATCTTTGTTATTATATATCAATGTACACTAATACTCAATATTAATAAAAAAGATAGTAAAGTTATAAAAAAATATTAGAAAAATATCAAAATAACAACTATTATTATAAAAGTAATTTTATAAAAAATGATATCTATCTATACAATAAATTTATAACAAAACTAATTATACTGCTATACAGTTCAAAAATATATTAAAATAAAAATATGCTGTCTAATAAAAAATTGGATTATAACAAATACGATATAAAAAGTAATTATAAATGAAAAAATATTATGTTTATATAAAAATATATGATATACTCTATAGATATTAAAAATTGAAAAAATAGTTTAATGGATAGTATTATGCTAAAAGAAATTCAAAATTTTTTACTTTCAAACATAGATGATATACAAAATAAAACTTTAGCAGCAGCATATTCAGGCGGCATAGACTCTCATGTTATGCTAAATATTTTATACAAATTAAAAGAGCAATTATCATTTAATCTAATAATACTTCATGTTAATTATAACTTGAGAGGAGAAGATTCTACAAATGATGAATTATTTGCACGTGATACAGCCAAAAAATATAATATAAAAATATATGTTAAAGAAATAGAACCAAACAGTTATGAAGGAAAAAATATTCAGCTCGAGGCGAGAAATGATAGATATAGTTTTTTTAAAGAACTTTACAATAAAAAAATATATGATTATTTATTAATAGCGCATAATAAAGACGATTTAGCAGAAACTATTATTTATCGAATAATTAAAGGCTCTGGTACTAATGTTTATAAAAGCCTAAGAGAAAAAAAAGGATATATTTTAAGACCGCTGCTTAATTTTTATAGAAAAGATATTGAAGAATATGCTAAAAATAACAGTCTCTCTCACAGAGAAGATATTTCAAATAAAAAAAATTATTATGCAAGAAACAAAATAAGAAATTTAGTAATACCTATGCTTGAGGAAATAAATACAAAAGCAAAAAATAATATTATACGATTTGCAAAAAAGAGCTATGATGAAACTATAATGCTTAGAAAAAAAACCAACTTCCTATACAAAAAAAATATTTCTAACAGTAATAAAACTCTTAATATAACAAATATAAAAAATATCAATGATATGTTTATAAGTAAAATAATAATTAAATTATTAGCAAAAAATAATATAGAAATAACAGAAAAAAGAATTATTGAGATAATAAATATAATAAAATCAAAAAAGCCTAATATAAAAATAAGATTAGATAATATTTATTTAATTAAAGAATATAATACCATTAATTTAAAGAAAAAAGAAGAAGAAAAAGAAAACATTAATGATTATATAAAAATAGAAAAAGATGGTGTATATCAATTTTTAAATGCAGAAATTGAAACACAAACTATTTTAAATAAAAATATTAATTATAAAGACAATATTTATATAAAGGCAAACTATCCTATAATAATAAGAAAAAGAAGATACGGAGATTTTTTATTATCCTATCCTGATAGTCATAAAAAAAGTTTAAGAAAAATTTTAATAGATTTAAAAATACCTCACTATACTAAAGAAAAAATCCCCGTAATCACTTCAGCTTATGATGATAATAAAATACTTGCATTATATTTAGAACCTTATGGTTTAAATAAAATAGCAAACGATGCTGCTGTGACTAAAGAAGACAAATATATAATAAAATTTTCTTTTAATAAATTTAATATATAAATATTTAACATTAGTAATATAAAGAATAAAAAGTTATTTTAAATTACAATAGAATAAGCGTATATCTCATATAATCCTCAAAAGTAATTTAATTCACTAATAAAATAAAAATTATAAACAATAAATATTTGAAAATTCAAAAAAGAATTTTATAACTTCTGTAATCAAAAATTAAAATTAATAAATCTAAAATTAAGAAAATATAACAATTTTTTAAAATTACAAAAGTAAAAAACTACTTAAACCAAATATCCCCCCTATATACTAAAAATACTTTTAAGCTAATAAATCTCCCCTGTAATTTACACATAAATCTATAGAATTGCTTAATTTTATTCTATAAAAATTTATTCTTTTATTTATTTCATATATATGAGCGCCTTTATATTTTTTCATAATATTTTTTACACAATTTGATATAGATTTTGGAAGTATATTTTCTCTTATATCCTCATCGCTGCTTATATAATTCCAATTACCATTTTTATCAAAATCAATATAAGTTCCGTTAGATAATTTTACTTCATATTCATCGTTAATTTTATCTATATATATTATTTTTGCATTATGGAAGTAAAATTCTATTAATCTTCTAGCATTTTCAGGCAATTTACTAGGGGTTATTTTTATAGAGAGTTGTAATTTAGCGTTCATATTGACCTCCGTCGAGTTATTGTAAATTATCTTTACAATTATAATTATAGTCAAAGGAGGAGTTTTGTCAATATAATTTTACAATTATTTTACAATAAATTTACAATAAACATCCTTTTATAAATAATATATAATACATATTACACATAAGATACAGATTAATGTAAATTTTATGTAAAATATAAAATATTATTTTTTACAATTAACATAAATCTATGCAAATATACAAAAAATACTTGAAAAATATAACATTTTGCAATATAATTTTTGTTGTAAAAATATTCAGTAAATATATTTTGCTGTTATCATCTTATTTTAATTCTTTATACAGTAATAAAATAAGCGAGATTTTACAAAATACACATAAAAATAATAATTTTTTATTAATAAATAGTATCAAACTACGGAGTGTTAATCATGGAATATAATTTTACCACCATTGAAAAGAAATGGCAGAAGTACTGGAAAGACAATCAATCTTTCAAAACAGTTTCTAAACCTACAGACAAAAAATATTACGTATTAGAGATGTTTCCATATCCATCTGGAAAAATGCATATGGGGCATGTTTCTAATTATACTATAGCTGACTCTATAGCGAGATACTACAAACTGTTAGGATATGATATTTTACACCCAATGGGCTGGGACGCTTTCGGTATGCCTGCAGAAAATGCTGCTATAGAACATAAAACTCACCCTGCTGAATGGACTTTGAAAAATATTGCTAATATGAAAGAGCAGTTAAACTTGCTTGGATATTCTTATGATTGGGATAGAGAAGTTACTACTTGTTTGCCTGATTATTATAAATGGGGACAGTGGTTCATATTAAAAATGTATGAGAAAGGTCTTTTATATAGAAAAGGCGGAGATGTTAACTGGTGTGAGCATTGTAATACAGTATTAGCAAATGAACAAGTTACAGCAGAAGGCACTTGCTGGAGATGCGACGGAGAGGTTACTAAAAAGAAACTTGAACAATGGTATATAAAAGTTACTGATTATGCAGAACAATTAGATGCAGATTTGAAATTATTAGAAGGTTATTGGCCTGATAATGTTATAGCTATGCAGAAAAACTGGATAGGAAGAAGTGTTGGTGCTTATATCAATTTTAATTTAGATGACGGCAAAGACTTCCCTATATTTACAACTCGCCCAGACACTATTTATGGTGTTACTTATATGGCTATAGCTTGGAACTATGAAGGTCTTTTGGATATGTGTACTGCCGAACAAAAAAGTGCTGTAGAGGAGTTCATTAAAAAGTCTGCTAAGATTGACCAAAAAACAGATTATGAGAAAGAAGGTGTATTTACTGGAAGATATGTGGTTAATCCATTTAATGGAGAGAAGGCTCCTTTATATGCTGCTAATTTTGTTTTGGCTGAATATGGTAGCGGTGCTGTAATGGCTGTTCCTGCTCATGACCAAAGAGACTTTGAATTTGCTAAAAAATACAATATTCCTGTAAAGGTTGTTATACAAAATGCTGACAATTCTATAAAAGCAGAAACTATGACAGAGGCCTATGTAGAAGACGGAATAGTTGTTAATTCTGACATATTAAACGGACTTTCTTCAAGAGACGCTATAAAAAGAGCAATAGAGTATGCTGCAGAAAAAGGTTTTGGAAGAGAGCAAGTACAGTATAAACTTAGAGATTGGCTTATATCAAGACAAAGATATTGGGGCAACCCTCTTCCTTTTGTACATTGTGAGAAATGCGGTGTTGTACCTGTTCCTGAAAGCGAATTACCTATAACACTTCCTATGGATATAGAGTTTACAGTTGGAGAGAATCCTCTTAAAAAATCTGCATCATTCGTTAATACAACATGTCCAAAATGCGGTGCTCCTGCTAAAAGAGAAACTGACACTATGGATACATTTACATGCAGTTCTTGGTATTATGCAAGATATACAGATGCTCATAATAACAAAATGCCTTTTGATCCTGAAGCTGCTAATGCTTGGCTTAGTGTTGACCAATACATAGGCGGTATTGAACATGCTTGTATGCACCTTTTATATTCAAGATTCTGGTACAAGTTTATGAGAGATATAGGACTTATAAAAGGAGATGAGCCTTTTAATAGACTTCTTACTCAGGGTATGGTTTTAGCAAATAGTTATGAGGCTAAATCGTTAAAAAAATTCTATACTCAAGAGCAGATGAACAATAAAGAATACGAAAAAGACGGCATTAAAAAAGAAGATATTATAGTAAAAATGGAAAAGATGTCAAAATCAAAAGCTAATGGGGTTGATCCTGCTGAGATTATAGAGCTTTTCGGTGCTGATGCTGTTAGAATATTTGTTATGTTTGTTGCTCCTCCAGAAAAAGATAAAGAATGGTCTGATGAGGGTGTTAAAGGTTCTGCAAGATTCTTAAACAGAATTTGGAACTTATTCTTAAAATACAAAGATGAAGAAGCTTTCAAAAATGCTAAATCATTTGACTACAACAATCTTTCAAAAGACGGACAAAAATTATTTAGAAAATACAATAAAACTATTAAGAAAGTTACAATAGACATTAAAGACAGATTCCACTTCAACACAGCAATTGCATCACTAATGGAGCTTTTAAACGACATGTCTGCTATAAAATTAGCCAACAATGATGATTATGCTATGTTTAGAGAAGTTATTAGAGGATACTTAATTCTTCTTAACCCAATAGCTCCGCATATCACAGAAGAGCTTTATCAGATATTAAATTTTGGTAAGATGATACTTGAAGAAAGTTGGGTTGAGCATGATGAACAGTATTGTAAAGATGATACATTTGAGCTTGTATTCCAAGTTAATGGTAAGATAAGAGACAGAATAGAAGCTGATGTTAATATAAGCGAAGATGAAGCAAAAAACCAGGCATTATCAAGCGAAAAAGTTAAAGCGTTTACAGAAGGTAAAAATATCATTAAAGTAGTTTATGTTAAAGGAAAGCTTGTAAACATAGTTATAAAATAAAGTATAATTAATAAAAAACAATAAAGAGTATGGATTAAAAAATCTATACTCTTTTTTATATTTTATATTATAATTTTTTTACAAATCAAATATTATTATTTATTAAAAATATTTTTTATTTCCATAGCTAAATTTTCAGCTATTATTTTATGTGATTCTTTGTCAAGATGTACTTGATCTTCTTCAGTAAATTTTACTATGCTTCCTAAATCAAAAAAATGCACTTTTTCTTGTTCGGCAAGTAATTTATATTTTGCTGCCAATTCCTTAGATATTTTTATAGAATTTTGATTAAACCCCGAAAAATCATAAAGAGCATGAACTTTCTCCCCTACTGGAGGAGGGGCAAGCAATAAAATTTCAGGTTTTTTGTATTCCATTGAATCTTCGCTATTTCTAATTTTAAATATAATTCTTTTAATTCCTTCAGTAATTAAGTTAGAAGTAGCAGAAAAATGTACCTTTACATCATTTGTACCCAAAGATAGTATAACTAAATCTAATGGTTTATGTGTATCTAACGCTATTTCTATATATGCCATTCCGTTTCTGCCAGGCTCAAATGGATCATCAAATACTGTTGTTCTTCCGCACAAACCTTCTTCAATAACTCTATAATCATTACCTAAAATATTCTGTAATATTCCTGTCCATCTTTCATCTATAGAATATCTCTTATTTAATGTTGGTATAAAACCAAATGTATTACTATCACCATAACATAATATATTTATCATAATTTTAACGCCCTATTAAAGTAAATTTATTTTAATAATATTAATAAAACTATATTTGTCAATATTAATTATTAATAAATATATCTCTATATTAAAAATTGTAGTATTTTTTTTATTTAGTTTTAATTACATCCCCACCCTTTATTTTTTATAGTTTAATAAAAAAATACAATTAAAATTATCTTTATAGCTTAATTAGAAATCAAAGCCCCACCCAAGTTTTATTTAAATAAAAAACCTATTCAACGCACGGTTAAATAAATTTTATATACAATAAAAATTAAAATTCTAATTAACTTATATTTATAATTTCATTTAGCGTGCGGAATGTATATTGAAAATTTAAACAATACTATTTTGGCTGTTAAAGTAAAAGGAAATATTAAAAAATATAAATAACATAAAATTAATTTCGAGTTGTTGACCTATAGAAAATATTGTATATATTATAATTGATAACTTTAAAAATAAAGGAGTATTATTAATGAAACTTGTAGAAAATAAAATAGCTTTAGTAACTTCATCAACAAGAGGGATTGGTTTAGAATGCAGTAAGAAATTAGCCGAAAATGGAGCTAAGGTTTATTTAGCAGTTAGGAGGCTTGATGCTGGTAGAGAAATAGCTGATGAAATTATAAAAAATGGCGGTAAAGCAGATGTCGTTTATTTTGATGCAACAAAAGAAGAAACTTTTACTTCTATGGTAGAAGATGTTATAAAAAAAGAAAACAAAATAGATATACTTGTCAATAATTTTGGCACAACTGATGTTAATAAAGATTTAGATTTAGTAAATGGAGATACAGATACATTTTTTAAAATTGTAAATGAAAATATAAAAAGTGTTTATTTGCCTTGTAAGGCTGCTGTAAAAAATATGAAAGCAAATGGGGGCGGAAGTATAATTAATATTTCATCTGTTGGAGGATTATTTCCAGATATATCTCGTTTAGCCTATGGTATATCTAAAAGTTCTATTAATTTTTTAACTAAAAATATAGCCGTACAATATGCAAGAGATAATATAAGATGTAATGCTGTACTCCCTGGATTTGTGGCAACTGAAGCTGCTATGGAAAATATGTCAAAAGAGTTTTTAAATGCTTTTTTGAAAAACGTTCCTTTAAATAGACCCGCTACAACAGAAGATATAGCAAATGCTGTATTATTTTTTGCTAGTGATATGTCTTCTTTTATTACAGGAGAGACTATGCCTGTTTCCGGAGGCTTTGGTGTTCCTTCTCCAATGTATGCATTGTATCAGGATATGATGAAAAAAGGTTAATATTAATTATTAACATAATTATTTTTTATTGACAAAAAATAAATTTATAATACTATTTAATAGTTTATTTTTAACAATTTTACATTTTTGTTAAAATTATGCTTATAATAATATATTTTATTTAAAGGCTATCACTTTATGCTATATGAGATTTTTTATCCGCTTCGAGAGAGTTTTTTTGGTTTCAATGTTTTTAGATATATTACTTTCAGAACGGCAGGTGCTGTTGCTACTGCATTGATTTTAGTGTTGGTATTTGCTCCGAGTATAATAGAAAAATTAAAGAAACTGCATTTTGGTCAGGTCGTAAGAGATGATGGACCAGAGACACATTTGGTTAAAACTGGTACCCCTACAATGGGCGGTATATTTATAGTAGGAAGCGTATTAATAAGTATACTGTTATGGGGAAAATTGGATAATATAAAAATTATACTTCTTACAATATCTCTAATTATACTTTCTATAGCAGGTTTTTTAGATGATTTTCTTAAAATTAAATATAAAAACTCTAAGGGACTTCCCGGTAAATATAAAATTGTATTTCAAGTGATAGTTGGTTTAATAATAGGAATATATTTATATTATTTTGATAAATCCACTTTTTTAATGAAGTTTGATTTAGAGAAAGGAATCAGTGTTTTGGAAGCTGTAAAGGTGGCACAAGTTCCTTCATCTACTTTATTTATACCATTTTTTAGCAATGTTTATATAGACTTAAAAATGCTTTATATACCTTTTTCTATATTTGTAGTTGTGAGTATGAGTAATGCTGTTAATCTTACAGACGGATTAGATGGTTTAGCCATTGGGCTATTAATAATAATGTCTATGGCTTTTGCAGTGCTTTCTTATGTATCTGGTAACTCATTAATAGCAACATATTTAAAAATACCTTTTATATCTGATGCAGGAGAAGTTACCGTATTTGTAGGGGCTTTGATTGGGGCTGGTTTAGGATTTTTATGGTTTAATGCTCACCCTGCACAGGTGTTTATGGGAGATGTGGGTAGCTTATCTCTTGGAGGAGTTTTAGGGATAATTGCATTATTTATAAAACATGAACTTCTTCTTTTAATAGTTGGAGCTGTTTATGTTTCTGAAGCTTTTAGCGTTGTTGTGCAGGTGTTTTCTTATAAACTATTCAAAAAAAGAGTATTTAAAATGGCTCCTTTGCATCATCACTTTGAGAAATCTGGATGGAAAGAAACACAAGTTGTTTTTAGATTTTATATAATAGGCATAATAACTGCTTTGATTGGTATAGCAACTCTAAAAATAAGATAATATAATTTTTAATAATTTATATAGGTGTGTGAAAGCTTTATGAAAGGAAAATTGATAGTTATAGAAGGAATAGATGGAAGCGGAAAGTCTACTATTGCAAAAAAATTAGCAGAAACATTAAATGAAAATAATATAGAAACAATATACACTTTTGAGCCTACTAATGCATATTATGGAGCTAAATTAAGAGATACAATGCTTTCTAAAGATATGGATTTAGATAGAGAATTAAAACTTTTTGTAGATGATAGAAAAGAGCATATTAGACTTATGATAAAACCATCTTTAGAAGAAGGTAAAACTGTTGTTCTTGATAGATATATGTATTCATCTATTGCATATCAAGGTGCTAAGGGTATTGATATAGAAAAAATAAAAAATATGCATGAAAGTTTTATTTTAATTCCAGATATAGTTTTTATTTTCCATCTGCCTGTAGAAAAATCTCTAAATAGAATCATAGAAAAAAGAGGCTTCATAGACAGATTTGAAAATGAAGAATATCTAAAAAAAGTAGATAATATATTTAGTAGTTTTAATGAGCCTTTTATATATCATATAAATGCTGATAAATCTATAGATGATATAAATAAAGAACTCATTGAAATATTAAAACAATCTAAAATACTTGCTCCAAACCCTCTTCAATAACATCTGATACAATTTGGCTATTTGCATTGTTATAATAATTATTTTTTTCTATAGTTTTTTTATCTAAACTTTTTACTTCTAAGGCAAGTATATAAATAGAGTTTTTTCTCGTTCCATCTTTAGCAATATAAGAGTTTTGTCTTAATTCCCCATTTACTAATATATGTCTTCCTTTAAGAAGGTTAATAGCAATTTTTTCTGCTGTATACCCCCAAGCTATTAAATCAAAAAAGTAAACTTCCTTTTGCAAGCTTCCATTAACATAATAATATCTATTGTTTGCTATAGAGAATTTGCATAATGATTTACCATTTTTTGTTTTTATATATGAAGGGTCTCTTGTTAGTCTTCCTTCTACTACTATTATATTAGCATTTCCAGACATAATTTTTACTCCTAATTTTTATTATAATATTAGTTAAACAAAAATTATAAAAAAATATGCCTGATTTTATTTTTATTTTTTAAGAATTTATTAATTTTTTAGAAATTATTTAATCTTCAGAATCTTCGCCATCTTCTTCATCGTCTCTGTTTCCAGAAGCCTCTCTTAATACTTGTTTTATAGCGTCAAAAATCTCTCTTGCTTTTGCTTTATTTATATCTGTAGTTTTAGTTCTTTTAGTAATCGAAGCCCTTTTTAATATCATATCTCCGTAAGTGTCTCCTATTCCGCTTATTATAAGAGGATTTTTAATGAGTTTTTCTACAGTTGTGGCATTATCTGCAAGTAATTGACAGAATAAATTATAATTAAATTGCTTAGTGAGAGGGTCATAACCTACTTGAGGCATTGTAGTATAATCTTTCCATATAGGTATAATATGTGTAGCATCATCTTTATCTTTACTCTCATCTACAACAAAGAAGTTTCCATTATCAGTTTCTAATTTTATTATTGCATTTTTATAAGTATTATTTTCTGTAAGTACAAAAGAGCCGCCAGAACCTAAATCTACGAGCATAGCATCTTGCGAGAATTGAAAATGCATATATCCGCCATGTCTTAACACATCTATAATTTTTTGTCCTTTAACTTCTTCAAGCTCTTTATATTTTTTGTCTAAAGCAACAACATTATTAATATAAGAATAACAAATCTCGCCCTTTAATGCATTAATTAAATTGATTAAATATGGTAACTCTTTCATACACTACAACCCCGTATATATTATGTTTACTTTGATTTTAACATTTTTATAAAAAAAAGCAATCTGAATAAATGTTATATTTATTTAGAATTCAATTTGTGATAATTAATACATATATAATATTATAAAAATATTATATTTTTAATAGTATTTTATTTTAAAAGTTATTATTTCTATATTTAATTTTATGTTTTTAATATATATATTTTTAGTATATAATATATTAAAAACAATTTGGAAATTATTATGCAAAATAGTTTATTAGACATTATTATGAATCGATCAAGCTATAGAGGAAAATACAAAAATATAAAAGTTCCTAAAGATGATTTAATAAAAATAATGAAAACAGGGCTTTCGGCTCCTTCAGGGTGTAACAAACAAACTGTATCATTAATTGCTGTTGATGATGAAAAGTTGTTATCTGAAATAAAACAATTAATTGATCCTCCAATTTGTGAAACTGCCCCTGCATTAATATGCGTATTAAGTAAAAAAATATATGCATATAGAGATAGATGTTATAGTGTTCAAGATTATTCTGCTGCAATAGAAAATATGCTTTTAGCTATAAAAGCATTAGGTTATGAAAGCTGCTGGTATGAAGGTCATATTACTGATGATGATAATATAGCTTCAAAAATTGCATCAAAACTTAATGTTAATAAAGAATATAAATTAGTTTGCATATTGCCTGTAGGATATGCAGATGAAGAAGTAAAATTAAATACAGATAAAAAACCTTTTAATGAAAGAGCTTGGTTCAATAGTTTTGATAAATTATAATATTCTTGTAATATTATCACAGCAATAAATTTTATTAAAACTCATTGCTGTAATCTTTTATATTTAACTTAAATTATTTTTTTATTAAATTCTTCCAAATCAATAATCGCTTTTAATATCATTTTTTTATCAACTTTATATGGACTGATATTTAAGTCTTTACTCTCAAGGGTTGTATCTAATGCCATATTAAGCTCTTCGTCATCTAAACTTGGTTTGTTTATACCTATATCTTTTAAGCAGGTTGGAAGAGAAATAGATTTATTAAAATTAAAAATCTCTTCTCTTGCCTCATATTGTTTATCCATAGTAAGCAGCAGCAATACTCCGTATGACACTAATTCACCATGAAGTAATGTTTCTCTTATTCTTTTTATTTTTCTTAGTCCGCTATACATACCATGTGCTAAAGATATATGATAATCATCTTTTGCCATTACAGATGTTAATCCTGTAGTATATATTATATGAAGTATTACTCTTTTTAAAGCATCGGTTGCTTTTTTATTTCTAAAATCATCTATAGCTTCTGCATAATGTTTTAATATATCATTAGAACAGTTTTTTATTATTTCAATACCTAAGAAATTTTTATAATTTAGACTCTCATTTCTTGTAGAAAATAATGCTTCATATTGTTTAGATAATGCATTTCCTATACCAGCTATAAAATAATTTTCAGGAGAGTTTAATATGATATCAGTATTTATAAATGTATGCAAAGGAGGTCTTTTTTCACTAAACATTTTTTCGAAACTTCCATCATTATTATGAACAACTGAAATACCAGTTACAGCAGCACAATTTGAAGCTAATGTGGGAAATGTAAATATGGGTTTATTTATAGTATGTGCTAAAACTTTTGATGTATCTAATGATTTTCCCCCTCCTACTGCAAATATCATATCAGCTTCCATTACTGCTTGCTTATTTTTAAGCAAATCAACATTTTCGAAAGTAGATTTCTCGCCATAATGAAACATTCCTGTTATAGTTATATCTTTTATATTATTTAATATTGACTCTATCGATGCTTGAATGGATTTTTTACCAGATATTATAACAGCTTTTTTTCCATAATTTGAACATATACTATATATATCTTTATAAACATCACTTCCTATACTAAAATTAGGCAGAAATAATTTTTCTAAACTCATTTTTTATCCTTTATTATTATAAAATTATAAATAAATTATTTTTTAAGAAATAAATAAGAATGACTAATAAATAAAGTTGTAAATTATATTCAAGTTTATCTCTTAATAATAATTTTATTTTTTTGTTCTTGCTGCCATTATATTAGCAACTATTGAACCTGATATACAATGCCATACACTTCCTATAGCTCCTGGTACAGCTGCAAGAGCCATATAAGCAAAATGTGTTGATGCTAATGAGGAAGCTAATCCTGCATTTTGCATACCAACTTCTATGGATATAGTTTTGCATTTAGCATTATTAAACTTGCAAACCTTACCTAATAAATATCCAAGCATATAACCTAAAGTGTTATGTATTATTATGACTATAACCACTAAATGACCAACCTGCATAAGTCTTTGTGAGTTTGCAGATACTACAGCAGCTACTATTGCCACAACTGCAACTACTGATATTAAAGGAAGCACATCTTTTAAATGCTCAACAAATTTATGAAAGAATTTATTTATTATAAATCCTAATACTATAGGAAGTATAACAACCTGAAGTATTGATATAAACATACTTACAGCATTAACATCTATTTTCTCACCTGCATAAAGCAGTGTAAGCAGAGGAGTTGCAAGCGGAGCAAGTATAGTAGACACAGAAGTCATACCCACAGACAAAGGCACATCTCCTTTAGCTAAATAAGTTATAACGTTAGAAGATATTCCGCCAGGGCAAGTGCCTACAAGTATTACTCCTATTGCAAGTTCAGGAGGAAGTCTGAAGGCTAAAGAAAGTAAAAATGCAAGTAATGGCATTATAGTGAATTGTGCTATTGCTCCTATAGCTATATCTTTTGGTCTTGTGAATAATACTTTGAAATCTTCAACTTTTAATGTTATACCCATGCAGAACATTGCTGTCATAAGAAGATAGTTAACATAAGTTGTTTTTATGAAGCTTACAGATTTTGGGAAAAATAAAGCTAATGCTGCTACAACTAATACTATAACTGACATATATTTACCGAAGAAATTACTTATTTGTTTTAATGTTTTCATTTTAATATCCTTTTTTATTATTTTATTAGTTTTTGTTTTATTGTTTTTATATTAGATTTGTTTCAAAACTTATTGATATTGATTAAATATATTTAATATATTTTAGTATTAAAAAATTCAGTCCTTTTGCTTCTTTGGGTCACCAAAAGAAGTGGGGTGCGGGGCAAAGCCCCGTTATAAAATTTAAATACTATAATTATTACTAATATCTTTAAAAGTTATGAAACAAGTCCATTTTTTTAAAATTAATTTCTAATAATCATATTTCGCTCCTTTAAAAAATTTTATTTAAAATAAATTTAGTCTAAGCTTATATCAGCTATAAACTAAACAATTTTTATCCTGGCTTAAAAGATAGATATTCAAGCAGTCTGTAATTTTTTATAATGACTTTTAGATTATTAGTGCTTATTTGATGTTATAGAATTAATATCTATAACATCAATTTATTTTTTATAATTATTTCAATACAGCACCAGTATTAGCAGACTGAACAAGTTTTCTATATCTTCCAAGCCAGCCTCTAATTTCTTCTAAAGGTTTAATAGGAATCTCTTTTCTTCTTTTTTCCATTTCTTCATCAGAGATTTCTAAATTGATTTTATGATTAGGTATATCTATGCTTATGATGTCATTTTCTTTTATGAATGCTATTTCGCCTCCGCTTGCAGCTTCCGGTGAAACGTGACCTATAGATGCACCTCTTGAAGCTCCTGAGAATCTTCCGTCAGTGATTAATGCAACATCTTTATCAAGCTTCATACCAGCAAGTGCAGAAGTGGGGTTTAACATCTCACGCATACCAGGGCCGCCCTTAGGTCCTTCATATCTTATAACTACAACATCGCCTTTGTTTATTTTACCGGCATATATAGCAGCTATTGCCTCTTCTTCGCTATCAAACACCCTTGCAGGGCCTTTATGTACAAGCATTTCATCAGCAACAGCAGAACGCTTAACAACGCAGCCGTCTTTTGCTATATTTCCCCAAAGTATTGCAATTCCTCCTGTTTTACTGTAAGGGTTTTCTATATTTCTTAAAACATTATTATTTTTATTTACAGCATCTTTTATATTTTCAGCTATTGTTTTACCTGTAACAGTCATAAGAGAAGTATTTATAAATCCGCCTTTATCAAGCTCTTTCATAACAGCAGGTATTCCGCCGGCTTTGTATAAATCTTCTATATAATTATGTCCGGCAGGTGCTAAATGACAAAGATTAGGAGTGCGGTCGCTTACTTCATTTATGATTTTTAAGTCTAATTCTATTCCTGCTTCATTAGCTATGGCAAGTAAATGAAGTACGCTATTTGTAGAACAGCCTAATGCCATATCAACTGCAAGTGCATTTTTGAAAGATTCAGGAGTTATTATATCTAAAGGTTTTATGTCTTTTTTTAATAATTCCATAACCTGCATACCGGCTTTTTTAGCAAGCAAAGTTCTTGCAGAATAAACAGCAGGTATTGTTCCGTTTCCAGGAAGTGCTATACCTAATGCCTCAGAAAGACAATTCATGCTGTTAGCAGTATACATTCCCGCACAAGAACCGCAGCTTGGGCATGTATGCTGAGCATATTCTTCCAATTCAGCATCATTTATAAGATTAGCTTTTTTTGCTCCAACAGCTTCAAATATATTTGATAAGCTTACTCTGTTATCTCCATGCTCTCCAGGAAGCATAGCTCCTCCGCTTATAACTATTCCAGGTATATTCATTCTCAAAAGCCCCATTATCATACCAGGAACTATTTTATCGCAGTTAGGAACAAGTACAACTCCGTCTAAACCATGTGCTATAACCATACTTTCAACAGAATCAGCTATTAATTCTCTTGAAGGAAGTGAATATTTCATTCCCAAGTGTCCCATAGCTATTCCGTCGCAAACACCTATTGAAGGTATAAGTATAGGTGTGCCTCCGCCTATTAATACTCCTGCTTTTACAGCTTGGGAAAGTTTATCAAGATGTATATGTCCAGGTACAATTTCACTATATGCAGAAATAATTCCAATCAGAGGTCTTTTTAATTCTTCATCTGTATATCCCATAGAATAAAATAAAGATCTGTTTGGTGCTCTTTCATCACCTTTTAATACTCTGTCGCTTCTTAAAGAACTATTTTCTCTGAAACTCATAATTATTATTTCTCCATTTTTTAATAAAATTGTAATGCATACATTCTATTAGTAGAATGATAAAAAATCAAGTATTTTTTTATATTAAAATTACTAAATATTATTATTGCAAAAAAAATTATTTATTATATTATAGATATATGTCAAAAGATATTGCTGTACTTTATAAAAGTAAATATGGTTCTTCCAAAACATATTCTAAATGGATTTCAGATAAATTGCATGCTGATATATTTGAAATAGGACATGTGTCTTTAAATACTTTAAATGATTATAATAAAATAATATTTGTAAGTGCATTATATGCAGGTAAATTATCTGCTATTAAAACAATTAGAAAGCTTTATAATAGTTTACATAATAATAAAAAAATATACTCTGTTGTTATAGGTATAGGCGACCCTAATGACAAAGATATTTATAATGCTTCATTAGATAAAAATTTTAAACCTAATGAAAAAGAAAATATAAAGTTTTATTTTTTGAGAGGATGCATAGACTTTGATAAATTAAAAATTCACCATGCTTTAATGATGCATATGCTAAAAACTATAATATCAAGCAAAGCAGTTAAAACAGAAGATGAAGAAATGCTTTTAAAAAATTACGGAAAAAAAATAGACTTTCTTAATAAAAACTCTGTAGATAATATAGTCTCTGACATAAAAAAAGAACAATAATTTATATAAAAAATAAACTTTTTTTATTATGTCTTTATTCTATAATAAATTCTATTTTAACTATATAATCTAAAAAATAAAGACCATAATCAAAATATGATACCCTTTTATAATTTATACTAAATTAATATTTTATAATAAAATAAAAATACAAATTTCTTTTGTTATATATTTAACAAAAATTGTAAGAAAGAACAATAAACAAGATGATAAAATCAAAACTATTCACATAAAAATACAAAATAATATTTGTTTTTTAATAAAAATATCAAAACATCATAATATTTTACGCTACATTTTATACAAATACTGCGAAAATTGTAAAAAAAACTTAAAAAAGTATTTATATATACGCATTTTCATAAAAAAACGCTTGTATTTTTATAATTTTATATTATTATTTGTATATAAGCAAAAATGATTAAAAACGCTTATAAATATTCTTTTTATAAGGAGATAAAAATGGAAAATAATAATAAATATGATATAGTAATTATAGGTTCTGGTTTAGGAGGATTAACATCAGGTGCCTATTTAGCAAAACAAGGAAAAAAAGTATTAGTTTTAGAAAGTCATAACATAGTAGGCGGTTGTGCTACAGTATATAAAAGAAAAAATGTTAAGTTTGAAGTTGGGCTTCATGAGATGGATATGGCTAAGAAAAACAGAGATATGAAGCATGTGATATTTAAAAAACTTGGTCTTTATGACAGAGTTAATTTAGTAAAGCTTCCACAAACTTGGAGAATAAAAACAGAAGATACTGATTTAGTGATACCAGAGGGTTATGAGAATGTTATAAATACTTTAGAAAAAGAGTTCCCAGAAGAAAAGCAAGGCATAAGAAAATATTTTGCTGGGCTTTCAAGAATGATGTATATGATAAGAAGAGTGCCTTATGATTTGAAGTTTTTTGATTTCTTCTTTTACCCTATAACAACATTCCCTATGAACTTGTATCATTTGTTTACACAAAAGAAATTGGGTAATGTGTTGGATTCTATGATAAAAAGTGATAAATTAAAAAGAATATTAAACATTAACATTACTTATTATCATGATAACCCTTATGAGTTTAGCTGGTATTATCATGCTTGTGCTCAGGGAGCTTATTATAATTCTGCTTATTTTATCAAAGGCGGAAGTCAGAACCTATCAAATGCTTTAGCTGATATAATAAGAGAGAATGGCGGAGAAGTGAGAGTTTCTTCTGAAGTAAAAAAGATAAATGTAAAAGGCAATATTGCTGAGGGAGTAACTTACTTTGATAAGAGGGCAAAAGAGGAAGTAACAGTTTATGGTGATTACATAATAGCAAATGCTGCTCCTAAAGTGGTTTATGATGAATTATTGCCAAAAGGATATGAAGACAAAAGAATAAACAAACTTAAAAACTCTGTATCATTATACACAGTTTACATAATATTTAAGAAAAAGTTCTCAGAGCTTTACCCTAATAATGCATACTCTACATTTATAAGTACAGAGAAAACATTGAACACTACATTCAAAGAAGATGCTAAAGGACAAAAAGATATACCAGTAGCCGACAGAAACTTTGTATTTGTAGACTATTCAGCAATAGACAGCGGACTTGTAGAAGATGGAGATGAGCGTTCATTTGCTGTACTAACAGGACCTTCATTCTTAGATGAGTGGAAAGATTTAAGCGATGAGGAATATAAAGCTAAAAAGAAAGAGTTAGCAGAAAAATTGATAGAGAGAGCAGAGAAACATTACCCTGGATTTAGAGAAAATATTGAATATTATGAAGTAGCAACACCAAAAACAATAAAGAGATATATTAAAACTCCAGACGGTACAGCTTATGGTTTTGCTCAAGATGGATATTTGAAAAAAAGCCGCAGTGTGAGAGTGTCTCCTACAGTTAAAAATCTTCACTTTGCTAGTGCTTGGGGATTTCCTGGCGGCGGATTTACAGGTGCTTTATTAAGCGGATATTTGGCAGCAAGAAATATATTATTCCCTATAAAGGCTTATGTGGCTTTAAGACTACTACTTTGTACAGTAATCGGCACAGCACTTGGAACAATACATCATTGGCTTCCTCTGATAATTAATCTTTTTAAGTAATATAAATCTCAAATAAATATCTTGTTGGTGTTATACAAAATAATGCCAGCAAGATAATGAAAAACAAATTAAAAGGAGTATTTAGTATGAAAAGAAATTTAATAATAAAAGTATTAGCTTTTACTATGTTATTTAATATAATAGCTTTGGCACAAAATTCAGATGATATAGTTGGTTTATGGTATAGTCATGCCGATGCAAAAAACAGAATTGCGGTTATAGAGATATTCAAAGAAAACAATAAATATTATGCTTATTCATTTGCTTATACTAATTCTAATGATGTTGTGTATGATGTTAATAATCCAAAGAAAGAATTAAAAAACTTACCATTAAAAGGATTAGTATATTTATATGATTTAGAGTTTAAAAATGGCGAATGGAAAAATGGTAAAATATACAATCCAGAGCAAGGAAAAGTGTATAATGCAAAAATAGAATTATCTAATAATAAACAAGAGATAAAATTAAAAGCTAGTATAGATGGTGCGGGGCTTTTTGGAAAAACTCTTACTTGGAGAAAAGTACCTGCTAATGAAGTTTCTAAATATACGCCATTAAATAAAAATGAGTTAAGAAGGTTAAACTAAGTATTATGAGAAAATATATTTTTATAGGTGATAAGGAGGATTTTATGAAAAAAGTATTAATCATTATGCTTAGTTTAATTATAAGTTTGCCGTTAATAGCACAAGACAATGCAAAGCCTCAAAGAGATTTAACAGATACTTCTGATGAGGGCTGGTATTTTTCTAATCACTTCTTAGGAAGATGGAATCACTTTGGGGCATTGTATCAAGGTCAAGTGTTTTATAAAAAAGCTTTATTTAGAGAAAGAAACAATTTCTTCTTTGCTGATTCTTACCTGCTTGCTGGCATAGAACAAGAGTTCAGCAGCTTTTCAAGAACATCAGCTTATGTTGAGTTTCAGCCTCTAATAGCATTAAAGTTCTTATTTAAGTTTACGTATGAGGCAGGTTTAGCAGACCCAGGAAAACCTACTTTGGTGGATAGTAATACAAAAGAGTTTAATCATGCACTTCCGCCGTTTACAGGTCTTAATCCAATGACTAAAAAACCTCAGTATGTAGGCGGAAATACAATATATTTTCAAATGGCCCCTACACTTACAATGGGAGGACCAGCAGGACCGGGTTTAATAGCTTTAATATACACTCCATATATAAGCTATATAAGAGCATTTGGAGTTGATAAAGATAATTTTGTATACTTGCCTAGAGAGGCTATAGTTGTAAAGGCAGAAGATTGGTACTTTAATCATGATATAAAATTAGGATACAGCATGAAAGAATGGGGCATGGCTTTTGCTATCAATACCACAATAGAGCAAATGATTTCAAGTAAAGATTTATTTAGAGTTGGACTCTTTGCTGCTTATAGCTATAAGAAGCCTATAGAAAAAGTTCCGAGCCTCACACCTTTTGCTAATGTAAAATTGGGTACTTGGCTTGTAGAGAAACATATACAATATAAGTTTGCCATTCAAATGGATATAGGTCTTGAATGGAAGTTTTTATAATAATAATAATTTAGACAACACGAAGAATATATAAAAATACATTTTTGGGCTTGTAAAAAAGAGAGATTTTTTGCAGGCCTATCTTAATTTTATTATAATATCTACTCTTCTATTTTTTTGCCTTCCATCAGGATTATCATTTGAAGCTATAGGCTCTTTATCTCCGAAACCTCTATAAGATAATTTATCATGGTCAAGTTTTGGCAAGATATAATCTGCTACAGTTTTTGCTCTTTTTTCTGATAGGGCTTGATTGTAATTTGCTTCTCCTGTATTATCAGTGTGTCCTTCAACTATGATTTCTCTGTCTGGATAAGTTTCTTTGATTGCATTTATAATACTATCAACAGTGCCTTTAGCATCTTCTCTAAGTGTATAAGAATCTGTATCAAATAAAATCTCCCCTAACCTAATTACTAACCCTTCAGGAACAGTATCAACTACAACATCATCATTAAGATTATCTTCTAATTTTTTTCTGTTGAGCTCATTTTCTTCTTCTGTAGGGGTATTATAAATTTTATAAGTGCTAATAATATTCATCTTGTATTGCAAGCTAAGGTAAGATAAGTTTTTACCATATCCAAATAATATCTGATATCTCTCGGTTTGTGATACAGGTATATTTTTATTCATATCCCATAAAAAAGTTCCATAATTAAAACCATATATTCTCTCTGGATAACCATTTTTAGAAATCCCTGCCTGAAGCAAATCTTTATCAGTCATAATATGATATTGTATAACAGCAAGAGGGTCATTATTTTCATTTGTTTCAATGTTTGCAAATAAATAATCAGCAGATAATGCCATAGCAAGATTAGGAGCATTATTAACTTTTACTATCTCCATAGCTTCACTATTCCAAGAATGCGTGAGAGATATTTCTTTATCTGGAAAAGTAGGAATATGTCTTACATTCGGCATAAAATAATTATAAGGAACTTCAAATTTACCATTAGTGTGTATTATAAAATCGCTTGAATATTCTTCTTCCAAATGAAAAACACTATCTTTGTCATATAGCCTAAAAATTTTGAATACACCGCTAACTCTATATCCGCCTTTAGGAGCTATTGCTATAACTGTTAAATCTACAATGTTTCTTTCTTTATAAGTTTTTTTTAATAATCCGTTTTCATAATATTCTACATCAGCAGTCTTTACAGATTCAATCCTCTCTCCAACTTTGAGATTCCAAAAGAACTTATGAGATATTGTTTGAGTATAAGAAATATTAAAAATAAATATTATTAAAATTAATATAAATTTTATTTTACTCATATTAACCTTTATTTTTCATTCTCTTTTTCTCTTCTTTCATCTTCTGTTTTTTAGCTCTCTGTTCTAATTTTAATTTTAATTTATCCAAAGCCTTAGATTCTTTCTTAATATCTTCCTCAGTTTTTTCTGTTTTAAATGAAATAACAGATTTATACAATTGTAAGAATATATATTGTAATTCTTTAATTCTCTTATCCATAGTCTCCATACTATTACTGCTCGCATTAGACAACTCACTCACATTTTCTATAGAGCTAACAAGCCTTTTAATATCATTTTCAGTAGCATTAACAACATTAACTACATCTTCAGCTAATTTATCAACGCTTGTTATATTCTGCCCAACAGTAGAACTCATCTGCATCTGCTTTATAGATAATTCCTGAATATATTCAGTAATACTATTTAGGTTTGAAATATTAGCCAATATATCTCTTCTTCCAATATCAAGCTCATCATTAGCATTAGATATATTAGCAATTAAGTCAGCAATAGTGTTAGAACCCTCAAGTATCTTCTCCATAGATTCAGAGCTCTTAAACGCCAAAGATACAGTATGGTCAATAGCCTGTGTAGTCTCTTCAATAATGTCATCAATTATTTTAGAGTTTTCATCAGTATCTTCAGCCAATTTTCTAATTTTATCAGCAACAACTGTAAAACCTCTACCATGTTCGCCTGCATGAGCAGCCTCTATAGCAGCATTCATTGCAAGCAGGTTAGTTTGTTCTGCTATGTTATGAATAACTTGCGTGATGTTTGTAATCTGTTTTGAATATTCTTTAATACTTTGAATGGATTCTGTAACAGATTCTCCTATATTACTTCCATCTTGTGCTTCTGTGTATAATACTTTAGCATAAGTGTTTGCTTTATTTGCTCCTTGGCTTACTGTAACAATATTTGCTATCATCTGCTGAACTGATGTGCTTGTTTTTGATATTGCTTCTGATTGTGATTTTATTTTATCTGTTATGTCATTAATATTATCTAATAATAATTGTATAGTTTCATTAACAGAATTAAACTTAGTTCTTTGCATAAAGCTCACTCTTGCTGCATTAGAAGAGGACTCTGATATTTTTGAGGAGTTTTCAAATTCTTTTTCAAACTCTTTGTATATAGTATTAAAATCACTAATACTCATACTAATAGAAGCTCTCATGTTCTGTATGTTTCCAGTCATAGTATATGCATTATTTTTAATTGTTACAATGATGTTTTGCATTTTATCCAAAAACTTATTAAATGAATATACTAATTCTCCTGTTTCATTATTATTAACTATAGGAAGTCTAATAGTTAAATCACCAGAACCTTCACTGAGTGATTCAGAAACGTTTTTGGCAGCAACTAAAGTTCTTCTTAAGTTATATATTAATAATATTATAGATATTGAGAATATTAATAGTCCTGCATATATAAATAAATTAGCAATAGACAACACTTCTCTAAAAGCAGTATCTGTTTGATATGCAGGCTGATAACTCCAACTGTTTATTACATATATATCATTAAATAATTGATATTTCACAAACAATAGATTTAATGCTTCATTATAAAATATTTTGGCGCCTACAACACTATTTATACTGCTATTATTTTGTTCATCTCTAATTTGAAGAGAAGTAGTAACGTTCCCTAATATATTTTGCATATTTTGAAGCTCATTAGGATTATTAAAAGCATTAATATTATAATCTTTATCTGTAATAAATATATTTAAATTATCTTTATATAAATTATTATTTAACAAATCTTCATATATTGAAGTCTTCACTTCTAATAAAATAAAACCTATATTATTATTATTATAAATAACAGGATTATAAACATAAAAAGCATCATTATATTTTATAATGCTTATATAATAATTAGTTTCACTAGTTAATAGATTTAATTTAGTTCTTTCTATATTTGGAGTATAATTTGTATATACCCTAGTTACACTATTGTCTTTATATCCAAAATCCACATATAGATTTCTTGCGGTATTATCATCTATATTCATTCCAATCTTATCTAAATTAGAAAAATATATAGCAAAAGAAATAATATCAGGATCATTTACATATTGTTTTTTTATATAATTATTGATTATATCTATATTTTCATTAAAATTATTATTATTTCTTGGATAATTATTTATGTAGTATGATAGTGCAGTAGCAGCATTGATATATTTATCTATTCTTCTTGAAAATTCATTTACAAAATCATTAGCATATTCTCTTTTTAATGAAGCATTAGAAGCAGAATAGTGATAAGACTCAGCCCTATAATGCATACCATTAACTAAAGTAATAATAAATATTACTACCGATATTAATATAGGTCCTAAGCTATAGCTCATAGGCAAATAATATTCTTTAGAGCCTGTTTTTCTATATAAAGGTCCTACCAAAAAGTTAAAAGAAATAGAAGCAAGCCCCATAGAAAAAGTTATAAGAAATATTACCATTATGAGTCTTATATTGAGAATCTCAAAAATACTAATACTTCCTTCTATTAAGTAAATAGTATATGAAACTATAGCAACCAATACAACAGCAAATCCGGTTTTTATAACATACAGCCTTCCGAGCATAACAGAGCTTTTTCTCTCAGCTTTTATACAATCCAAAAATAAACTTATAGAAGTTCCTAATGCTATTAATACAATAAAGAAATATACATATCCTCTTAAAGAACTGCCCAATTGATATATAGTTCTTAATAGTATAGAGTATAATTCAACAGATACTGTAGCAACTATTAAAAAATGTATAGGTATATAGAACTTTAATTTATTTTTTCTAGAAGTTTCTTTTTTATTTAATAGCATAAATCAACCTAAAGTATTATTATTGTTTTAATTATCGGTAAGGCTGTATTAATATTTAAGCATTTATAGTTTTAGCTTTAGCAATAGCTTCCTCTATAGAACCCACCAATCTAAAAGCTTGATCTGGCAAGTCATCATAATCGCCATTACAAATACCTTTAAAACTTCTAATAGTATCTTCTAATTTAACATATCTTCCTTGAAGACCAGTAAATTGTTCTGCCACAAAGAAAGGCTGACTTAAAAATTGCTCTATTTTTCTAGCACGAGATACAATTAATTTATCATCTTCAGAAAGCTCATCAGCACCTAATATTGCAATAATATCTTGTAAATCTTTATATCTTTGTAATATATGCTGAACTTTTCTAGCTACTTCATAATGTTCTTTACCTAACACTATAGGGTCTAATATTCTGCTTGTTGAAGCGAGAGGGTCTACTGCCGGATAAATACCTTTTTCACTCACTTCCCTCGATAATACAGTTGTTGCATCAAGGTGAGTAAATGCTGTAGCAGGCGCAGGGTCTGTTAAGTCATCTGCAGGCACATATACCGCCTGTATTGAAGTAATAGAACCATGTTTAGTAGAAGTTATTCTCTCCTGTAAAGCACCCATTTCTGTGGCAAGTGTAGGCTGATAACCTACTGCTGAAGGCATACGTCCAAGTAATGCTGATACCTCACTTCCAGCCTGAGTAAATCTAAATATATTATCTATAAATAAAAGCACATCCAAATTAGCAGAATCTCTAAAATATTCAGCCATAGTAAGAGCAGTTAAAGCTACTCTAAGTCTTGCTCCAGGAGGCTCATTCATCTGACCATAAACAAGACAAGTTTTATTAATAACCCCAGATTCTTTCATCTCAGACCATAAATCATTACCTTCTCTTGTTCTTTCACCAACACCTGCAAATACAGAATATCCGCCATGTTCGCTTGCAATATTATGTATAAGCTCCATTATAAGAACAGTCTTACCAACTCCGGCACCTCCAAAAAGACCTGTTTTACCGCCTTTAATATATGGAGCAAGCAAATCTATTACCTTAATACCTGTTTCAAAAATTTCAAGCTTAGGCTCTAAATTTTCAAATTTGGGCGGTGCAGCATGTATAGACCTATGTTCTTTTGCTTTTATAGGCTCACCTTTATCTACTGTTTGACCTAATACGTTAAATATTCTTCCTATAGTTTCATTACCTACAGGAACCATTATATGATTGCCTGTATCTATTATATCATCTCCCCTAGATATACCATCAGTGGATTCTAAAGCTATAGCCCTTACTCTTCCGCTTCCCAAATGTTGCTGGACTTCACAGACTATATGTCTTTTTATTCCTTCTACTTCTTTATCTATATAAAGAGCATTTAATATAGCAGGAAGATGTCCTTCTTCAAATTCGGCATCTAATGTTGAGCCTACTACTTGAATTACTTTACCTTTTTTACCTTCTATCATAAATTTTTCCTTATAAAAATATTAAAAAATATTGATATATATTTTATATCTATTGAAAACTTATTCAAGTACTTTTATCATTTCTTTATGAATTTTTTTATTACTTGCAATATATTGTTTTTTAGAAAAAATATTATATTCTTTCATATTAATATTTGTTACCATGCCGCCAGCCTGCTTCAAAATCACAGTACCCGCACATATATCCCAAGGTGATAATCCATATTCAAAAAAACCATCAGCAATACCTTCTGCTACCATACATATATCTAATGCCGCAGAACCATCTCTTCTAACTGCTAAACTCCTCTTTACCATATTAGCAAAATCTATCATTCTATTATTTAGAAAATCATCATCGGTACTAGTATTATAATAAAAACCTGTAATTATTAAAGAATCTATTAATTTGTTATTACTGCTTACATTAATTACTTTCTTATTTTTATATGCTTTTGATTTAATATGTGCTTTATATACTGTATCTGTTATAGGATTATAAATAACTCCTAATACAGGAACATCCTTATATGCCAAACCAATAGATACACAATAAAATGGGTAGCCATGTATAAAATTGGTAGTGCCGTCTATCGGGTCTACTATCCAATTAAAATCTTTATCATTATCAGTTTGCCCAGATTCTTCACCATAAAAACCAAATTTTGGATATTTTTTAGTTAAATATTCTCTTATTGTTTTTTCATTTTTTACATCTATTTCTGTAAATAAATCTGTTTTACCCTTATGAGATATCATCTTTGGAGAAGAAAAAAACTTAAGAGAATATTTTCCCGCTTTAATTGCAATATATTCAGCATCTTTTATACATCTATTTAAAATAGACTTTGGTATTTTATTTATTTTTGCTTCTATTTCTTTCTTTGCTTTTATCTCTTCTTTTTTTTCATCACTTAATTTTTTAAATATAGGCATAATTAGATACTCCTTAAAAAATTATATTATCTATTAGTCCTAGTCTCTCTAAATAATAATGCAGAAGGATTGTCTCTTAATTTTTCACTAAATATTCTCATATTATCAATAATAACAGCTACATTTGTCTGCATATTTGTATCTTTCATAATAATTCCTGCTGTACCTTTACCATTTTCTACATCATTAATTATGCTAGATAAATCTTTTGTTATAGAATTAATATGTATTAAACTCTCATTAAAATTTGAAATTACATCTGTAATAGTTTTTTCATTAGTACCTATAATTTCAGTTATACTCATAATAGTTTTAGACAAATTAGTTAATATTCCAGAAAACTGTTCAAAGTTTAAATCTTTACCAATATCTCCTATAGAACCTAATGTACTTTCTAAACTAAAAGGCTCCACACCTTGTACTATAGATCCTGGTTCTATAGATTTAAGTCCAGAAGTTGTAATTGTTGGAGGCGTTGCCATAATATACTTTTCACCAAGACCTAATCCTACTGTTTGTATAGTAAATCTTGTACCTTCTGGCAATATTACTTTTCTATCTGTAATAAACAAAGTTACCCTTATAGTTCCATCCGGATTAATACTAATATCTTCTATGAAACCAATATTAATTCCGCCGCCTCTATATGATACTTTACCATTTACAAGCAAGTCGCCAATGAATACATAGTCTACATATATTCTATAACCGTTACCTTTTAATTTAAACTTACCGAATACAGTTATAGCTCCGATTAGCAACACTAAAGTAACTATAAAAAATATTCCTAATTTTACCTTGTTTTTCATAAATCTTCCTTATAAATTAATCTTTTGGTCTAATACTTTCTATATCTTCACCTTTTTTTGCTATACTGCTCATAAAAAAGAATTTTAAATGAGGGTTTTCTATTTCTTTTAAATGATCAGGGTCACCGCCTTCTATAATCTGCCCCTTATGCAGCATAACAACTCTATCAGCCATTCTAAATACACTAGTCATATCATGCGTAATAACTATGCTTGTAACATTAAGTATATTTTGCATTTTTACTATTAAATCATCTATTACCCTAGACATAACAGGGTCTAATCCAGTAGTAGGCTCATCGTATAACAATATTTCAGGGTCCATCGCAATAGCACGTGCTAGCCCAACACGTTTTTTCATTCCTCCTGATAATTCTGAAGGCATTTTATTTTCTATATTCGGCATACCTACCATATCTAATACTTCAGCTACTTTTATCTTTATTCTACTTTCAGGCATATCTTTTTTTATTCTTCTAAGACCAAAACTTACATTCTCATAAACATTTAAAGAGTCAAATAAAGCAGCCCCCTGAAAAACCATAGCGAACTTTTTTCTTACCTCAGTAAGCTCATTATCTGATATTTGATTTATATCATTTCCGTCTATTATAATGCTTCCAGAATCCGGCTGTAATAATCCTATTAAATGCTTTATAAGAACACTTTTACCGCAGCCTGAATTACCTATAACAGATAATGTTTCACCTTTATTTACTACAAGATTAACTCCATTTAAAACCTTTTGACTGCCAAAACTCTTATGTACATCTTTCAATTCTATTATATTCATATAACAAAAATTTCCTCAAACAGTAACTCTTAATAATTTTATACCTTTTTCAGTATATATATTATACTCTCCAAGATACGCAGGCAAAAGAATTGTCTTTCCAGCCTTTAACTCAACAATATTTTCATCACTTTCTATTGTTCCATTCCCTTCCATTACCAACATTATTTCAAATGTTTTATTATTAGTTTTAGAAGTATATTTATCTTTAATGATATATTCATCTGTTTTGAAATATTCATTTGAAAATATATTATTAATTTCTATATTATCTTTTTTAAGTAAATTTTCTTTTTTTGATTTTAACTGAAAAGCATCTATATCTTTGATAACATTAAAAGAGTCTTCTATATGAAGTTCTCTTGAATTGCCATTTTTATCTACCCTATTCCAATCATAAAGCCTATATGTAACATCACTTGGAGTTTGTATTTCTGCTATTAAACTATTACCCATTATAGCATGTATGCAGCCGTTTGGTATATAAAAAGCATCTCCTTTTTTTATGTCAAAATAATTAAACATATCTTCTATATTTTCTTTATTTTCTATAGCACCTTTTAGTTTATTTTTATCAATACCTTTTTTTAACCCAACTAAAAGTTTAGCATTTTCATCTGCTTCCATAATATACCACATTTCATTTTTGCCATGTTTATTATGTTTTTTATTAGCATATTCTTCATCGGGATGAACTTGTATTGATAATTTATCTCTTGCATCTATAATTTTTATTAGTAAAGGAAAATCTTTATTGTTTTGGCAATTACTTCCTAAAAGTTTTTCTCCAAGCTGCTCTATTACAAATGATATATCCTTATCTTTAAACTCGCCGTTTGCTATGATATTTTTATCATTTTTTAAATCACATATTTCCCAACTTTCACCAATATTCTTATCTTTATCAAAAGGTTTAGAATAAGATTTAACTAATGTGTTACCGCCCCAAATGGACTCTTTACCTATCTCTTTAAATTCAAATATATACATAGTTACATTATATAAAATAAAAAAAATAATTCAATACAATAAAATTTAATTATTTCAATACCGCACGCTAAATTAAGCAATAAATTATTAGTGTATTTTTATTATGTCATTTTATTTATAAATAATAGTTTTTTAACCGTGCGTTGAATAAAATTTAAAATATAATAAAAGCTTGGGTGGGAGCGCTTTTTTATTAATTTTAAATTTCTAATTAGAATTAGAAATTTAAAATAAAACAATAGAAAATAAAGGGCGGGGAGCGTTATAAAAACTAAAAAAGAGTATTAACTTTAAAAATTAATACTCCTCTCAATAACAATTTTACTATAATCATGCCTTAATTAAAACTTTACCGTCTTTAGCATATAACTTATTAATAAATACATCATTAATATTTTCTAAGTCAACAATATCAGTTATAATTTCTGAGACGTCTATAATACCTCTTGCTAATAAATCGGCAGCCCTCTCAAAGGCATAAGGATTAACAAAAGAAGTTTTTATTGTAAGCTCTTTTTGAAACATATCAAAAGGTTTTATTTTTACTTCATCATCAGGAGCAGTAAGCCCAAAAAGCATTATCTCAGCACCCTTACCCGCATATTTAATAGAATATTCAGCAGTCTGCACCTTACCAGCACAATCTATAACCTTATCAATATTAAATATATTATTATTTTTTAATATATCTTCAGTATTATCATTAATAGGGTCTATTACAATGTTAGCACCATATTTTTTTGCTCTATTTCTTCTTTTTTCAAACGGCTCTACAGCAATTATATTAACAGCACCTTTGTATTTTAAAAGTTGAACCATCATAAGTCCAATGTTTCCTGCACCGACCACCATTACAGTATCACCCTGTTTAATATCCATCAAATCAATACCATGTAAACAGCATGAAATAGGTTCAATCATGGCAGCACTCTCATAAGAAACATTATCAGCCACTTTAAATACTAAATTCTCTTTAACTGTAACATATTCAGCAAATCCTCCGTCTAATGATACCCCAACAGCTGTCATGTTATTACATAAATGTTTTTTGGCATTATTACAATAATAGCAATTGTTGCAGTAGTCATTAGGATCAACAGCAACTTTATCTCCAATTTTAACTTTAGTAACATTCTTCCCAACTTTCTCTACACAGCCAGAAAGCTCATGCCCCAATATCCTAGGAGGCTTAACATCAGTACAGCCTTTCTCGCCTTCATATATATGTACATCAGTTCCGCAAACTCCAGCATATTTTACTTTTATTAAAACTTCATTATCCTTAGGCTCTTTTATATTTACGTTTTCTACAACGATTTTTTGTTTTTCATAAAATACAGCAGCTTTCATTATTAAACTCCTATAAAAAATTATAAAATAATAATAATTAAATCGTATATATAGTAATTATATTAAAATTATTGTCAAGAAAAATAAATATTTATTGAGAAGTAAAAGTCATTATATATATTTAAAAAAATAATTTTTTTAATATATGTAATTTTAAATAGTTGATTTTTAGAGTTAAAAGGTATATAAATATATTATATAAATATATTTTAAAAGAGATTATTATTTATGAATGTATTTATGATTTCAAGTGAAGCCTACCCGTTTTCAAAAACAGGTGGATTAGGAGACATCGCTGGAAATCTTCCGCATGCTTTAAAACAAGTAAACGTTAATAGTTCTTTAATTATACCGCTTTATAAAGATAATTATAAACTAATAAACAATAATACATACACCTCATTCGATATAAAACTCGGCTCAGAAACAATACAAACAGAAATTATCAAACACAAATACAATAATATTGATGTTTATTTTGTAAAGAATGATTTTTTATTTAAAAGAGACGGCATATATTCAGAAAACTCTAAAGACTATGAAGACAATGCCAAAAGGTTTATAGCTTTTACTAAAAGTGCCATAGAATTATTAATATACCTACACAAAAAAGAAAATATTAAATTAGACATAGTTCATTTACATGATTGGCAAAGTGCATTGGCAGCACTCTATATAAAAGAAATATACAACACCGAAGAAGCTTTTAAAAACACAAAAGTAATATTTACTATTCATAATTTAGCCTATCAAGGCAATTTTAACACAGATATATACTCACTTCTTAATATATCTTGGAAATATTTCATACCAAGCAGAATAGAGTTTTATGGATATGTTAGCTTTATAAAGGCAGGCATTATACTTTCAGATATAGTAACAACAGTAAGCCCAAATTATGCCAAAGAAATACAAACAGAAGAGTTTGGATGCGGATTAAACAATTTACTTTTAAATAAAAATGAACAAGGCAAATTATTCGGCGTATTAAACGGCATGCATGACACTCAATGGAATCCAACAACAGATAAATATATAAAACATAATTATGATATAAATACAAAAGAAAAAAAGAAATTAATAAGAAATGCCTTATATAAAGAATTAAAAATAAAAGAAAAAAATTATCCATTAGTTACCATGATATCAAGGTTCGACCCTCAAAAAGGGCTTGATTTAATATATTCATCTTTCTTTGAACTTTCTACTTATGATGCTAATTTTATATTTTTATTTAGCAGCAATAATTATTTTAAAGACTTTGAAAATGATTTTGTAGCGAGAGTAAAAAGAGCAAAAAATATAAGAGTGCTATTTTTATTTGATGAAGCATTAGCTCATAAGCTAACAGCAGCAAGCGACATATATTTAATGCCAAGCAGATTTGAACCTTGCGGACTTAATCAAATATATAGCATGAAATATGGAAGCCTTCCAATAGTGCATTCTGTGGGAGGTCTTAAAGATACTGTTGTTAATTATAATGGTGTCAAAACAATAAAAAAAGCAACTGGCTTTTCATTCAATGAATATTCTCAAAAGTCATTCGTTGAGGCTATGGACTTAGCTTTCGATTTATATTATAATAATAAAAATCATTTCGATAATCTTGTAGATAATGCTATGAAAAAAGATTATTCGCTTTTAAAAACTGCTTTAGAATATAAAAAACTTTATAATAAAGTTTTAAAAAATAAATAAAAAAATAATTATTAGGAGGGATTTATGCCAAAAGATCCAAGCTTTGATATAGTTTCAGTAGTAGATATGCAGGTTATGGACGATTGTGTTAATGTTGCTGTGAAAGAAATTAGCAATAGATTCGATTTTAAAGGGCAAAATATCACAATAGAATTAAACAAAGGTGAAAAAACTGTAACCATAACAGCACCTGCAGAGTTTGTACTCAATCAAGTAAAAGATATTTTATTTCAGAAATTTATAAAAAGAGGCTTAAATCAAAAAAGTTTGAGAGAAAAGAAAAAAGAAAAAGCAAGCGGAGATGCTGTTAGAGAGATAAATGAAATAGTTAATGGCATAGATAAAGATTTGGCAAAAGAAATAGTAAAAGATATAAAAGACATGAAATTGAAAGTTCAAGCAAGCATACAAGATGAACAAGTAAGAGTATCTGGTGCTAAAAAAGATGATTTGCAAGCTGTAATTACTATGCTAAAGGGAAAAGATTATCCTATACCTTTGCAATTTGTAAACTTTAGATAGTAAGCAATTTATAATTGTTAAATAAAAAAGGCTTTATTATTATAAAAATAATAGAGCCTTTAATGATTCATAAAACCAAATATTATAACATACTATCAACCATAGCTTTAATATTTTCAATAGTAGCTTCTTCTTTAGTTACTTCTTTTACTTTAGCACCATCTTTATAAATAGCAATAGTAGGAAGTCCTAAAATCTTTTCACGAATAGCTAATCTTCTTGCTTTAGAAGTATTAAAAGAATAGAAAGGTACTTTGCCTTCATATTGTTTAGCTAATTCATGAACATGAGGCATTAATGCTTTACAAGGTTCACAAGTATCGCCGAAATAATCAACTAAGCATAATTCTTTTGAATTAATAACCTTTTCATCAAAAGTATCTTTATCTAATTCTACCATAATAAAACTCCTATATTAATATATTTTTTATACGATTAATTATATAAAAAATATAAGCAGTAGTCAAGCTAATATATAATTTATTGATATAAACAACTATATTTCATTTATTAAGAGGAGATTATTAATTGAAAAATATTTCCATTATAGTTACTTCAATATATTTTACTTATAAAAAACTAAAGCCAAACTATTAAAAACTACAAAAATATTATTATAAATAATAATTGCTATAATATCAATGGTATAAATATCTTTTCAATTTTTAGCATGATTGTTATTTATTTACAGGTATTCTCAAAAATATTTCTGAGCCTATTGAAAGCACATTACTGTCAAGCTTATTCCATGCTTTAATCTCAGCAATATCCACTTTGAATTTTCTTGCAATAATCCAAAGCGTATCCCCTGCCCTTATATGGTACATTATATCTTTATATTCATAATCAGGCGGAGGCAAAGATTCAAAATATACGAATTTACCCTCTCTTATTCTCTCTTGCTCTTCTTCATATTGAGCCAAATCCACCTGCTTGGCATTATCAAGACCTTGAATAGGAATCATCACCTGCTGACCTATATTTAAATTTCTTGATTTTAATTTGTTTATCTCAACAATAGCCTGCATAGGCACATTATAAAATCGAGACAAATGCGAAAGCGTTTCATTCATTTTTACTTCATGTCTTCTAAATGTAACCCTCTCAGAAGCAGGAATCTTGCCGAAAGTATCATAAAATAATTGCTCTTTTCCCTCAGGTATTCTTAAAGGATAACGCACCATACCCGGAGGAGTTACCCCTCTCGCTAAATGAGGATTAAGTGCTTTTAAATCCTCTGTTTCAGCATCTATCATATCTGCTATTATAGATAAATCAGCCGCATCATCAACATAAACCAAATCACCCTCTGGAAAAACTACCTTTGGTTTGTTAATCTTAAATCCAAATTTCTCTGGATTTTTTGCTATAATAACAGAGGCTACATATTTAGGTATATACTCTTCAGTTTCCTTAGGAAGCACCTTAGCCCTAAGTAAATCATAAAAATTATTGCTTTTTACTTGCTTAATAGCCTTAGATATTCTTCCCCCTCCTGCATTATATGCTATTAATGCAATAACCCAAGATTTAAAATTTTCATCAAGCCTCATCAAATGCTCAGCTGCAGCCTTAGTAGAACGCTCTGGGTCAAATCTATCATCAGACCAATAATTAACTTTTAAATTATATATAGCTCCCGTCATAGGCATAAACTGCCAAAGCCCAGCTGCACCCGCATGCGAAACAGCCTGAGGATAAAAACTGCTCTCTATTATAGGTAAATAAGCTAAATCCTCAGGAACTCCTTTTTCAGCAAATACCTGTTTTATATAAGGCAAATATATCTGTGCCCTGTCAATAATCTTTTGCATGTGCGGACGCCAACTTCCCTGATACTTGTCTAAATAATAAGAAACCCTCTCCGTACGAAAATCATCAACATTAAACCCTCTAAGCTCCACTACTTTAATATCGCTTCCAAGTGCCTCCCCATAAACTGTAAGCTCATAAAGATTAACGCCGTCTAAACCCTTTCGTAAATATAAATCAAAAGTGTCGCAAGAGTTAACAAACAAAATCAAAACTATTAAAAATATAGCTAATATATTTTTTCTTTTTAAGACTTTTATTTTCATGATTATTAATAAATATATTTAACATTTTTTTTTAATATTTGCAAGTGTGTAATTATCTTTTAAACTTTGTATTAATAGTATTATAACAGTTGACAATTTTTACAATTAAAAATATTATATAGTTTATAATTTATTGGAGAGAAAAATAAAATTATGGCTAAAATTGTAAAATGTAAATATTGTAGAACTGTTAATGATAAATACGCCAAACAATGTAAATCTTGCGGAAAAGTATTATATCCAGAAATATCTTTTAAAAAAGCAACTACTATAACTGTAATATTAGATGCCATATTCGCCTTTATATATATTTTTGGAATATTTTTATTTATATATAATGCTAACAATAATGAAACCCCAAAATATATAAGCTTGCTTCCTGCCCCAAATAGTGTTTCATTTTTTGTTATTATACTAATAATGCTATGTTTTGCTGTTACAAAAATATTATATATATTAAATGTATTCGTTTTGAAAAAAGATATAATATACACTATAAGAAGAGTTAGTTTATTCTTCGAAGCTATAATAATGTTTCCTTTGCAAACAATATTAGGCTTATATTTTTATGATATAGCAACAAGTGAAGATAAAGCAAAAAAGAATAATTAATTTAATGCTATTAAAATAATATAATAAGATATAGGTGCAGTTAATATTACACTATCAAATATATCAAACACCCCGCCATGCCCTGGGAACATTTTGCTTGAATCTTTAGTATCATACATTCTTTTAATTAAACTTTCTCCCATATCTCCAAGAAAACCTGTTAATGTAAATATTATAGTAAACCATATTATTTGCGATAGAGAAAATGTAGGTATATCTTTACCAAGAACTATGCTTAAATATCCTTTTGAGTATAAATAATAATAAATTATAGAAACAGGTATTGTAAACAAAAACATACCTACTAAACCTTCATAGCTTTTATTAGGTGAGGCACTATTGGAAAGTTTATGTTTTCCAAATTTTCTTCCAACCAGATATCCGCCCGTATCGCTAAGCCAAGCACATAATAATATAAATACAATATAATATTTACCGCTAGGCATAAAACGCATTAAAGATATATGCCACACTCCAAGCCCAACATATATAAAACAAAATACCGCAGTAAGTATAGCCCTACCCCTCTCCTCAAAAGTAGATACATTGACCTTAAACATATTTATTATAAAAAGAGCAGCTATTAAAGCAAATACCATAACAAGCGATAAGCTCATAGACATATTATTTATTTGAGTAAACTTATAAAGACGGGAAAAATCTCCATGAAGTATATTGTTGCCGCATATAGTGATAATATATCCTAAAACCATTGCTGCTATTGTAGTAACAACAGTTCTAAAATTCTTCTGCCTATAAACCTTAGCCATATTAAATATTTCTAATGTACTTATTATAGAAATAGCTAATATCAAAGCATGAAAGAGAAAAATAACTCTATTGTAAAGCAAAATAATAGTAAATAATGGTAAAGTTAATGCTACAGATATAAGCCTTCCTTTCATATTTTATAAGCCTCCATACCTTCTGTTTCTGTTTGAATATTCTTCTATAGCTTTTTTAAAATTCTCTTTAGAAAAATCAGGCCATAATATATCAGTAAAATATAATTCACTGTATGATGCCTGATACATTAAAAAATTGCTTAATCTATGCTCTCCGGAAGTTCTTATTAAAAAATCTGGGTCTGGTATGTCTTTTGTATATAAATAATTTACTATAGAGTTTTCATCAATATCTTCTATATTAATTTTATTTGTTAATACATCAAAATACATATTTTTTATAGCAGTTTTAAGTTCGTCTCTAAAGCCATAATTTAATGCTAATACTACAGTAAGTATTGGATTTTTACATTTTTCTAAAGTTTCTTTTTCTGTTTCTTCTATAGTTTTTATAGTGTCTTTTGGAAATTTAGAAATATCGCCTATATGCTTTACTAAAATATTATTTGAAATGAGTCTTTTAATTTCTTTTTTGTAGAATTCTTTTAGAAGTTTAAATAATGCTTTTTTTTCTTCTTCAGGTCTTTTCCAATTCTCTGTAGAAAAAGCATAGAGTGTTAAATATTTAATATTAAGTTCACAACAAGCTTCTACTATATTAATAACATTTTCACTTCCAGCTCTATGTCCAAAACTTCTGGATTTGTTACGAGCTTTAGCCCATCTGCCGTTACCGTCCATAATTATAGCAACATGTGAAGGAACTTTATTATCCTTTTCTGTCATCATAATTATATTTTATCTAATTCTTTTTCTTTTGAAGTAATTAATTCATCTACTTTTTTTATATAGCTGTCTGTATCATTTTGTATTTTTTTCTCAAGATTTTTAGATTCATCTTCAGTAATAGTTTTTTCTTTTAAATCCTTTTTTATAATATCATTTTCATCTCTTCTTATATTACGAATAGCAATTTTAGCCTCTTCACCTCTATGTCTAACACCTTTTTTTAATTCTTCTCTTCTTTCTTTAGTAAGCTCAGGCACCATGATTCTAATATTACCGCCGTCATTAAAAGGATTAAAACCCAAATCAGCTTTTAATATAGCCTTTTCTATGTCTCCTACCAATGCTTTATCAAAAGGCTGTATCATTATAGTTTTAGCATCAGGGGTAGAAACGTTGCCTACTTGTTTAAGCGGCATACTGCTGCCATAAGCCTCTACTTTTACACCATCTAATATAGAAGCATTTGCTCTTCCTGTTCTAATACCTTTCAAATCATTTTGTAAACTATTAATAGCCTTTTCCATTCTATCTTTATAGGATTCTTTTGACATAGATTAAAACCTCTTAAAATTATTTGAATTAATTATAATTTAAGATATAAGTATTGTCAAGTTATTATTAGATAAGCAAGTTTTTCTAAACAATTAATATCTTAATAGCGGCACTAAAATGAAACATTTTAACTCGATTTCGCTATAAAAAATACTTGACTTTTTTAATAAATAGTATAATATGCATATCAATATTTATACATCGCGGGGTGGAGCAGTTGGTAGCTCGTTGGGCTCATAACCCAAAGGCCGTAGGTTCAAGTCCTGCCCCCGCTAATAGCCAGTAATAAAGGCTTAAACTTTTTATTTGGCGGCGTGGCTCAGGTGGTTAGAGCATGCGGCTCATATCCGCAGTGTCAGGGGTTCAAGTCCCTTCGCCGCTAATAACTTTAATCAAAAGGCAGGTGAGTTAATTGGTACGTATTTTCGCTAATGAAGGTGAACCAGTTGAAAGCGTTATTAAAAGATTTAGAAGAGCTTGTGAAAACGAAGGTATTTTACAAGAATTAAAAGAAAAACAGTTCTACAAAAAACCTTCTCTTGAGAAAAAACTTCAAAGAGAAAAAGCTCTTAAAAGAATGAAAAGAAAAATCAAAAAAGAACGCAGATTAGGTTTACTATAAACTTATCTAATCTGATAAATATTAAAGCATTGATAGTTTTTATTATCAGTGCTTTTTTTATTGTAAAATTATATTATTTGTATTAAACTATTGACTTTTATCTTCTGTAATATTATATTAGAACAATAAAATATTGTAGTTTTTTCGGAGTATAATATTATGAAAGCAATCAAACACATAACAATACTTACTTCTATTTTATCTGTTATTATATCTTGCGGAGCATCTATGCCGCTTAAAGAGTATAAAGATGCTTCAACTTTAAGAGATAAAACGATTAAATATGAGCTTCAAAACTATTCTAAAGAACAATTCGATATAGCTGAATCAAGCTTTGCAGAAGCTACCATACTTATAGATGAAAATAAAGAACCAGACACTGTAAAAGAATTACTTACTACTGCTTCAAATGCATATTTAGTTGTTTTAAATGAGGGTTTGCCTGTATATGCTGAAGAATTAAAAACAGAAACTTCAAGAAACAGAGTATATTCTAAAGATATTAAAGCATATATAGTTGATAAAGAAAATTATGAACTTGCTGAATTAAACTATATTAATGCTTTATCTGCTTTAAGCACAAATAATTATGAACTTGCTGTAGATTCTTTCCTTAAAACAAGAGATTATCACAGTAAAGCTTTCTTTAATACAAAAGAACAATATGATAATAGCCTTAAAGGTATTCAAGAGGCTGATGATAAAATTAAACAAATAGAAGTTTTAGAAAATTCTACTAATAATTAATACGGAGTTTTATTATGAAAAAAGTATTATTAATTCTTTTTGCAGCTTGTTATTTAATATATGGACAAGAGACTAATATAACAAATGAAAATATAAAAGACAGTGAAGATTATCAATTAGCGCAAAGATATAGAGAATTAGCTATAGAGGCTCATAATGCAGGTGATTATAATCAAAGCATTGAGTTTTCTAAACAAAGTAAAGAATATTCAGACAAAGTTATAGCTAAATTTGGAGTGTATGGATTAGTTTTAAATGCACAAAGATATGCTGAAAGAAACTTAGCTTTACTTAAAGGAGTTGGAGGAGATACTAATGAATCTTCTATGAATCTTTATGAAGACTCTGTAATGGACTATGAGGCAGGAAACACTATATTTGATGCTGCTACTAATGATACAGATTATAGTAACTCTATAACAAAATATACTGATTCTTCTTTAAAATCTAAATTAGGCTATGATTTGGTATCAATAGGTTTAAGAAGAGATTATCTCATTAATGAAGGTGCTATCACTAATGCCGACAGCAATGATAATCAAATATTAAATTTAAGATATAACGCTGTAATGCTTTCAAAAGCAAAAGACTATAACAACTCTGCTTCAAATGCCAATGAAGCAATTAATATATTAGATATGCTTGAAGCTCCTATAGCTTATGCAAAAGCACAAGAATCTCTAAACAAAGCTAAAGAAGATGGATATAATGAAACAAAAATGACTAATTATAATCAAGCATCAACTACATTAACATTTGCTAAACAAGCATTAGATAATGAAGATTTTTCTAATTCACTATTTAATTCAAAACTCGTAATAGAGATGGTTAATGCTATGTATAACGGTACTGATTATAATCAAGAAACTACTATAGTAGAAACAACAGGAGTATTATTCCCTAAATATTATAAAGTACAATATAGAAAAGTTGATACTGATTCATTATGGAAAATAGCTTCTTATGACTTTATATATGGTGATGGTAATTTGTGGAGAAAGATATACGAAGCTAATAAAGACAAAATAAAAGACCCTAACATTATAATAGGCGGGCAAATATTATTAATACCTAGTCTTAAAGGAGAATCAAGAGACGGCACTTATGACTCTAATAAGCAGTATGGTAATATAAAAGATATAAAATAAATTATTAAGAGAGGAAATAAAGTTTAATGTTGAAAAAGACAAAAGTTATTTTACTATCATTATTAGCTGTGATAGCATTTACAGCAGTATTATTGGCACAAAAGCCTAAAACATCTAAAGAACATTTATTTATAGAAACAGATTATGGTACTATAGAAATAGCATTCTATCCTGAAAAAGCTCCTAAACATGTAGAAGCTATTAAAAAATTAGCAAATCAAGGTTTTTATGACGGCACACTTTTTCATAGAGTAATACCTGGTTTCATGATACAAGGAGGCGACCCATTAAGCAAACAGCCTAACAGAGCTTTACATGGTACAGGAGGCCCTGACTTTGTAATACCTGCTGAGTTTAATGATGTATCACACAAAAGAGGAATATGTTCTATGGCAAGAAGTCAGAATATTAATAGTGCTGGTTCACAATTTTTTATTTGTGTAGCTGACAGTCCTTTTTTAGATGGACAATATACTGTTTGGGGTGAGGTTATTAAAGGAATGGACGCTGTAGACAAGATAGTTAATCTTAAAAGAGATGCAAATGATAACCCTCTTACACCTGCTAAGATGAATAAAGTATATGTAAAATAATAAATAAAGGAAAAATAATGGAACATTTATTTATAGAAACAGATTATGGCACTATAGAAATAGAATTCTATCCTGATAAAGCTCCTAAACATGTGGAAGCTATCAAAAAATTAGCAAATGAAGGCTTTTATGATGGAATTAGATTTCATAGAGTAATACCTAACTTTATGATACAAGGCGGCGACCCTACAAGTAAAGACCCTACTAAAAGGCATTTACATGGTACAGGAGGCCCTGGTTTTAATATAGAAGCTGAGTTTAATGATGTATCACACAAAAGAGGAATATGCTCTATGGCAAGAAGTCAGCATCCAGACAGTGCTGGCTCACAGTTTTTTATTTGTGTAGCAGACAGCCCTTTCTTAGACGGACAATACACTGTTTGGGGGAATGTTGTTAATGGAATGGACGTTGCTGATAAAATAGTTGCTTTACAAAGAGACCACAACGACAACCCTATTGTAAACTCAACTATGAACAAAGTATATATCAAAGAAGTATAAATAATTAATAAAGTAAAAATATTAAAGCGATAGAGTTATAATAAGCCCTATCGCTTTTTTATATATTGAAACAATCATTTTATAAATTTTATTTTTATCAATACAATGATGTATTTATCAATACTATAAAATATTATTGAATCTTATTAAGTTTTGTTTTAAGTACATAAAAATAAAGTACATATTTTAGCTAAAAATAGCCTTTTTGGTTCTTTGTGGCAATACCAGAGGCACTTCCTACGGTCGCAAAAGAACTGGGGTACGGTGGCTAGTCCCCGCAAATAATAAAAAACTCAACATTAATTAAACTTAAAATTTTTAATATATAACTAAACAACTATATTTTATTAATTTATATATTTTTATAAATATATTATCAACTTTTTCCCGCCGCAAAAAGTTGCAAAAAGTGCAAGTTATTAACCTTTATATATTTGAAATATGTATAAAATATAAAATAATACTTATATTTTTTTAAAAATGCAGCTATTTATTAAGCGTATCTGAATGGTAAAACTTTGACAAAGTACGCAGAGCGTAGGCGGGAAAAAGTTGAAGAAAACAAAAACTTATATAACAAAATATAGTCGTTTAATATATTATTTATAAAATATTTATGCAAATAAAAAAGTCATACTTAGTATTAAAACTAAATATGACTTTTAAATTATTATATAAACTATTTATTATACTCTTTTAAATACTATAGAAGCATTATGTCCGCCAAAACCAAAAGAATTGCTTATAGCGTATTCTATCTTGTAGTCTTGAGCTGTATTAGCAACAACATCTAAATCGCATTCAGGGTCTTGCTCATCAACATTAATAGTAGGGTGAACTTTAGAATCTATTATACTCATTACAGTAGCAATAGCCTCTATTCCGCCGGCAGCACCCAAAGCATGACCTGTCATAGATTTAGTAGAGTTAACTTTAATCTTTTTAGCATGGTCTTCACCTAAAGCCTTTTTAACAGCTTTAATCTCCGCAATATCTCCAACAGGAGTAGAAGTACCATGAGTATTAACATAGTCAATCTTGTCTGGAGAAATTTTAGCAGACTCTATAGCCAAAGACATAGCCCTAGCACCCATAGCACCATCTTCTAAAGGTGCAGTAATATGGTTAGCATCAGCAGTAAAGCCATATCCGCAAACTTCAGCAAGTATATTAGCATTTCTTTTCTTAGCATGCTCATACTCTTCAAGTACAAGTATACCAGCACCCTCAGCTATAACAAAACCATCTCTTCCCTTATCAAAAGGTCTTGAAGCTTTAGTAGGTTCATCATTTTTAGTAGATAAAGCCCTCGCATTATTAAATCCAGCTATAGTAAGAGGATTGATAGTAGCTTCAGAACCGCCAACTATCATAATATCAGCCTCATTATCTTTAATATGCTTGTATCCTAAACCTATAGAATGGTTTGAAGAAGCACAAGCAGTAACTGTGCTATAATTAGGACCATTCATGCCATATTCCATAGCTATTAAACCAGGTGTCATATTAATAATCTGCATAGGAACAAAGAAAGGTGAAACTCTGCTTGGTCCGTCAGCAAGTATTACATTATGATTATTTAAAAGAGTAGTGATACCGCCTATACCGCTTCCAAGTACACAGCCTGCTCTCAAAGGATCAAAACCTGTCTTAGGCTCTATACCAGCTTGTTTTAAAGCATGATAAGCAGCATATACACCATAAGTTATAAAAGGGTCAAGTCTTCTCAACATCTTCTTATCAGAATAATAATCACCCTCTAAAGCAGCTACTTCGCCGCCTATTTTAGTAGCTAATTGCTCTTTTTCTGGATCAAAATATTTACTAAGTGTTTTGATGCCGGAAACACCATTAAGAAGATTATCCCAGAAACTTTTAACATCATTTCCAAGACAACTTACAATGCCAAGACCCGTAATAACAACTCTGCGTTCGCTCATAATAACTCCTATATGTTATAAATAAAAATTCCCGCAAAAAATTACGGGAATAATTAATATTCTTAAAGAAAATTATTTCTTATGCTCTTCAATATATTTAGCAGCATCAGCTACATTTTTAATTTTTTCTTGTTCTTCTTGAGGAATTTTAATGTCATAACGTTTTTCTAATTCCATAATAAGTTCTACTAAATCAAGTGAATCAGCGTTCAAATCATCTACGAAAGAAGCTGTATCTGTGATTTTACTTTTGTCTGAAATGTTTAATTGATTAGCAACAACATCCTTAATTTCATCGATTAATGCCATGTTGAATCTCCTTTTTATTAATTTATTATTATTTTTAATTTATTATAAAGTGCAAAGCAACTTTATTAACTATTACATAGACATTCCGCCGTCAACTGCTATAACTTCCCCTGTTATATAATTGCTCAAATCTGAAGCAAGAAATACAACTATATTAGCAACATCTTCAGCATTTCCTAATTTTTTTAAAGGCGTAATATCCATTATCTTTTTTACAGCATCTTCAGCAAGCACACCTGTCATATCTGTTTGAATAAAACCAGGTGCTATAGCATTAACGCATATTCCGCGAGGAGCAAACTCTTTAGCCATAGATTTAGTAATACCTATAATACCAGCCTTAGCTGCAGCATAATTCACCTGACCAGCATTGCCCATTTTTCCTATAACGCTTGATATATTAATTATCTTACCCTTTCTTGCTCTTAACATACTTTTAGCTGCTTCTCTTGAAGTGTAAAATGCTCCAGATAAATTAGTATCTATAACATCATTCCAAGCACTGTCGTCCATTTGTATAACTAACATATCTTTAGTAATACCAGCATTATTAACTAATATATCTATAGAACCAAATTTCTCTATAGTCTTAGCAACAACCTCTTTACAAGATTCGCTAGATTTTACATCATGAACTAAAGCAAGCGATTCTACATTATATTTTGATTTTAATTCATCAGCAACTTCTTGAGCCTTATTAATATTTGTAGCTGTAACAACAACATTAGCTCCTTCATTAGCTAAAGCTTCTGCTATTTTTTTTCCTATTCCCCTACTTCCGCCTGTTACTAAAGCTGTTTTATTTTTAAGATTTAAATCCATAATTATCCCTAAAATTATTTAAATACGCTTATATTAATTAAAACAAAATATACTAAATTTGTCAAGTCTATTTTGCAACTTTAAAATTACCGACTTTTTTGTTTAAAAGGTCGAAAAATGATAAGAATTAACTATTATTTTATATACAAATTTAGTGCATAACTACTATACGAACACTATTCTCTTGCCACCTACCCTGCCATTTACTTCCGCTCACTACAATTATTCTGTCCCCATGTTCTGCTAATTTATGTTCTACCAAAGTATCTTCAAGTATGTTAATCTCTCCTCCATGGCTAATACCAGCACTAAAATTCAAATCTTCAGGCATATGTATAGTATAAACATTATGACATATAGCAAGACCATTACAAAGATTATTATCAGCAGACATAAATACTATAGGTGTTTTTGGTCTTTTCTTAGATAAATTCCTAACAGTTCTTCCAGACCTTGAAAGAGCTATTATTGCCTTATTATCTAAACTATATGATAAATAAGAAGCACTATCAGCCAAAGCATCATTAACGCCGCTGTCTAAATAAGTCATATTATCATGAGAAGTTTTATTAATAGACCTCTCAGCAGCCTCTACTATAGAAACCATAGCCTTAACAGACTCTATAGGATAATCTCCAGAAGCAGTTTCTGCAGACATCATAACAACATCAGTACCATCTAATACAGCATTAGCAACATCACTAGCCTCTGCTCTTGAAGGAACAGGGCTTTTTGTCATACTCTCAAGCATTTGGGTAGCTATTATTGTAATCTTACCCATATCATTTGCCATTTTTAGTATCTTCTTCTGCCAAACAGGAACCTCTCCAAATGGTATTTCTACTCCCAAGTCTCCTCTTGCAACCATTACTCCATCAGACACTTTTATTATACTCTCTAAATTCTCTAATGATTCTGTATTTTCTATTTTTGATACTATTCCAACATGCTTAAAATCATTATCATCTAATATCTTTCTAAGCCTTATAACGTCCTCTGCTCTTCTTACAAAACTCATACCCAAATAATTAGCACCATTTTTAGCCGCAAATAAAGCATCATTAACATCTTTCTCTGTTAAAACCTCTGTTGTTACATGAGCACCAGGTAAATTAATACCCTTACTGCTTAATATAGTACCTCCAGTTATAACCTTACATACAACAAGTTTTGAAGCTTCATCACTTGATTCTACTATAAGCTGTATAGTGCCGTCAGCTATCAAAAGCAAAGAACCGCTCTTTACATCATGGGCAATATTCTCATGCGTAGTAGGTATTATGCTTTCATCATTAGTTTCTTTATGTCCGCTTAATTTTACAATATCACCCTCTTTTACAGTAATATTCTCTTTTAGCTTACCTATTCTTATCTTAGGCCCTTGTAAGTCTGCTAATATTGCTACAGGTTTGCCCAACTCATCAGAAACTTTTCTTATTATCTTTATTCTCTCTAAATGCTCGTCATAGCTTCCAAATGAAAAATTAAGCCTGCATACATTTGCCCCATTCTCTATTATCTTTTTTACCATTTCTTCATTAGACCATCTAGGTCCTAAAGTTGCTATTATTTTTGTTTTCCTCATAATATTTTACCACCTCTTATAAAAAATATTATAAAACATAGAAATATTTTTACAACTTTTTATATTAAAAATTAATATTTTTTTGCTTTAAAAATACTATTAATGTATAATAATAAAATGAATAAAAAATTATTATATTTACTGCTTATTACACTAATCATATTCTCATGTAAAAAAATAGAAAATATCACAGTTATATTTGATGATGTAACAATAGATATACCAGAAAACTTTCAGCAAAATTATATAAACAACATGGTAGAATATAATCCAAACTTCAAAATAGTAGATTCCTACGGTATAGAAACAAAAACTTCTATATACAACGTTTCATATACAAAATCTAATTACCCCATAGATATTTTAGCCTCAAAAGAAGGCATAATAAATGGCGTTATCAATAATAAAGTATTAAAAGAAGTAAAAGTAGAAAAAGAAGGATATTACAAAGAACAAACTAATGCCTACGATATGCTAATTAGCTATTATTACGGACCAAACAAAACATATCAAAGAAGCTTTATAATGATAAACGGCAACAACATCATTCAAATAACTGCTATATATAATGCCAACAGCAAAAAAGATGATAAAACTATAAACGATATAATAAACTCAATAAAAGAAAGAGATAATAATTAAATATAATCTTTTATTATTAGAGAAAGTTCTTTTACTTTTTCTATACTCAAAGATTCTCCTCTAACCTCTTTATCAATATTTGCCTTTTCTAATATTTCATCTATTTTATCTTTATCAATATCTATGTATGGAGATTTCAGAAAATTGTTTTTTATAGTTTTTCTTCTGTTGTGAAACAATGTCTTTGAAACAGATTTAAAAATATTAAGCATACTCAAATCAACTTCTTTAGGCTTAATACTTATAATAGATGATGTTACTTTTGGTATTGGATAAAACACTTCTTTTGATACATTATACTCTAATTTAATATCCGACATAAAACTTGCAAACAATGTTAAAGCAGAATAGTCTTCACTGCCCTCTTTAGCAATTAACCTGTTTGCAAAATCACTTTGAACCATAAAAACAGCATAATTCCACCTATTATAGCAGTCACAAAAAAGCCACTCTATTATAGGGCTTGCTATATTGTATGGTATGTTTCCATATACATCAAAGTTTTTATTTTTATCTATATCATTAATATCAACTTTTAATATATCGTTATGAATAATATTTATATCTTTATAAGTTTCTTTTAAATGATTATACAAAGCATTATCATATTCAACTATAGTAAGATTGTTTTTATATATATCAACAAGCACATTACTTAAAGAGCCTAATCCCCCTCCTATCTCTATAGCATAATCTCCTCTTAAAATCCCATGAGGTACAGTGTTTGCTATATTATAAGCAATATTTCTGTCGCATAAAAAATTCTGACCTCTATTTTTGTTTGGAAATATAGACTTATTCTTTAAATATTCAGTAATTTCTGATTTTGAATATACATTATTTAACATATTTATTTATTCTTGACATCTGTAATAAAAATAATAATATCATAAAAATAGCAAAAACTAACATTATTATAATACTCACATTAAAACCTAAGATCATTAATATGTGTGTAGATATATAATTAAGAACTATATTATAAAGCAAAACAAGCAATATACTCCCTATAATACCTATAAGATTAGCCATAAACCCAGATGTATTTCTAATATAAATATTATACCTAAATGATAAGTATGCTATTACTATAAATAAAAGCAAATAATAAAATGGAGATAAAATCTTTTTAAACAAAACATTTGTAGTTCTTTCATTAGAGTACCCAAACAAAGGAAGCTCTGATCTTAAGCTTATAATGTCTCTTATACCTGTATCACCTAATACTCTGTAAGGATAATCTTTAATGTTTTTTATTGTTATGTCAGATATATTGACAGATATAATATATTCATTTGTATTATTATTATCATAAGTTTCATTCTTATCATTAAATTTAGCTTTTAAAATAATATTCTTTATACCTTGATTATTAAATGAATCTGTTATTTTTCCATATTTATAAATTACTTGATTTGTAATTTGTAAATCTTTGTCTAAATTAATTATAGATACATCATACAAATATAATGATTCACCAAAAAAAATACTATAAAGAGCAGAAAGCATAGTAGTATTATTATTGAGCATTAAAGTAATACCATTATTTTCTAACATAGTTGTATTGGTTATAGAGTAGTAATCATCAATAAAAAATTTTCTAATCTCTTTTGCCCTATCTATAAAAAAATCATATCTATTAATACTATCAACTATCAAAGAATAATAAGTTTTAATTTCATTAATATCTGGGTAATTAATATATAAATTAGATATGCTGTTGTATGCTCTCCAAAAATTTCCATTTCTATATAGTTCTATAGTATCTGCGAGCTTACCATAAGCTAATGATTCGTAGAAATTTTTTCCAATATAAAGCGGCTTATTATTTTGTATAATACTAATTTTATTAAGATAATAAATGGCTAAAGGATTATACCTATCCATTTTAAGCACATCAGTATAATATCGGCCAGCAAGAGAATAATTGGAAAGACTAAATGCTCTGGAACCTTGAGAAAGCAAATTATTTATATAAGCATTCCTATCCGTATTTTGAATCTCTTCTAATTCATTCTTTTTATTTTCAATATCCTTTAATAATAATAAAATATTTCCGTCATTTCTATCATATATTAAAGCATTTCTCGCAAAGCTCTCAGCAGTATCTAAATTTCCGGCATCAAACTCCTGTTTTGCCCTTTGATATTCACTTTCTTTTAAAGAAGATTTATATCGATTAAAATATTTATAATCTTTATTAATATTATAATCTTTTAATTCATATAATAATTTGTCTGTTAAAAAATAATCATAAAAAGTAAAAAATGCAGTTAATACAACTATTAAAGCAATAGGTATAGCAATAATCCTCGATATTGATAATCCAGCTAAATAATAACCTCTAAAAAATGCCAAATATACACTTAAAGCTATTATAAAAGGAATAAAATTTTTGTATATAATAAGTGATGAAAAAATATATATTATTAAATCATATACTTTCCCCTCACCTCTAGTATATATGTTATATAGCAGAAATATAAAAAATATTGAAATAATACTAATAATAGAAAAGCTTAGTATCAATCTTGGGATTATGCCAATTTTTTTCATTATTATTCCATATCAAGTTCTTGCTCAATATCTACTATTTCTTCCACTTCTTCTAATGTTTCAATAGGCTTTAATTTAGGCTTTTTAGTATAAATATCTTGCATAACTTTTTGAGCTAATACCTTAGGAGGTAAAACGGCAAAGTCATTGATAACAATATTAAAATAATCTATAGCCTTCTCATATTTATTTTGATAATAATAACAGAAACCAATTTCATAATAAGCCCAAGAAACATCTTTAGCAAAATTATTTCTATCAAAATTATCTATAATATACTGATAATATGCTATAGCATTTTTATATCTTTTATTATTAAATTCAGTATAAGCCTTTTCTGCTATGATTTTAGGATATCTTTCTTCTGCATCAACTTTGACAGTTGTAGCACAAGAGATGGAAAATAAAGCAAAAATAAGCAATAAATAATAAGTTTTTTTCACCAACAAAATCCACTATTTTTTTATAGAATAGACTTCATCGCGTACTGGCAAACTTTTGCGTAGGATTTTTAGGAAACTTCTCAAATCTCCCATATCCTTATAATCATCACATTTCTCTACAGTTCTTCTGGCAACTGTAAAATACTTGTACATTTTTTCTTCGCCAAGTTTTTTACGCCATTGTTCCTGAGTACATTTTACTCTTAGCAAATACTGTGAACCGTCTATTCCACTAGCTTTTCTAAATAAAACACAATATCTGCAATTAGCACAATAAATACCTCCACATTCTGGAGATTGTTCATTTTGTTCTTCAGTCATAAATACTTACCATAAATTAATTATATTGTTTTATAACTACAGTATAGCAAATTTAATATTAAAAGTCAAGTTCATATACTATATACAGAACTATTATTCTTCTAATATATATAGATACTCTTCTTTTACAAAAGGTCTTATTTCATCAAAAGAATAAACTATTTCTGTTTCGCCTTGAACATAAGCCGTAATAGTATAAATAGGCCATACAAAGTGAATACCATCTTTATATACATAAAAACTAGTATCTTCTAAAGTTATTTCATCTAAAGGAACTAAATAATCTTCTTCTGACCTATCACTTATAGAAAGAAGTTTAGATTTCATACTTATAAGCAATTTTTTATCTTTAAAGTCTTTTATTAGATTTGTAATTGAGATTTTTTCACCATCTTTAAGAGAATAAACTAAAGATGTATTATTATAAACACCATGAGCACCTCCCATATATATAGAAGAATAGCTATTTATAGATATTGTTGTATCATTAAAATATAATATATCTTTGCCTGCTATATACTCATAATTAAAATCTGAGTTTGTATACCAGTCATTATAAAAATCACTCATAGATTTTTCAAATAAAGGAAGCGTTTCATTTTTTAGCCACAATGTTTCATCTCTTGTAATATTATCAATATTATTATTAATATCCAAAGTTATTTTATCATAAACTTCTAAATTATTTGTATCACTTGGAATAAGCACAAATATAGAATCTTTATAAAAGAAAGTAGAACCATTTCCAAGAGAATCATTTTGAGATGAGTTTGTGTATAAATAATTGTATGATACAGCAGAAATAAAATCCGAAGCACTAATATCCACCTCATCTATTTTTGTTGTAATAGTAAACTTTTTATTATAATAATCGCCTCTCATTGTGTCGCCTACATCAGACTGAGCATACATATCAGCTCCATCATTATCAATAGCGGCATTAGAATAAAAATAAGTCTTTATTAAATTTTCATCTATATAAGTAAATCTAAATTGAGCAATATTATATTCCGGCAACACCATATCATTTAAAGCTAATTGAGCCATAGAACCATTATCATTTTTCATAAAAGTATAAGGCGAAAACCATTCATTATAATCACCATCACTTTTAACAGTAGTAGTAGTTGTTGTTGTTTCAGGTAAAGCGTTTTGATTAGTATCTATATAATTTTCAGTATTTTCCTGATTTTTATCTAAATTATCTTTATTATTACAAGCAATAAATAAAAATAAAACTAATAATAATACTTTCTTAATCATAAAAACTCCAAACATTTTTTAAAAAAAGAATAATATATTTTCCTTTTTTTGCAAGTGAGAGTTTTTATTTTTTTACAATATAGAGTCTTATAAAAATAATTAATCGCTAAATGATATAACGCCTTCAATAATAGCTTCAAATCTTTCAGGCTCTATAATCATCACAGTATCATCAACTTTCAAATTAGGAGCAAAATCACCTATACTAATTAAGAATGAGTGAGCACTCTTATATGCCCTAGCATAATCCATAAACTCATCTACAGTATTTTGTCTCATAGGGTATCCAGAAGTATCCAAAGCAAAAGTACTTTTATATGATTGTCCTTCAGAACCGAATTTTTTAATAGTAACAAAGAAAACCAAACTATCAGATTTTTTAGTATGATCCGTTACAATATATCCATTTAAAGTTAATATTCTATAGAAATGTTTTTCCAAATAATCAATAACATCCATTTCTAATGCTGTTCTAAATGCGTTATTAGCTATAATAGAACTATAAGTTTTTAACTTTTGTTCAACATCTAAATATATGTTTCTTATAGACTTTATTATCTCCCATTGTTTAACAGCTTCTTCAAAATGCTTTTGTTTAACTAAAGTTTCAGCATATCTATATCTTTCATCTACAACTTTTTCATTTGCAATATTGTCTTTAGTAAGAACCTCTCTGTAATATTTATTAGCCTTATCATAATCTCCAAGTTCATAATAAGAGTTAGCTAAATCTAATGATATGCTGTCTTTATTATCTATAAAACTGCTGTCATAAGATATTTCTAATTCTTTTACAGCGTTTTGGAAATCTCTCGAAGCGGATAATATTCTTCCATAAAGTAAATGATAATTATAATTAGAAGAATCCAAAGCTATAGCCTTTTCAATATTCTGCTGCGCTGCATGATAACTGCGCATTTTATAATAAGAATAAGCAAGCATATACAATAATTCCGGATTGCTGTCATTGCGAGTAGCAGCCAATGACAAATATTTTTGCGCCAATATCCACTCGCCGCTTTGATAGGATATAAGTCCTGCTTTATATAAAGAATCATAATCCTGATTTTTTATTTTTATTATATAATCATATTCATCTAAAGCCTTTTTAGCATTTCCTGTCTCTTCATAAATATTAGCCAAAAACTCACGCACTTTCAATTCGGTAATATCTTTAGTAAAATAAGCACCATCTAACATAGATTGTAATGATGCCATAGCCAATATATACTGATTTTGTTTATAATATAAATTAGCACTATACCATAATATAATTGGATCTTTTTTAAACTTTGGGTCAAGCTCATTAATTTCTTTCATTGCAAGTTCAACATTACCATCTTCATAAAACTGAGTAATACGTTTTAATTTAGCAGGATAAGAACCGCTCTTCACAATAAAATTAGTCGCTACTCCCAATGCAACTATCAACATCATTATAAGTATAATTGACAATTCCACTATTATATTCCTTTTTGATAAACTATAACAGGGCTTTCTGTTTCTTTAGATTCCCTTAAAGCTTCTTTTATTTTATCAGTTAAATTATCTTTAACTGTAAAAATTGATATTTTATTAGCCTTATTATCAGCAAAATCAAATCCGCTAACCGCCATAGACACTTTTACATCTATACTATCGCCATTATAACTAAAGTTATAGTTTTGAAGCATCTTTAAATATCTCTTTGTAATCTTTAAAGCCTCTTCTTCATTAGCATATACTATTATATATATAACATCATCATCTATTAAACATTGACTCTCGCCTGCTCTTGCCTCTCTTTTAATAAAAGCAACCAAATCTTTTCTTATTTTGTAATAACCAAGCCTGTCATAATGCTCTATTATATCATTAGCATTAGAAATATTAAATGCCATTATACCTATAGCATAATTATGTCTTTGTGAAAATGATATTACTGTTTTCAATGTATTATTAAATATTTCATATTCTAAAGTATTAGTTTTTTCAGCTTCATTAATTGAACTATTGGAAGAATTATTAGATTCATATCCTAAGTTAAACAATATTAAATTATACATAAAGAGTATAATATTTTTTATATTATAAGATAGAAATATAGCAATAAAAAATAAACATAAAGATAATATTGTGCTATAGAATGTATATTCTTGTCTATATAAGATTTTCTGTATTTCTGGTATATAGCTTAAAGAAAGAAGCATTACTATAGAAGTTACTACAAAAAACAAAATATTACCTATGCTTTTTCTTAAATTAGCCTCATGCTCTTTTGCAGAAAATATAAAAACCACAACAAAAGCATACAATACAGACATAGATATCCATATCCAAACCCAAATATCCAAAGTATAAAGCAAATAAACTAAAAAATTATTGGGGTTTGAAGATATAAGCAATATATAAATAGGTATTGCTATAGCACTATATATTAAAGTGCTTATCATAGCAGCAAAAAAACCATAGAGATATGATTTTGATAAGCTAATTTCTTTTACTTCCATAAATAACTACCTAATTTTTGCACCATACGGTATTATCATATTTTAATTTATTGAATCCGAATATTTTCATCATTCTTTCTAATTCTTCTTTAGTAGAATAAATCATATATTCAAGTCCTTTTCTGCCTTTACTTACAATAGAAATAAAACTTTCTTCTGTTACGCAAACAACATTAGCACCTAAAGCATAATACTTAAACAATTCTCCGCCATATTTAGGTGATTCTGCCAAAATATTAATTTGTGTTTTATTTTTATGCAAGTTTAAAGCTACACTACTAATAGTATCGGAAACTTTTTTCATACCTTTTAATGAATACTTATTATTATTAGAAAAATATACGTTATTTAAATTATTGTTAATTATATCTTTTTCATTAGATATTCCTTTTATTATTAGAGGTATATCTAAATGTTTTTGAATATAATTTATTTCTTTATGAGTTTTTAGATGTATATTATTTTCACAGCCATTATAATAATAAGACAAATCTATTCCAACAGCACAAGCTCCATTCTTTTGAGCCTCTTTAAGTTTTCTCATTATAACATCTTGAGAATTATTACCGCTAATCATAATAATTCCTCTCTTATGTTCTTTGATAGATTGGATAGCTAAATTAAATATTTCATCATTATTAAAATCATTGAGTATAGCAAGTATTTCAGAGTTTGAAGCTATATCCATAGTAATGTTATAATATTCTTTTATATCCATTATACCATCTAAAGCTTCTGGAAGATTATGAATGGTATCTATTACAATAGGCTGAGATAGATGCATATTAAATATACTTGTTTGCAAGCTAACATCTTTATCATCATTATGTATTATGCTTGGAAAAAAAGAATAATTTTCCAAACCTGTATCTTTATTTTCATCAAACAAATAATCAACATTATGTTTTGAAGATAATTTCTCTTTTGATACTTTTTTAATTTCTTCTATTGTAAGAGATTTTTCATCGGTTAGCTTAAAATGAACAGCATTTATAGCTTTATTAGCAATTTCTATAGCCTTATCTCTATTATCTGCCACAGCTATAACGTTTCCAGCCTTATCAAGATTGCTTGTAGGAGAAACTAATATATCGCCTACCTTTGTTTTAATAAATATCTCTTTTACGCCGTCTATATTTTTAGCATTCTCTAAACCTTCTATAGATTCAATAATCCCCGTACCAGGTAAAAAAGCTTTCTCAACAGAAACTCTATCCCATTTAGGCTTTAAATCACTTGGAGGATTACCTAAAGCTATCTCTATTGCATTTTTAATGAGGTTTACACCAGTAGCAAAAGGATAAGTATAAGCACTCATAAACCCGCCGGAAAGTCTTGCAGCAATCTCCCCTACCATGGCACCGTTTTTAGTTACTTTTATATCTCCCTTAGCGGCACCAATTTTTAAATTCAAAGCTTTTATGCCAGCCTTCATTACATTGATTGCATCATCTATCTTTTCTTGCTCCAAAGCAGAAGGAAGTATATGACCAGTTTCTATAAAAAATGGAGGATACTCTATTATTCTGTCAGCAACACCTGTAACATATATTTCATCATTATAAATAAGCATGTCTATAGAAAGCTCAGGTCCTTCCATAAACTCTTCTATTATCACCTCTCCCGAAGGCGAAGCACTCTTAGCCCTATTAAAAGCATTAAGCACATCCTTTTCATCAGACACCTTCATTACACCGCGAGCCCCCATATTGTCAGCAGGCTTTATTACAACAGGTTTAGTTAAATTTCTATAAGCCTCAACCGCCTCATCATAATTCCACACAGGAAAAAAATTAGGCTGAGGAACATTGTTTTTCTTAAACCTCTCACGCATTCTTATTTTGTTTGAAGCAGCATAAGCATCTTCAAATCTATTACCCGGAAGCCCCAAAGCATTAGCAACAGCAGCAACCGTACTCGAAGCATCAGTTCCAACTGTAATAACACCATGTATTTCCATCTCTTTGCTTAAAGCCCTCGCAACTCTCACACTTCCATCAACATCTCTTGTAGATGCTATTATAGGATAATCAGCTATCTTCATTCCAGGAGCATCTTTATTATAATCCAATACTATTGTATATAATCCCATATCTTTGGCTATTTGTATCGCTGGCACTTGTAATAGTCCAGCCCCTATTATGATAATTCTTTTACCTTTCATAATTAAAAAATTGCCTTTATTTAAAATAATCCATTAACTATATCGAAATATATTAAACTTACTAAAGAATTTTATTAAAACTTAACTTGCAAAAATATATAATATATATTAATATAGTATATAAATATAAGGGTGTTTATGATTAAATATAGAGAAATTAACTGTAAATCAGCACTAAATAAAATAAATAATAGATACGGTTTCTGTTATGATTTAAACATATATAGAGGCTGTATTCATAAGTGTTACTATTGTTTTGCTGTATATTCTCATAAATATATTAACTCAAGAGATTTTTTTGGTGAGATATTTGTAAAGAAAAATATTGCAGAAATGTTAGAAAAAGAGTTATCATCAAGAAATTGGAAAAGAGAGATTATTAACTTAGGAAGCGTTACAGACAATTATCAAGAGTGCGAAAAAGACTATAAACTTATGAGGGATATATTAAAACTTCTTATAAGATATAAAACTCCTATGTGTATATCAACAAAAAGTGATTTAATATTAAGAGATTTTGATTTGATAGATGAGCTTTCAAATATAGTTCCTGTTAGAATAGCTGTTACTATAACAACATTAAATGAAAAACTCTCATCACTCATAGAGCCTAATGTAATAAGCCCATTAAGAAGATTAGAAATATTAAAAGAGTTCAAAAAAACAAAAGCAACAGTTGCAATTCATACAATGCCTGTAATGCCTTTCATCACAGAAGATGAATTAGAAAATATTTTTAAAGCAGCAAAAGAATGTAATATAGATTACTGTGCTTACGATGCTTTAAAACTCTGCGGAGAATGCAGAAAGATATTTTTAAACTTTGTTAGAGAAAAATTTCCATATCATTATAAAAAATATTTATATATTTATGGAAGCAACGGCATTCTTAAAGATGATTATAAAAATAAAATGTATAAAAAAATAAAAGTATTAGAAGAAAAATATAATATATCATACAAATCAAGAGAAGATTTACATAAAGAAAAAATTAATGCGCAAAAAGAAGAGATGCTGCTCTTTTAAAAAATATAATCCCCTCTCAAAGCTTTAACTTCAAAAGGGGACTAACAATAACTTTTAGGATATCTTTAAAATATTAACTTATCTTCTTATCGGAATAAATATAACTATCTTTATATACAGGATTCTTTTTAATCTCAGCTAAAACCTTCTGAGCATCTTCTCTGGTTTCATACCTGCCTATTTTTAATTTGTACATAGTTTTTCCATCTGAGCCTACTTCTTCTTTAACAAAAGTTTTTGGATATTTAACTTTTAATGTATCTCTTGCAGAATAAGTATTATCTTTATCAAAACCAACTGCTACTTGTATAAAATAAATAGAATCTTGAGAAGATGATTTAGTATATGGCACAGTTGTAGTTACCTCTTTTTTCTCTATAGGTTTAACACTAGCTATCATTTGCTCGGGAGGTGTATATGTTGAATTTGGAGTTTGTTCTCCTTTAATATTTGCATTAATTGCATCAAGTTCTGAAGCTAAATTTTTAGTATATTCATTATATCTGTCTTCTGAAGATACACCTTCTCTAATAATACTGCTGCTACTTACGCTTGAAGCATTATTATTTAAAGGCTCAATATTATCTATATTTGAATCAACAAAGTTAGATTCTTGCATGTTATTTTCTTGACTATTTAAATTATCAGCCATAGCTAAAGTATCAGTAGTATCTAAATTATTAATAACATTATTATTCTCTCTCATAAGTATATCACTTGATACATCTGCACTATTATTAGAAGCATAGCTTGCCTTAGAAGAACCCAAATGAAAACCTATAACAAATATAAACAATACTAAACTAGCAGCACTTACAGAAAATACTAATAGTCTTATAGGTGTAAAATTAACTATATACAATGTTCTTCTATTATTTGTTTGCTTATTATTCAATTTAGTAGAATAATCTCTTTCTTCCATGTTTTCTTTTTGATTCATTTCCATAATGCCATCCTAATTTTCGAGATATAATTACCAAATGATTATAATCTCTCATATTGTTGATAATAATATCGGCATAGAGTTTCTTATTTTTTACATCTCTTTGCATTTTTAATATCTTTCTTGCATTATGTTCTGATATATTTCTACTTTTTTGCATTCTTTTTAATATATTGGAAGTTTTGGCATTAACAAAAACTAAACTATTACAAAGTTTATATATATTGCTCCTCATAATTAAAGCAGCTTCTATAACAACATCTTTATCAGTGGAGTTTATTAAATCTTCTGTTTTTTTTTCTATATAAGAATAAGTAATATCTTGAAGTTTTTTAAGCTTTTTTTTATTAGAAAATACAATACTTCCAAGCTTTTTTCTATCTATATTATTGTTTGAATCTAATATGCTATTAGAAAACTCTTTTAAAATAATATCTTTTTTATTTTCTAAAGCCTCATGACCAAGCTTATCAGCATCTATATAAAAAGCATCAAGCTCTTTTGCAAGAAGCTTAGAAAAAGAACTCTTACCAGAACAGATAAGACCATATACACCTATAATGTTTCTCATAAATAATTATTAATTAACAGCAGTAATATTTGTATTTACTGTATTAGTAATATAAGGAACTGTTATTTGATTTATATTAAGTTTGTTTAAAGCTCTATTATCTATAAGTTTAATTAAAGATACATTTTCATCAACTGTTATCACTTTAGCCATACCAATAGTTTCGGCATTAGTCATATTTAATTCTGCTTTAGTTGTATTATATATCATCATATTCATATTATTGCTTAAGCCTTGAAGTTTGCCTGCATTAATATATATATTGTCATTATGTATTTTAATTATTTTAGAATAGAAAGGCACTGTATTATTGATAACATTTCCAGCCATAACAGCAGCAGTCATCATTTTATCTCTGCCTCTTGTAGTGATAGTAAAATTAGTAACAACTCTCTCTGTATTAACATCTACTAAGTCAAGCATTAAAGTAATATTATCATATCCGCTAAATGTAGAACCTCTTAAATAATAATCAGCATTTCTTCTTTTTAATTCTTGATATAAATCTCTCTCAGAATAATAAGTATTATAAATATCTACAACATTAAATCTGCCATACTGCGGAAGCACGTAAGATAATGTTTGATATAATGCAGTATTTAAAAACATTGGACTGTCTTTTTGTATATTAATAGTATCCGCTATAGCAACTGTAAAACCTGGCTTATCTATATTATACTGATTATCTATGCCCCAAGTTCTTGAAATTATATTTTTATCCAATTGTCTTTTATAGCTGTCATATTTATAAACAATAGATTTATTATTAGGATTAACATTTTTAGCAATCTCTAATTCCTCTAAAGCTTTCTCTTCTAATCCCATTCTTTTATATACATCTGAAAGCATAAGTCTTGCATAAGTATTAGCAGGATTTAATTTTAACATGTGTTTTAAATATGCTTGAGAGCGAATTTTATCAGCAAGTCTTGTATAGTAAGAAGCCTTATTAGCATAATATAAAGCAGCTCTGTCTCTTTCATAATCAGCTTGAGGATTAGTATTAAATAAAACTCTCTCATAAGCTAATCTGCCAAGTTCATCTTCTGGTTTTACTCTTAAATAATTTATATAGGCATTTTTAGCATTAGGAAAATTATTAGCCTTCTCATAAACATTGCCTATATAATAATTTTTAGTATCATCTTTGAAACTTGACTCTGGAATATATTCTAATATAGCTATAGCATCATTGTATCTATCTAAAGCCATATAAACATTTGCCTGTAATATTTTTGCATCATTATAATTTGTATAATAATAAAAAGCATTTTTAATTTCATTTAAAGATGCATTATAATTACCAGTTATATAATAATAATTAGCCAAATGATAATAAGATTCAGCCATTTTAGGATTATTTTTTATATTAAGATTAAATAAATCTAAAGCCGTATTTTTATCTCCATTAGCAAGCTTTAAATATGCAAGTGCCACAGGAGCTTCACTCCTATTTTTATTTAATATCATAGCCCTTTCATATAAGCTCATAGCAGTTTTATAATACCCCACTCTCTCACTTAATGCTCCCTCAGCATAGTTGGCAAGATAATTTTTACTGTCTAAAGCTTTAATTTGGTTAATTGTAGCTCTTGCTTCATTATTCTTATTATTGATAAGCTCTATAGTTAATTTTTTCTCTAAAACTCTATAATCTCTTGAATGATATCTATAAGCATCATCTATAAGAGTTTGCGCCATAGTATAATTTTGAAGTTTTATATAATTGTCTATAAGCAGCAGATATTCATTGATATTACTTGGTTTAATATTTAATGAATTTAGCACAGAGATAGATGCTTCATAATTTCTATTATTATAGAGATTTAAAGCATCATCATAACTCTGTGCCAAAACACTGCATACTGTTAAAACAAATAAACAAAAAATTTTATATATCTTCAACGCTATAACCCTTATCTATTAATATTTCTTACCTGTAATTGTCTTCTAAGGAATGCTGGCTTTTCATAATCTGTATCTACACTCTCATCTGCAAATGGCAGCTTAGCTCCTAAATTATTATGCTTTTGCATTTCATCTTCAGGTATAATCTCAAAAGGAGCTATAGTTCTTTTTTCTGTATTAGTTTCTTCTTCTAATACACTATAAAGTTCCGCTGCTGCTTTATATTCTTTTCTTTCCTGTATATTATTATTTATTTTATTATGCTCTAATTCTTCCTCATATTCTTCTGCAACATTATTACTATTTAATATATTATCGCTAGATAAATTAACATCTAAGTTATTTGACTTTAATTCATTTTCAAGATTTAATCTGCTAAAACCGCTTTTAGATATTACAGGTTTTTTCATCTCTTCTATCTTGTTTTTAAAATTGATAACATATTTATTATTTGAAATATCATCATGATTTTCTATTTCTTCTTCTATTACTTTATTTTCTATTTTTTCTATATTCTCTATATTATTTATACTTTTTATATGATTTCCTATAATAGTTTCAATTTTTTTACTTTCTATATCATTTGAATTTTCTATATTTGCTTCATTTGCATTAATTTCATCTACAACAAAATTGATTTTTTGAGTTTCTTTAATATCATTAGAATTATTTTCTACACCATTGTTTTTTACTTCATTAGAAACATCATTTACTTTATCATCTTTTATTGTATTAGATTCTTTATCTTCTATTTTTTTTTCTTCAGTATTATTTGAGTTATTATCAAAACCAGTAGCAACTATTGTAACAATAATTTCATCTTTAATTTCTTCTTTAGTACAAACACCAATTTTTATATTAGCATTTTCATTAGCATAGTTATTAATAATCTTGCTTGCTTCTCTATACTCTTTCATACCAAAATCTTTAGGACAAACTATATTAGCAAGTATTCCCCTCGCATTTTTAATACTAGCAACATCTAAAAGCGGATTTTCAAATGCATTAGTAATAGCCTTATGAAGCCTATCATCACCTTTACCAACACCAATACCCAAATGAGCCCTTCCATTAGAAAGAGAAATCATAGTTTTTACATCGGCAAAGTCAACATTTATAAATCCAACCTGTGTAATTATATCAGAAATACCCTGAACACCCTGACGTAATATATCATCAACAACCGCTAAAGCCTCTTCATATTTATAATTATCCATATCAACCATATCATAAAGGTTTTCATTAGGTATAATGATAAGAGAGTCTACTACTGTAAGCATTTTTTCTATACCAGCCTCGGCGCGCTCCATTTTAAGTCTGCCTTCATACTCAAAAGGCTTAGTTACAACACCAATAGTTAAAGCACCAGCCTTTTTAGCAGCCTCTGCCACCACAGGACTAGCACCTGTACCAGTACCGCCTCCAAAACTACTCGCAATAAATACTAAATTAGCACCGCTTACAATCTCTTCTATTTTAGCAACATCTTCTCTTGCAGCCTCAGCACCCTTCTCTGGGTCTGTACCTGCGCCTAAACCTTGTGTAACTCTGTCACCTAAAACTATTCTAGTAGGAGCATTAGAACGAGATAGCGCCTGTGCATCGGTATTCATAGCTATAAAATCTACATTCTCTAATCCTTCAGCTATCATTCTGTTTATAGCATTACATCCGCCGTTACCGACACCTATAACTTTGATTACTGTGTCTAATGATGAGAGATTATTATAAGAATTCATTGCCATGCTCCCTTTGGAATTTTCATCTAATTCTATACGATACTTGCTATCCATATATACTCCACTGAATATAATTTAATATAAAGATATTATCGGCATTTTACTAAACATAATTATATTAACATAATTAAAATTTTCTGCAAGTAGTAAAAATAAAAAAATATGTTATTATATAATTTGTTATTGTTTATAAACAAAAAATAAATAGAGTTTTTTATTAATACAAAGAGAGAAATAAATGAATATACACATACACACATTCGGATGCAGACTTAATCAATACGAAAGCGAAAAGATAGCCTACGAATTAAAAAATATGGGAGCAAATATCACAACCCTAAAAGAAGCAGATGCAATAGCAATTAATACATGCACCGTAACAAATGACAGTGATAAAAAATTAGTTTCCTACTTAGAAAAATTGGAAGATATAGAACAAAAAAAAATATTTTTAATAGGCTGTTATGTTTCAAAGAAAGGCTTCACTACAGAAAATAAAAATATTATCACAATTAATAATGACCATAAAGAAGAAGCAGCACAAATTATATTTAATACTATACAAAAAGATACAAACAAAGAAATAAAATCCACAATATTTTTCCCACAGGAGCAAAGCAGAGCATATTTAAAAATACAAGATGGATGCGAAGTATTTTGCAGTTATTGTATAGTTTCAAGAGTGAGAGGCAAACATAAAAGCCTTGAGCCAAATAAAATATATGAGGCTATAAAAATTGCGAATGATTACAATTATAAAGAAGTAGTATTAACAGGTCTTAATTTAGGCTCTTACAACTATAACAACGAAATAAAATTTGCTGATATACTAAAAAATATATTAGAGCATTCTTCTAAATACGGCATTAGAATAAGACTCTCATCTATTGAGCCAATTTATTTTGATGATGAGCTTATAAACCTTTTTAAAAATAAAGACGTATTATCCCCTCATGCACATATTCCATTACAATCTGGAAGCAATAAAATATTAAAACTAATGAACAGAAGATATACAAGAGAAGAATATTTAACTTCCATAGAAAAGCTATATAAAGTTAATCCAAATATGGCAATAAGTACTGATGTAATGGTGGGTTTTCCAGAAGAAGAAAATGATGATTTTAATGATACATACAATTTATGCGAAAAGTCAAAGTTTATAAAAATGCATGTATTTAGGTATTCAGATAGAGAAAATACCCCATCATCAAAAATGCCGAATAAAATAGGATATAGAAGAAAATTAAAAAGAGCAAAACTTTTAAATGAATTAAACAACAAAATGAAAGATAATTATTATAATAATGCTTTAGGTAGAAAATTAGATGTTATCGTTGAAGAGGTTTTGGAAAATAATTATTATATAGGTACAAGCGGAGAATATTTAAAAGTAAAGTTCAAAAGTGATAAAACTCTAAATAAAAAAGAACTTATAACAGTAAAATCTTTAAAATATGAAGATGATATTATAATAGCAGAGTAAAATAGACTTGTTTCAAAACTAAATTAATAAATATTTATATGTTTTTAGTTTAATATTTAGTATGTAAAATATAATTAGTATTACTTTCTTAACTTACACTTTTGGGTTCTTTGACGAAGCCCGCAGAACGTAGCGGCGGGAAAAAGAACAATTATTATAAACTTAAAAATTTTTATGTTTTTATTATTTGTGGTGGCTTTGCCCCCACACCCCCAGTTCTTTTATTGGTATAAAAGAACCAAAAGAACTGCATTTTTATATACTAAAAAATAATTAATTATACAACATATAAAACATTATCTTATAACTAAACTTATATTAAAAATTATATAACTAACTCTATCAATTACATTTCAAACAAGTATAATATAAAAAAACTTATCAAGACATTTTTTTAATGTCGTCGTCCATTTTCTTTTTCCAAAGGTCATAAATCTTTTTCTGTGATTCTGCCTCTTCTGTTTCATTAAGATATACATTTATTCTTCTTAAAGCAGCTATTAAATTAAGAGCTATTTTCATATCATCTAATCTTCTTTCTTTTAATTCATACTTTGTTCTTTGCTGTTCGGCAGCTGCTGATAATAAAGATTTTGATAATCTCATAAGCTTAACCCTATAAATATAGCCTTCCACATCAGGGCTTAGCTCTTTTATATAATTTTTAAAATCTATTATATTTTTCGATATTAGGGCAAAACGCCATTCTATCTCATAAAAATTTTGAAGCCATTTAGAAGTTTCTCCATAACAGTATTTAAAAAAGTCTATAACATACCCAAATGAACATATAAACTTATATCTCCATTCATCATTAAGCTTATCTTTTAAATATTCATGTATATTTTCATTTAATGAAAGCGAATCATCAGAATGATTTCCTAAAGCCTCTTCAAGCAAAATAATAGCCTTGTTAATATATCTTCTTCCATCATTAAGCTGATTTTCTGATCTTACATCTATAGAATCTATTGCCACATAACAGGAAGTTGCTATTAATGATGAAGCATTGATATATAAAACTGCCAAATCTATCTTTTTATATGATGCCAATAATTCATCATCTATGGAAGATATCTCTTTTTCTAATTTATTTAATTTAGATTCTACAACAGAAAGTAAATCTTTATATTTGTTTTGTCTTCTAACACATTCAGCCTTAGCTACTTCACTTATTTTTGCCATAAAATTACTCCAATAATATTATCGGAATATGTTTATTAATTATTTAAAATCTCAGGAACTGTGATAATAAAAGAAGTAGTCTCAAATGGAATATTAATGCTTTTTATATTCATACTTCCGCCATGTGCCTCTACTATTCTCTTTGATATAGCTAAACCAATACCAACACCATGGCTCTTTGTAGTAAAAAACGGCTTAAAAATATTTTCCATAACTTCATCTGTAATATAAGAATTAGTGTTTTCTACTATTATATCTATCATTGAATCATTATATAAATTATCACTAAATAAAACACTTATTATAGCATATTGTTCATTTGATATGGCATCTATTGCATTAACAACTAAATTAAATATAACCTCATTCATTCTATCATAATCCCAATATACAGTATCTTTTTTACTAAAATTAAAAGCATAGAATTTAATATCTTTATTGCTCTTTTTTATATACTCTTTAGATATAATAGTAATATATTTAATAATATCTTCTATTTTTATTTTTTCTGCTTCTAAATTAATACTCTTAGCAAATGATAAATTCTTTCTAATATAATTCTCTAAATTCTCAACCTCATCAGCTATAATCTGAGCATATTTCTTAACATTCTCATCACTGCTCACCCTCACAAGCCTATTAGCAAACCCTGCAATAGGGACAATAAAATTCCTCAAATTATGCGCCATAGAAGAGCTCATCTCTCCTATAATAGCCAAACTCTTCATATCAAGTAAAGTCTTCTGTGCTGTTTTTAAAGCATTATTATTCTTTTCAAGTTCATTATAAAGATATGAATACCCCAAAGCAACTGCCGCCTGCCTTCCAAACATCTTCAAATAATCTAAATCGTCATTAGGTATAGCCTTATTATTGAAAGGATTATCAACTAATATCATACCTATACATTTACTCGCATTCATTATTGGTATAATAGCAAAAGGATAATTACCAAATAAATCTGTATATTGCCTTAATTGCTCAACTCTGTAATCTTCATCTATATTAGTAATATTAATAGTATCATGAGTATTAAAAACCTCAAAAAACAACTCGCAATTCTCATTGTTAGGTATAACTGTATTAATAAATTGCTGATTCAAATCCCAAGAAGCCTTAATGCTATTCATATTAAAAGAAAGCATTATCTTTTCTCTTAAAGCATACTTATCAATATTTTTCATATCATTCCATATATAAGCAGCCTCTTCTCCATCTTTAGGAGCTATACACATACGCCCTCTAAATACATTAAAGCCCTCATCATAAAGAAAAGCAAATGCTCTATTAAAAGCAAAGACATCTCCTATTGTTGTAATAGTTAATAGCAAAAACAATATATCTTCAGTCTTTGAGCGCTCTACCAAAATATTGCTCATATCATATAACGTATTTAAACGTGACATGTGGCGCATATTTTTTTCATTGGCTTTGCTTAACTCTACTATGTTAAAATATTCTGATACCCTACTTGAAATGTTTAATAAAAGAGGCTTTAATAACCCAGCATCTTCATTGTCAAAATCACCTAATGGATTAACAGCATCAGGAATTCTATCTATCACAACAATATAAACATCAACTCCCTCTCTAATCATAACCTTATTGAATAACACAGACCTATTAATAATGCCAGCAAACCTTTCAGCACACTCAGTTTTTGCTATATTATTGATAAAACTTTTGCCGTCTTTTATACAATTAGATATATGATTTTCCTTCTCAAAAATAGTGCAATCAAAGTCCGCATCAAAACCATAGCTCGATATAGTCTCAAACCTAGTATTATTATCATGACTAAACATCATAAATGCTTTTCGAGAACTAAATATATTCGCTATATCCTCTGAAATGCCTTTTAAGTTGGAATCAAATTTATTTATATCACTTAATTTTATATAAAGCTCTCTAAGCAATTTTAATTGTTTATCTTTCTCTTTATATGTAACATTCTGTAAAACATTATTAGCATATACCCCAAAATGACCTATTATATTAAGCAAATCTTCTAATATATTTTTATAATATTCTCTCTTATCCTCTTTATTTCTAAAAGCTACCAAACCTATAGGATTATTATGTAAATAAATAGGCAAAACCATAAGCGAAGAATAATTATTAAAAACATCATAATCACTTATATTTTCATTATTTCCAACATATCTCTTTTGCTTATATAAAACTTCTTCTATTCTATTTTTTACTATAGGGAAATCAACCTTACAAACATAATACCTATCAATGCCGTATACTCCCCTCAGTATTAAATAATCTCCTTTTGGGAAATACACCTCTCCGCAATCAAATCCATAAAAATTACAAATCTGCTCTAAAAATAAATCTACAACCCTATCTATCTCATAAGTATTTTCCATATAAAGAAGCCCCATAGATAAGTCTCTAAAAAAAGTTTCTATAGATTTATTTTCTGACATAAAAAAATTAACCTTCTAAATTATAACTAATAGTCTTTACCACTTTAAATATTTTTAATTGATACGGTAAAAACTCCACTATCCCGTTTTTAAAATCATTTACTCTATTATTAAATGATATATCTTCTATTATATTATATTTATCTATTTCTAAAGTTTCTTTATCTGCACTTGTGTTAATTACTATTAAAACAACATCTTTTTCATCTAAACTATATTTATAAAAACGCTTTAAAGGATTTTTTTTCTTTTCTTTCTCTTCTATATTCTCATTATTATTTTCATTATTCTCATTTGATGAATTTTCTAATTTCTTTTTTAGCTCCTCAATTAGCTTCTTCTCCTGCAAATCAATAGACACTATTTTACCGCAATTAGAAAGTATATCATTATTTTTTATATAATTACTAATATCTTTTATAAACTCACTTAAATCATAGCTAATATTTTCAAACTCATTTCCTTTAACAACATCACATCTATTATAAAAACCATATTCATCACCCAATGTTATCATCCACATATCGCAAACCATAGCAGTAAATAAAAATCTCTGCATAACTTCCCATATATTACCATTATATTCATTAATAAGTCTTAAAGTATCATGATTACTAGGGAAAGCTATTTGTTTAGATTTTTCTCTTGCCAAATCATACTGCTCTATAAACCACTCAGACTCATAATCCCACCACTTTGCACTGCTTGCCACATAATCAAAACCAGCTTCAATTAAAGATAATGTATCTTCCATAGAACAGCCCAAACTCTCAGCAAAAAATACTGTATCTTTTTTATTAGTTTTAGCAATGTCAATAAGGTATATCCATAAGTCTTTATTAACTTTGTAGGCAGCATCACATCTAAAACCATCAAAACCTAAACTCAAATTATGAAGTATTAAATCTTTCCAATACTCCCAAATAGGATTTTCTTCTTTTTCAGATTTCTCATTATTGAAACTCGCTAAATCTCCCCATTCAATCCACACACCATTGTCCCAAGCACCCGGAGATTTTAATTTACCTTCATCATCTAATAAATACCAATCAAAATGCTCATCAACTAAAACACTGTCCTTTGAAGAATGATTAATAACTAAATCTATCATCACCTTTATATTATTTTTTTTACAATAATTCAAAAAATCTTTTAATTCTTTTTCAGCAATATTAGCCTCAGCACTCGAAAAAAAATTCTCATTATATTTGTAATAATCTTTCGCAGCGTACAAACTTCCGCTAAAACCAGGATAAGTAATAGGGTTTATATAAATCCACTCAAAACCCATATTTTTAATTCTATCAATATGACTATACCAATTCGAGATGTGTCCCAAAAGAGGAGGAAATAGATTGTAAATAGAAGTCTTCATGTATATATTATATAAAATTAATATAAAAATACAACTAATAATAATTATTATTTAATAAAAATATATATGCGATATACTATTTTTTATAAAAAAGTTATATTATAATATAAAATTATGGAAACACTAAATTTAGAAAGAGCAGAATACGAATTAGAAAAAGCATACAAATCAAACCCTACTCCTTGGGCCATTCATTCAAAATATGTTGCCAAAGCTGCAAGAATAATAGCTTACGAATATAATAAAAAATCAACAGATAAAAAATTAGACGAAGACAATTCATATATATTTGGCCTTTTGCATGATATTGGAAGATATACAGGAATAAGTGCAGAGAGGCATTTAATAGATGGTTATAAATACTGCATCAATTATGGCTGGGAGAAAATGGCTCAGATATGCATAACTCATGCTTTTATGATACAAGACGTAAACACTGCAATAGGAGTATTTGATATGTCTAAAGATGATTATAAATTTATAAAAGATTTTGTTGCAAATGCAGTATATGATGATTATGATTTACTTATCCAACTATGCGACTGCCTTGCTTTGCCGAGCGGATTTTGTTTATTAGAAAAAAGATTTGTTGATGCTGCATTAAGATATGGAACATTTCCTCAAAGTGCATTGAGATGGAAAAAAGTTTTTGAAATAAAAGAGTATTTTGAAAAGACAATAGGCACTTCAATCTATAATCTGCTTCCAAACATAAAAGACAATATTTTTTAACTATTAAATTATAAATAATAAAACTTATGCTATTTAAATTATAAAATAACATAAATTTTAGAATTATTTTTAATTTTTTCTTATGTCAGTAAAGTTGCAGCCTAAAAAAGTTTTCCAAGCTTCATCAGTAGGATTTACAGCATTAGGAATTATCAAGGTTGTAAGTTTATCGCAATATAAAAATGCATCTTTATGGCAGTTTATAGAATCAGGAGAAACTCCTAAATAAATAATAGTTTTTAAATTACGGGAAGTATTAAAAGCTGAGTCTTTTATTTCTTTTACAGATGCTGAAATAGTTACTTTTTCTAAGCGAGAATTAGCAAATGCACTTTTGCCTATTGATATTACAGAATCTGGTATTACTACTTCTCTCAATGACTGTAAATACAAAAAAGCATAATCTCCTATAACTTCTAACTTGCTACCTAATACAAGAGTTTTTAATGAATAAATAGCTTGAAAAGCCCTCTCTCCTATTAATACAACAGAATTCGGTATTGTTAATACCTCTATATTATCTAAATTTAAAAAAGAATATTGTTCTATAGTTGTTATTTTATCATCTGGAAATACAAAGCTTAATCTTTTTTTGCTTATTCCTCCGCTTGAAAACATTCCCTCGGTTATAGTAGAATTTTGAAAATTAATATTTTTAGTGTCTATTATTATATTATCAGCATTAATTTTTTCTGCTGCTTTTATAGTTAAAGCAGCAAGAGAAGAGTTTGCTTTTAGCATATAATTTTTAGGAACACCTTTAAATATTACTTTATATAAAGATTTTTCAACATAATACTCTTGTAATTTCGCTTCTATTTGTTTAGATATTTCAGCATCATCTTGAGAAATATCTATACCATACTTTTGTGCTTCTTCATCTAAAACAGGGGGCGTTACTGTAGAACCTCCGGTTTGTCCTGAGTCTTCGTTATTTTCGTTAGTTGGACTGCTTGGACTAGAACAAGAAATTACAACTAAAAAACATAATGTTGTTATTAATGCAATTTTTTTATACATAATACCCCCATAATAAAATTACTTTTGTTTAACTGTAGTAAAATTACCGCCTAAAAAGTTTTTCCATTCATCGTAATTTGGATTTTCAACATTTGGCAATATTAAAGTTGCAAGCTTTGTACATCCATCAAAAACATTTCCATTATGTGTTATATCATTAGGACTTGTTCCCAAATAAGTAAGTGTGGTTAAAGATGAGGATGCTGAAAATGCAATATCTCCTATAGTAACTAAAGAAGATGGAAGAGTTAAACTTACTAATCCAGAATATGCAAAAGCACCTGCTTCTATAGCAGTTACAGAGTTTGGTATTATTAGTTCTGTTAATGATGAAACCGTGAAAAATGCACTATCGCCTATAGTTTTGAGAGAATTTCCTAATATTAATTTTTCTAATTTATAACATTCAAAAAAAGCAGCCTCTCCTATAGCTGTTATAGAATTTGGTATTGATATCTCTTTCAAAGAAGACAGCATATGAAAAGCATAAGATTCTATAGCAGTAATTTTATTATATGGAAATACAAAAGTAAATATCACATCTTCTTGAGAACTAATACCTTCAGAAAACATATAACTTTTTACAGCATTATTTTGGAAATTAATACCGCTTATATCTATGATTATATTATTAACTAAAAGTTTTTTGGACACTGTATAAATTAAAAATGAAAGAGAATTTTGATGAGAATACGAGCTTTTTGGTGTTCCTTTCAATATCACTTTATATAAGCCTTTTTCTTGAAAATATAATTTTAAATTTGTTTCTATTTGTTCAGTTATAATCGCATCATCTTTAGAGATATCCACACCATATTTTCTTAGCTCTTCTTCTGTAGCAGGAGGGATAATATTTTGATTATTATCTTCTTGTTTTTCAGGGGTTGTAGGGTTAGAACAAGAAATTATTGCTAAAAATATCATTATTAATATAATTTTTTTATACATAATTTCCTCTTAATTATTTTGTTTTTTTTATAGTGGTAAAATTACATCCTAAAAAATTTTGCCATTTACTTTTAAGCTCTTCGTCAGTCTGTTCAGGTGCATTAGGAACTATTAAAGTTTTAACTGTATTTTCAAATATATTTCCGCTATGTTGTATAGTATTAGGGCTTGTTCCTAAATAGATAACCGTAGTTAAAGATGATGAACTTCCAAATGCTCTGCTACCTATTGATTTAACTGAAGCAGGTATAGTTATTTCTTTTAATACTGAATATGTAAAAGCTAAATCTCCTATATATTCAAGTTTACTATTAACACCAAATGTTACTTTTTCAAGCTTATAATCTGCCTGAAAAGCATAAGGATTAATATTAATAACAGAATCTGGTATTGTTATTTCTTTTAAAAATTCACTATAAAGAGAAAAAGCATTCCCTTCTATAACTCTTATAATATTTTCTGGAAATTTAAAAGTTATAGTATAATCACCAGAACTCGGATATCCTTTAAACATTGAAGACTTTATCTTCCTCTCATTAAAATAAATATTGCTAACATCTATTTCTATATTTATACTTTTATATTTATATAATCTTTCTGCAACTTCTATTACTAACTTAGCAAGAGAATTTTTCTGCATATATTCAGCTTTTGGTGTTCCTGTAAATATTACTTTATATGATTGCTTATCAGTATAATATGCCTTCAATTTCTCTTCTATTTGTTTAGATATTTCAGTATCCTCTTGAGAAATATCTATACCATACTTTATTGCTTCATCATCTAAAACAGGCAAAGGCGGAGCTATTTCAGTCCAAGGTATATCTCCTCCACCACCTGTATTTCCAGAATCACCTCCAGAACCTCCACCATTTCCAGAGCCTCCTCCATTTACTATATCTCCATCACTTCCGCTATTCGGACTGCTTGGGCTAGAACATGACACTGCAAATAAAAAACATAATAATAATACAATTTTTTTATACATAAACTCTCCAAAATAAATTACTTCTGTTTAACTGTAGTAAAATTACCGCCTAAAAAAGTTTTCCAAGCAGGATCATTTATATTCTCAGCATTAGGTACTATTAAAGTTTTAAGATTAGCACAATTATCAAATATACCGCTTCCTTTAGTTGTTATATCATTTGGGGTTTTACCTAAATATGTAAGAGTAGTTAAAGATAATGCACCATTAAATACATTATTACCAATAGACTTTACTGATGCCGGTATAGTTAACTCTTTTAATGATTGACAATACATAAATGCCCCATCTTCTATAGTCTCTAAATTGCTTCCTAATGTCATTTTTTCTAAATTTAAACAACTTTGAAAAGCATAAGCACCTATTGTTTTTACAGAATTGGGTATAGTTATTTCTTTTATAGCATATAATAAATAAAATGCATAAGAATCTATAGTTTTTATTTTGTATACAGGAAATATAAAATTAAGTGGTATTTTTACAAGCTCTCCTCCTAAAAACATAAAACTGCTTACAGCATTATTTTTAAAATCAATATTACTAATATCTACATCTACAGAATTAGCACCAACTGTATTAGCAGCATTAAAAATTAAATATGCAAGCGATTTTGCTTTTGTAAAATAAAAATCATAATCTTTCGGAGAACCTTTTAATATTACCTTATAACTTCCCTTTTCATCAAAATACAATTTTAAATTTGATTCTAATTGACTAACTATAACATCATCATCTTGAGAAATATCTACTCCATACTTTTCTAATTCACCAGGAGGCGTAACAGTTTCAACTTTATTTGTATCATCTATTTGATTTGTATTTGGACTATTTGGATTTGAACAAGACATTGCCGCTAAAAAACACAATATCATTAATAAAATTTTTTTATACATAAGCTATCCAAAAAAATTATTATTCTTTTCTTACATCTGTAAAGTTGCCGCCCAAAAAGTTTTGCCATTTACTTTTAAGGGCTTCAGTAGTTGTTTCAGGAGCATTAGGCACTATTAAAGTTCTAAGCATATCACATTTGTAAAATATAGCCATTCCTGCTGATGTTATATCATTAGGAGTTGTTCCTAAATAAGTAACTGTTGTTAGTTGCTGAGAAAATGCAAATGCCTGCATTCCTATTGATTTTACAGAAGCAGGTATTGTAAGTTCTGTAATACTAGTAGAATCAAAAGCGTAATCTCCTATTGATTCTAATGAAGAAGATAATTTTAATGTTTCTATTTTTGGTCCGCTGAATGCTCCAATTCCTATAGTTTTCACAGAGTCTGGTATTATTACTTCTTTCAATCCATTAGCATACACAAAAGCCTGATCACCTATAGTTTTAAGATTTTTACCTAAAGTTAATTTTTCTATGCTGATAGAAGAATAAAAAGCTTCTGACTCTATAGTTGTTACAGAATCAGGTATTGTTATTTCTTTTGTATTGTATAAACTATCAAACGCCCTTACTCCTATAGTTGTTATCTTATTTTCTGGAAATATAAAACTTATAACTATATTTTCAGTACCATCAACACTATATCCTTTAAACATACCTGTTTTTATAGTATTATCCTGAAAATCAATATTTTTTATATCCAACTCTATATTCATAGAAGAACTAACTTTTAATGCTGCTTTTAAAGTTAAAGTATATAAAGATTCATAAGTACTATAATCTTTAGGAGTTCCTGTCAATATTACTCTATACGAACCCATTTCATCATGATAGGCTTTCAAATTCGCCTCTATTTGCTGACTTATTGTCGCATCGTCCTGACCTATATCTATACCGTATTTTTTTATTAATTCTTCTTCTGTTGGGCCTGTAAAACCTCCATCGCCATTATTATCGTTATTAGGATTGTTTGGATTTGAACATGAAAATATAAATAACAACCCTAATATTAATATTATTTTATCAAATATAAATTTTTTATACATGCATAACCTCTCATATTTACTCAAACTTTACATAATGTTACTTAGAATAACATTATATATAATATAACAATATATTTTTTAAAATGTTGTAGTTTTTTTGAAAAATTTAATAATCTCTTTCTATTGTTTCTGATATAGAATCATTAGTGTAAGGCAAATCAAAATAATCAACTACTTCTGAAGTGATATTATCATAAACTATTATGTTAACACCATTAGTTGTCTCTCTTAAATTGCTCCTGCTTATAAATATTCTGTTTCCGCTGTCAACCACTAAATCATTATATTTATTAAGCTCTTTATGATAAATATAATTAGTCTCACCCATTGAAGAAAATACAAGCTTGTTTTTATCTATAACATAAGAAACATTATTAGTATATATTTCATTGGTTATATTAAAATTGGAATACAAACTTTTAACCACATTATCATTAGTGGAATACTCACCAAGCATATTTATAACTATAGTATAATCATTAAGATTAGTGATTTTTTCTATATAATTGTAAATATTATCTATATCCCTTAAACCCATATCATAAACTTTATTATACTCATACAAAGCATTTCTCTCCCAAGTATAATAGTTTGTATCACCTCTTCTATCCGGCAAATCAAAATTATCTTTTAAATATTTACCCAAAAAAGAAGTGTATTTCTGAACACCTTTATAATTCAAATGCCCCGAATCATTATAATCTCTCCAAAAATCTAAATCATAATCATCATAATAATGATTGAAATTCATAAAAGGAACATTATACTCTTTTGCTATTTCACCCACCCTATTAAAATGCATTGCCTCTTCATCGGTCATAGGGAAAGGAGAAGCTATTACAACAATAGGAATATTATTTGTTTTTGCCAACTCTAATATTTTTCTATAATAAGTTTCCTGCTCTTCAAGCAAAGGCAAAGTATCTTTAATATTTTCTATATCAGGTCTTTTAACAGGAAATGTTTTATTATGAAAAGAATATCCCTTAAAATATTTATAATGATTATAATTATTTGCATAAGGTATAAAATCTTCATCTTTTAAATCTTTGTATCTGTTATGATATCTGTACATAGGATTAATAAACTCATCAAACCTTTCTGCTGCTGTTACTTTTAGAGAGTTTATTCTATTTTCTGACCATTTTAATGCATAAGTGGCAGCTACTATCTGATAATCTACAACATTAGTTCTGCTTGCTGCTACAATATAAGACTCTAATGCAATTAATTTAGGCTTTTGATATTTTAAAACCTCTATTAAATAATGATAAGTGCTCCAAATAGGCTGACTACCTGAAGTAAAATTATAAGCTGCTATACCATATTCATTATACAAAATAGCAGGATTAATATTATAATGCACATGGCTGCTTCCTAAAAATATTACATCTATAGAATTGGTCTTCTGTTCATAAAAGCTATCACCCTGATATATACCATTTTCATTTTTAAATCTTAACGCTCTGCTTGAAAACCAAAGCAATGTAATAAATATCACTATAAAACAAATAATTTTTATCGTATTTCTTATCATATTATAAACAGCCTATTATTAAATTATTAAACTTGATTAAAATATTCTTTACTCAATATAGAATAAATTGCAGCATCAGCAAGTCCTGTATTATCCCTATAAACGCTTCTTAATACACCTTCTTTTTTTAATCCGCATTTAAGCATTACTTTACCAGAATTTATATTATCAACATTATGAGCCGCTTCTATTCTATTGGCTTTAACTTCTTCAAAAAAGAATTTAATAATCATAGAAAAAGCCTCTGATGTAATGCCTTGATGCCAATATTTCCTTGATATGCAATATCCTACTCTAATGCAATCTATATTATCATTTGCATCAACTGAGCCTATACTTCCAATCAAGAAATTATTCTCTTTTAGTACAATAGCCCATTGATAAAAATCTTTATAACAGTATTGACTAGTCCATTCAGTTAAAATTATTCTGCTTTCCTCAACATTTTTATGAGTTCTCCAAATTAAATATTTAGTAACCTCATCATCGCTAGCCCAATTATTGTACATGTCTTCTGCATCTTCTATTTTAAATCTTCTAAGCAATAATCTTTCACTTTCTAATTGTATTGTTCCTTTATAGTTCATAATTTTCTTCACAAAAAATATTTTTTTATAAAATTTTTTTTATTATTTATTAAGTAATCAACCACATTATAATAATTATAAAAAACTACATTCAAATAAAAACATATCACATTTATCATTAACTGCAATTTCCTTTTCAAAAGAAGAAAATGTTTTAACTTGAGTAAATCCAACTTCTTTTAAATACTGCTCCATTTCACCATATTTATAAAGGTGCGTCTGAAAATCCATAAACTCACTTTGAAGCAATTCAGTATTATTATACATTTCATAAATTGATGGCGAAAACTGAGTTTGAGTCTTCTCTTCATAATAATTTTTTGATTTAAGCACTATTTCAAAATTCTCTTTTGTTTTAACGGATACAGCAATATTATAATCATTATCATCTATACATCTATTTTTTATTGTATCAACTGCAAAAACAAATTTACCATCTTTTAAAAGCCAGTTCTTTATTCTTGTTAGAATTTGTTTGCAAATATCAATATCTGTAAACAATGATACTGAACCTGAACTAATAAATATATAATCAAATTTCTCTTTCGGAGAATATTTCATAATATCAGTATGAACTGTTTTCGCATCAGAAAATTTTAATTTTAGTTTTTGCAGCATTTCATTAGACATATCTATTCCTGTTATGTCAAACCCTCTTTCTATAAATGGAATAAGAAATCGTCCGCTTCCGCATAAAGGCTCTAAAATCTTTTTGCCTTTTTCAGCATAAGATAAATAAAAGTTTAATTCATCTTCAGGTGCTTTTTCATGCAGTATCTCATACATTTCAGTACAAAGACTGCCATAATAATTTTTTCTAACTCCACTCATTTTTATAGCTCCTAAAATTGGAAATATATAAATTGTTTAGGGTCAAAACCTGCACCATATTTTCCATATATTATAATGAAGAATAACAAGAAAAATATTACTGCCCATCTAAAATATAAACATTGATTTTTCAAAAATACATAAATAGTTTCTTTCTTTATATATTTTACTAAATCAACTAAAAACAAAACAACCAAAGATATTATAAGTATATTCATTTCAAAACGGTCTAATCCTAATTTATATAATGAACCGTCAAATATACGCCATAAATCTATTTTAGTAAACATTCTCTCTATATAGTAAAAAGCATCATGTATAGTTTCTGCTCTGAAAAATATCCAAGCCAAATCTACTATTATAAATGTAATAATCACTTCAAGAAGCTTAAAACTAAAACTTTTCACTTTTACATTAAATTTATTTAAAACATTATTTTTAAATTTTGATGTAATATCTTCTATTAAATAGCATACACCATGAATAGCACCCCAAGCTATAAAAGTAAAATTAGCTCCATGCCAAAGACCGCTCACTAAAAATGTTATTAATATATTTATGCTTCTTCTAAACTTTGAACATCTGTTTCCGCCCAAAGGTATATATAGATAATCCCTAAACCAAGTAGACAACGATATATGCCACCTGCCCCAAAACTCTTTTATGCTTCTTGCAAAATATGGAGTATTAAAGTTTTCCATTAAGTCTATCCCCATAACTTTAGCAGTTCCTATTGCTATGAGTGAATAACTTGCAAAATCGCAATATATCTGAACCGCAAAAAGTAGTGCTGATAATACTAATTCACTTGTATTATAAATATAATATCTGTTAAATACAGTGTCCACCAATATGGAAGCCCTATCCGCTATCACCATCTTTTGAAAATAACCAAAAAGCATTAAAATTAAACCCTCTGTTATTCTCTGATAATCAAACCTTTTAATTTTATCCATATTCTGTATTTGACCGAGTAAATGTTTTGAACGCTCTATAGGGCCTGCTACTAACTGCGGAAAGAATGATACAAACAATGCATACTTAATAATGTTTTTTTCTGACTTTATTTCACCTCTGTAAACATCTATAGTATAGCTTAATGCCTGAAAAGTGTAAAATGATATGCCTACAGGAAGCACTATATCAAAAGGCTTTTCTACTAACTCTATATTTAATGATGATAATACAATATTAATATTCTGAAGTAAAAAATCAAAATACTTAAAAAACACAAGTATTGCAATATTTATTATAAAACTAAATGCTACAACTATTCTTTTATATTTTAATTTTTCTATTAATATACCGCTTAAAAAAGTTACAACAGTTGAAGTAGCCATTAATAATGCATATTTAGGATTCCAAAACATATAAAATATATAACTTGCTATAAATAAACAAATATATCTTAATTTCTTTGGAAATATCCAATACAAAATAAGCGTTATAGGAAAAAATATCAAAAAGTCCGTAGAATTAAACAGCATTTATATAACTCATCATAAAATATACATTGTATAACTAAAAAAATCTTTAATTGTAATAAAATCAATTTTTTTATATCTTAAATTATAATATATTATTATAAAACTAAATATATTACAACATATATTAATTACTTGTGATAATTTTGTTAATTCTAAAATTTATATTTATGTAAAAAACTTATAAAAAACATACTCCCATAAGCAATATATTATATTTATTTGTATTGACTATAAAATACACTATGATATAATCTACTTCAAACGGCTAATATGTAGAGGTTTTAGTGAATATAAACGAAATAATGGATAACCCTGAAAAGCAAATTGAGGTGTTTTCCAATATAATAAAAAAAATGAATTCTTCAACAGATTATGAAGAAAGTTTAATAACACTTATATCTGAAATAAAAGCCGTAATGAATTCAAACACAATACTTTTATACTTAGTAGACCAAGAATTAAATAATTTAAACTTTGAAATGTCTATAGGTCCCTTAGGCGATAAATGTTTCGGATCTATTATAGATAATGATAAACCAATAGCAGTAAGAGCATATACCACATCAGCTTCATTATATTCTAATGACCCTAAAGAAGATTCAAATTTCGTCCCCTTGAAAGATATGATAGGAGATGAGTTAAAAAATATTTTATTTGTACCTGTAAAAATTAGAAAAAGAAATATAGCTGCAATATTTCTTTTAAACAAAAAAAACGGCAATTTTATAGAAAAAGATACTATATTAATGAAATCTTTTGCTCATTTAGTATCTTTATCTTTAGTTAATAAAATTAATTATGAAAAAGCACAGTCAAGAGCTTATGAAGTTGCTGCTTTATATGAAATGTCTATATCTATTAACAGATGCGAAACTGTTGATGAGATATTGAATAACAACATCAGTATAGTATGTGAAGCTTTTGAAGCACATAGGGTTTCTGTGATATTAAAAGAAAATGGCGTATTTAAATTTAAAGCTGCTATAGGCATTGATGAAGATATTTTGCAATATGGCGTAGTTACTGTTGAAGATAATGTACTTGCAGAAATATTAAAAACTAAAAAGCCTGTTTATTCTGTAAATGTTTCTAAAGACCATAGATTTAAACCAAACAAGTCTTTAAGATATAAAAGAGAAAGTTTTATAGCAGCCCCTATAATCATAAAAGATGAAATAATAGGCTTTTTATGTGCTACAGAGAGAAACATTAATAAACCATATAATTTAAGTAATTTGATGTTATTAGAAATGCTGGCACAGCAATTAGGTGAAAATTACATGCATATACTTTTATCTGAAGAATCAAAAATAAAAGAATCTCTCACAGAAGAAATTAACTATACAGAACAATTACAAAAAAGCGTACTTCCAACACATTTCCCAAATGATAATTTATTTGAGATAGCCGCTATAAGCATACCAAGCAAAAATGTAGGCGGCGACTTTTATGATTATATCAAAATAAGCAGCAGTAAATATGCCCTTATAATAGCAGATGTATCAGGTAAAGGTTTAGGCGCCGGTTTCTTCATGACCATGACAAGGTCTATATTAAGAGTTTATTTCTCTCAAATAGATGACCCTGCAAGCATATTAAAATATACTAATAGGCATATTTTTGAAGATTCTAAAAACGGTATGTTTGTTACTTGTTTTTTAGTTGTAATAGATACCAAAAACAAAACTTTAACATATTCTAATGCCGGACATTTGCCTCAATATTTAGTTAGAAAAGATAACTCTTCAAACACAAAAATATTAGAAGAAATGCATACAAAAGGCAAACCATTAGGATTTATAAAAAATGAAACATATATAAACAACAAAATATCATATTCCTCAGATGATACTATAGTATTATTTACAGATGGGGTAACTGATACTTTTAACAAATTTGATGAAGTTTACGGCGACGACAGATTAAAGGAACTCCTTAAAAATGATTATGATAATCCTAAAGAGTTATTAGATGATATAGTAGAAGAAACTGTTACATTTAGAGATAAAGTTGCTCAATTCGATGATATTACTCTATTAATAACTAAAATTTTATAATTATTTCAAAATCAACTATAATTTATATGCTTGATTAATTGAATAATTATTTTATAATATAAAGAATAACTTTAAAACATTTAGGATAAAAAATTGAAAGCAAAAGATTTTTTTAAAACAAAACTATCTAATTTAAAAAATAAATATAATAAAGTGAATCTCAATAAATTTATAAAAATATATATAGCAGTATTAGTTGTAATATTTTCTATAGTAACTTTAGTATTTGCTTTTTTAATAGCAGATATCATAAGACAGCCGGATGTTCAAGCAGTAGAATTATATAAACCAACAATACCAACAAAAATATATGATATAAAAGGCGAAGTAATATCGGAATTTTTCTCAGAACAAAGAGCATTAGTAGAATATAAAGATTTACCCCCTCATCTTATAGAAGCAATTATATCTATGGAAGATAATAATTTTATGAAACATGACGGTATAGATATAATAGGTATATTTAGAGGAACTATTGGTAATATGATAGTTGGCAAAAGACCGAGAGGAGCAAGTACCCTAACCCAGCAGGTGGCAAGAGGGATAGTATTAAAATCCAGAGAAAGAACTATTATAAGAAAATTAAAAGAGATATGGGTAACATTTCAAATAGAAAAAAGACTAACTAAAGAAGAAATAGTAACATTATATTTCAATCAAATATTTTTTGGGCATTCTGTTTATGGTGTACAGGCAGCAAGCAGATTTTATTTTAATAAAGACGTACAAGATTTAGATTTAGCTGAATGTGCTATGCTTGCAACACTTCCGCCTTCTCCAAACACATATTCTCCTATCAATAACCCAAACATATCTATGAGCAGACATAAAGTTGTATTAAAAAGAATGACAGATTTGAAGTTTATAAGCCAAGATGAAGCAGATAATGCCTATAAGGAATTTTGGGCTTCTTATAGCGGAAAAATAGGAAGAAGAGGCTCTACTGCTTACAGTGCTTCAATAGACAGAGCTCCATATATTACAGAATATGTTAGAAGAGAATTGATTGACAAATACGGAGAAAAAGCATTAAAAGAAGACGGGTTAAAAATATACACTACTATAGATATAGAAAAACAGGAAGCTGCACAAAAATTATTAACAGAAGCCTTAAAAGAATATAATGATAAATATGAAGGCGGCTCTATGGATATAAGCACTATCTATGACAGAGAGCTTATAGATAAAGTGGAAATGCTTTCTTTACTCTTTGAGCTTCCAGAAAATATGGCAAGAAATAAATTCTCTATAGCTGTTCGTTCACTTCTTAACCAAGACACATCAAGTTCACTAGCACTTATTTCAGATATGTTTGGTATGGAAGAAGTTAATGACATTATGATGGAGGTAATGAAAGCTGATGAGGCAGAATTATCTCGTCAAATAGAAGGCGCATTAGTTGCAATAGACCCAAGAAATGGATATATAGTTTCAATGGTTGGAGGTTCAGGCTTTACTCCAAGAAACCAATTTAACAGAGCAACCCAAGCAAGAAGACAAGCAGGAAGTGCATTCAAACCTTTTGTATATGCTGCTTCTATGGACATCACTAATTATAATCCTGCAACTATAGTAAGCGATGCTCCTATTGGATTTGTTCCTGAAGAAGGAGAAGAAGGAAAAGTTTGGATACCAAAAAATTATTCTGGAAACTTTAAAGGAGATGTTAGCCTAAGATATGCTCTGGCTGTTTCGCTTAACATTGCTACTGTTAATGTTGTAAATTATGTAGGTATTACAAATGCAATAAGATATATAGAGCCTATATTTAAAGCACAGCCTGATGATGCTAAATCAAAGAGAATGTTTAATCCAGATTTAACATTAGGTCTTGGTACAGGTTTATTTACGCCATTAGAACTTACTACAGGATTTGCCACTATAGCAAACAAAGGAAAAGAGGTTGAACCTATACTTATAAGATATGTTACAGATAGATACGGCGTTATGATAGATAATTTTGAAGAGGATTTAAAAAGAGAAATTAGTCTTAGGGGTGGAGCTAAACAGGTAATGAGCGAAGAAGTAGCATATATGATTAGTGACATATTAGCAGGCGTACTTAGAGGAGGTACTGCTACTAGTGCTATGTATGAGGCAGGATTTACTAGAAGGGGTGCTGGTAAAACTGGTACTTCAAATGACTGGAAAGATGCTTGGTTTGTTGGATACACTCCTGAACTTACTACAGGTATATGGATTGGTTTTGACTCTTTCAAATATTCTCTTGGCAACCACCAAGTTGGAGGAAGAGTTGCTGCTCCTATTTGGGGTAAATATATGGTTGAAGCACTAAAAGATATAAAACCTACTTGGTATTCTCAGCCTGAAAATGTTGTGAGATTAGAAGTGTGTGCAAGAAGCGGAAAATTGCCTAGCTCTTCTTGTCCTACTCTTACTACAGATTTATTTATAAAAGACAAAATACCTCAAGAGACTTGCGATGTTTGTGATACCTATTTAGAAGATACTAGCAATCTTGACAGTATAATTGATTCTTTTTTTGATTAATTTTTATGAGTAAAATTGTTAATATTGATTCTAATGTTTTAAGATATAATAATATTTTAGCTATCCCATCTATACATTCAAGAGTATATTTTGCTCTAGCTGTGAGGGAAGCTTTTTACAATTTCAAGCCTGATGCTATAGTGGTAGAGCAGCCTTTGAACTTTTATAAATCTCTAAAGAATGCTGTTGCGAGACTTCCATTTGTCAGCCTAATTATAAGAGAAATAGAAGATGAAGCTGTTTATATACCTATTGACCCTTGCGATTCTATTATAGAAGCTATAAGGCTTTCGATAGATGAAGAGCTTCCGTTATATACAATAGATAAAGATATTACATCAATAAACACTAACTCTCATTATCTTATGCCTGATGATTATTTATTAAATAAAATTGGGCTTGAAAGTTTTTATAATGAAGTTAAAAACAATTATTCATTTGTAAAAACTAAAACAGATGAAGAAAGAGAATTATTTATGGCTAGAGAATTAGCTAATATCTCTCAAAAGCATGAAAGAATATTATTTGTTTGCGGAATGTCGCATTGGGATAATATTTTAAATTTACTTAAAAAAGATAAAAACGAAACTGATAATGAAAAAATTGAATATAGCGAAGATAACAACAAAATATTTAATATACATAAAAACTCTATAAATAAAGTACTTGGAGAGTTTCCATTTACTTCTTATATGTATGAGAAATACAGAAACAATGAATTAGAAAAGTTTGATAAAATAGAAATTATAGAAAGTATTTTTAGAGAGGCTAAATTAAGATACAAGCTTCCTATATCTATGCTGCAGCAAAAGAATATGATGAAGTATTTAAGAAACTTATGCATATTAGACAATTATATTCTTCCTGATTATATAGATATGCTTACAGCTTCAAAGTGTATGATTAATAATGATTATGCTTTGGAAGTAATGGAAGGTATGGAATATTATCCTTACTACACAGATGAAGATGAAGATTATCCTACAATAAAATTAAACCGCGACCCTGCTACTAACGGAATGGAGGGTTTATTAAAAGACAAAAAAATAAAACTTCATCAATATGACAATATATGGAAAACTTCTTTTAAGAAAGTTCATGTTACAACTCGCCCGAAAGAAAAATATGATGGTGAATGGGCTGACACTTGGAATAAGAGAACTAATTTACTTTCGCATATACCTGAAGATGTGCTTATGGAAAAGCATATGAATATACTTAGAAACAAAATTAGAAACATGCTTACAGAAGATAAGGCAAAAATAGAGCCTTTTAAGGTGAGCATTAAAGACGGTATTGACATGCGTGAGACTATAAGAAATTATTATAAAAAAGAGATATATGTTAAAGAGATTCCAAAGATAAAAGGCAATATTGGGCATATGGTTGTGATATTTGATGAGGAACATGATGAAAATTATGATTGGAATATAGTTTGGTATAGCGAAGCACATGATGACAGTGATTTAATACTTTATTCGACAGAGCCAGGCAACACTTTGGTTGGTCCCGGTATATCAAAATGCTTTTTTGGAGGATATGCTTCTTTAATGCCTCCTCAAGCTCCGTATGATGTATGGAGAGAATATGCTAAGCTTAAAAAAGATGGTATAGTGAGAAATTATGCTGATTTATTATTGTATACAGCTATAGTTTATTCTGTGGATAAATATTTAGGTTATGTTGCCCCTACTCCGCCTTCAAACATATTAAAAGAGTTTGCTAAAATGACAACAAAAGTAGAGATAGTTTATGTGCCATTAAATACATTCTCTAGTGAAACATTAAGAAAACTAAGACATTTCCATGTACTTGGAGCTAAAAGACTAAGAAGCATCGCTAACGATTATATTATTTAATTAATAGAATGTTTCAAAAATCCTTACTAATTTTGTATTTAAATTATAAAAAATATATATACTTGAACAATTATCAATTTTGTATTTTTATAAATATATTATATATTTTTTATTTTACTCAACTTTTTCCCGCAGCAAAAAGTGCAAATACTACAACTTTATGTTTTACAACATATATTCAATGTAATATAACATCTAAAATTTAATGTACACCTAAAGGTAGATTTTATAAAATGCAGTTCTTTGTGAAGTGTATACAAAAAAGTAAAACCTTTTTACTATAAGAAAAGTTGACAATATATTTAAACTTTATCTAATATAAGAGTTAAATCTTTTTTTTCTATTATAATATTTGCTTCCTTTTTTAAAACTTCTTTAGCACAAAATGCTGCCTTTTTTTTGGCATATTTAAACATACTTAAATCATTAGCACCATCACCAACAGCCAAAGTATCATCATAGGAAACATTAAGAAGCTTTTGTAATCTTGCAAGCATTTCTCCTTTGCTGTTTGAAAACATCATCTCGCCTCCAACTTTTCCTGTAAGTATGCTATTTTTTGTGTGAAAGATATTTGCAAACTCTCCGTCTAAATTAAGCTTATATGCAAATAGGGTGGTTGCATTTTTAAATCCTCCAGAAAAGCATACACATTTATAGCCTTTTTTGTGAAGCTCGTGAATAGTTTCTTTTGCACCATTCATCACAGGAAGGCTATTACAAATTTCATTAACAGTTTCTAATTTTATTCCCTTAAGTAATGCAACTCTCATTTCTAAACTTTCAAAAAAATCAATCTCCCCTCTCATCCCTTTTGCAGTAATTTCAGAAATCTCTTTTTCAAAATTAGTTTCTCTTGCAATAATGTCTAAAGTTTCACCGTCCATCAAAGTGGAGTCAAAATCAAAAACTGCTAATTTCATCTATATTTATCCTTATAGTGTATATCCTGAAGTAAGTTTAACATACTTTGGTTGATGAACTCCGTCTATTTTTGAGATTTTTTCTATCATGTCGTTTTCTATTACTCTGTCAACGTTTATAGCCATTATAGACATATTACTTCCTTTTATGTTTTCTGATACATTCATTGATCCAATATTTATTCCGTCACTTGATAATACAGTTGCTACTTTGGCTATCATAGCAGGCTGGTTTATATGCGGTACTATTAATATATGAGGCTGAGGCTTTATTATAACATCATAATCATTTAGCTTAACTATTCTTGCTATGTTTTTAGCTATTAAAGATACAGATACATTATTAACCTCTTTGTCTGTAGTTAGTTTTACTTTTAATATGCCTGTAAATGTGGAAGGAGTTTCAGATTTTATTGTTTTTACTTCTATTCCCCTTTGCTTTGCAAGATAAGGAGCATTAACATAGTTTACATCTTGAAGCATTGAAGATAATGCACCTTTTAATACTGCTACTTCAAGTGGCTGGATATCTAAATTAATTAATTCCCCCTGTGCTGTTATTTCAAAAGATTTAATTTTACCGTTAGATATTTGCATTATCATTTCACCTGCATTTTCTGCTATCTTCATATAGTCTTTTACAGGCTCTAATTTTTCAGGATTAAGTGAAGGTATATTAACAGCAGATTCAGTATATCCTCCAGACAATACTTGTTTTATTTGTTTAGCAACATCTAAAGCAACATTAATTTGAGCCTCTTTTGTACTAGCACCAAGATGAGGAGTAAGTATTAAATTGTCATTTTTATATTCAACTAATGGGCAAGTCTCTATCTTTGGTTCATTAACAAAAACGTCTACTGCCGCAGCTGCTATAGTGCCGTTTTCTAATGCTTGTTTTAAATCTTCTTCATTAACAAGTCCGCCCCTTGAACAATTTATGATTATAGCGTTCTTTTTCATCTTGCATAAATTATCTTTGTTTATAATATTATTTGTTTCTGGAGTTTTTGGTATATGAAGAGATAAATAATCAAGCTGAGGTAAAAACTCATCTAAAGAAGTTTCGTATACAGCTCCAACTTTTTGTACAATTTCTTCTGTAGCAAATGGGTCATATACTATAACTTTCATTCCAATAGAAAGAGCAATATGCACAACCTTTCTTCCAATTCTTCCAAAACCCATAACACCTAGAGTCTTTCCAAAAAGTTCATTTCCTGTAAACTTATCTCTGTTCCATTTAGCTTCTTTTGTAGAAACTACAGCAGGAACTATATTTCTTGATATGGCAAGCATTAAAGCAACAGTATGCTCTGATGCCGCAATAGTGTTTCCATCTGGAGAGTTTACTACTATTATTCCTTTCTCTGTAGCAGCTTCAACATCTATATTATCAACACCAACTCCAGCACGTCCTATAATTTTTAAGTTTTTTCCAGCTTCTATGATTTTTCTTGTTACTTTTGTCTGGCTTCTCACCATTAGAGCATCATATTCTCCTATAATGTTAGATAGCTCATCTTCGCTCATTGTTGGAAGAAATACTACTTCAGAAACATCTGATATTATATCCTTAACGCATTCATTTATCTTATCAGTTATCAAAACTTTCATTGTGTAATCTCCATTTAATTAATCTAATTTTATTTAAGTATGTTATACTTTTTTAGTATTATTTTTTTATAATAATTTTTTACTTCTTGTTTATTATTTCGAGTGCATACTGCAGCAACTCTTGTTATATAAGAATTATAAAAATATTATTTATTTAGTTCTTCTATTAATTTTTTAACTCCGCTTCCAACTTCAAATTTATATCCTAATTTAATTAGACTTGCTTCCAATGCTCCAACAGCCATTATTAAATCTCTTTCGCATACAAATCCTAAAGTACCTATTCTAAATATTTTATTCTCTAAACTTCCCTGTCCATTAGCTACAATAATATCATAATCATCTTTCAAAGTTTTTCTTATATCTGGAACAGTTATTCCTTCTGGTGGAAGTATTGAAGTGATAGCATAGCTTGCATTATTATCATCTTCTACAAAAAGTTTTAATCCTATAGTTTTTATAGCAGCTCTTAAAGCAAGAGAAAGTTTTTTATGTCTTTTATTAACATTTTCAATTCCCTCTTCTTTAATCATCTTCAAAGATGTATGAAGTGAACTTATAAGACTTACTGCAGGTGTAAAAGGTGTAGTGTCTTTAGCTAAAGATTTTTTATGCTCTTTCCAATTAAAGTAAAAACTTGGGTATTTACATTGTTCATGCATTTTCAAAGCATCTTCACTTGCAGTTAAAAATGAAAGCCCTGGAGCTATCATAAATCCTTTTTGAGAGCCTGACAATGCAACATCAATATTCCATTCATCAGTTTTAAACTCCATAGCACATAAGCTTGTTATACCATCAACAACAGATAATGCACCATGTTTTTTTATTATAGAACATAATGTTTTTACATCATTAGCAGCACCTGTAGAAGTTTCACTATGAGTGAGTGTTACTATTTTTATGTCTTTGTTTTTATTTAAAGCTTCTTCAAGTATTTGCGGCTTAATTACTTCACCAAGAGGCACTTCTACTTTTATAACTTCAGCTCCTCTACTTTCTGCAATTTTTGCCCATCTTGCTCCAAAGTTTCCAATCACTAAGCATAGTACTTTATCGCCCTCATTAACAATATTTTCTAATGCAGCACACATTGCCCCTGTTCCGCTTGCTGTAAATAAAAATACATCGTTCTTAGTTTGAAACACATATTTTAAATCTTCGTAAACTTCTTTTAATATATTTGAAAATTCTTTGCTTCTATGTGCCATAGGGTGTTTTGCCATTTCGATTAAAGCAGATTCTGGTACTGGTGTAGGTCCTGGTATCATTAAAAAAGTTTTGTCTCTCATAGTATAATCTCCTAAAAAATACTCTGTTATGGTAGATTTAGATATTATATTACTTTATACATATTTTACAATACTGTGTTTAGTAATATTTTAAATAATTTTTTATATTATAAAATAAATACATTAATTTAAATCGGATGTGCAGTTTGGACATTTTATAGCTTTAATGTTTATATTAGAATAACAATAAGGGCATACTTTAATTTCTTTTTTATCTTCTTTCTTTTCTTTCGGCATTTTTTCTTGTATTTTACTTACTGCTTTTATTATTATAAATATAGAAATTGCTGTGATTATAAAACTTATTATAGCATTAAAAAACATTCCAACACTTATAACAACAGCACCTGCATTTTTTGCTGTCTCTAATGAAGTGTATGGACCTTGATTTTCTATTCCTTTTTTTATAACTATAAATATATTAGAAAAATCTATACCGCTAAGCATTAAGCCTATTGGAGGCATTAAAATATCTTCTACAAATGAGTTTACTATTTTACTAAAAGCAGAACCTATTATAATACCAATAGACATATCTATTACATTTCCACGCATTATAAAATTTTTAAACTCTTTGAGCATAAATTATACTCCTTAATTTTACTGTTATGTAATTATATAATATATTTAAAATTATTGTATTGGTTATGATACAATTATTTTTAAGAGTTTTATTTATAGTATTAAAAGTCTACAATACTGTATTTATTTGTGTATATAAATAATACATATATTAAAATAAGTATTTACTCTATTTATAAAAACATATAATAAATGTATAAAAAATATACAACATGTTAAATAATATTTGGCATAATTCTTGCATAATATATAGTGTAGCAAAAATAAAAAATGCTGCTTACTATTATTGATTGAAAAAAGGAGATTTGATTATGTCAAGAATATTTTTACCTGCTTTACATTCTATATTGGATGATTTTGATAATTTTTATAATGAAGAAAATAGCCTTTCTAAATATAGCGATTACAAGATAGAGGAGAATGATAATAGCTATACTATAGAAATGGATATGCCTGGTGTAAGAAAAGAGGATTTAGATATTGGTATAAAAGAGAATATGCTTTCAATATATGCTGAGAGAAAGAAAGTAATGAAAAGTGAAGATGGTGATAAAGAAGAAGTTGTTTCAAAATATGAACAAAGCTTTAATATTAGCGTGAAAGGAATAGATATTGAAAACATTTCTGCTAATTTTGAAAATGGTGTTTTAACTCTTACTCTTCCAAAAAAAGAAGAAGTTAAGTATGAGAAAAAAATAGAAATAGCTTAATAAAAAATAAAATAATAAAGGAGATTAGTATTATGTCAAGAATGTTTTTCCCAATGTTTAATAATAGATGTCATAGAGGAGATAGTTGTATGAGAGATTATTCTTTGTATCAAAGAAATTATAAAATATATGAAGATGATAAGGGCTATACAATAGAGATGGATATGCCTGGAGTAAAAAAATCAGATTTAGAGATTGGAGTAAAAGAGAACATACTTTCAATATATGCTGAGAGAAAGAAAGTTATAAAAAGTGAAGAGGGCGATAAAGAAGAAGTTGTTTCAAAATATGAGCAGAGCTTTAACATAAGCGATAAGTCAATAGATGTTGATAATATAGCTGCTAATTTTGAAAATGGCGTATTGATTCTTACTCTTCCAAAGAAAGAAGAAGTTAAGTATGAGAAAAGAATAGAAATAGCTTAAAAAATATATTGCCTTATGAATGCATGCATTATAAATGCATGCATTTTTTATTTTAAAATAATTTAACTTTTAAAATATTTGCATGGCTTTACCCTTAACGAAGTACACACCGTGCAGCACCCTAGTTCTTTTACCGAGTAGGTATCTTTCGGTATTTATATAAAAGAACATTATATCCTTCGTATACGCTTCGTGAAAAACTGCATTTAACAAAATCTGTATTTATGTTTAATTTTAGATGTTATACTATATTTAATATATATTCTAAAAATATAAAGTTGTAGTATTTGCACTTTTTGGTTCTTTTGACGAAGTCCACACCGCGAGCTGCGGGAAAAAGAACAATAAAATTTTTATCTTTTTTATTATTTGCAGGGCTTTGCCCCGCACCCCAGTTCTTTTATTGGTATAAAAGAACCAAAAGAACTGCAAGCACTTATTATCATCTTATATATTGTTGATGATTTATATATTTGGGTTATAATTCAAGTATGATTTTTTGAGAGTTTTTTATGGCAATATTTGAAATTAGAGATATAAGAGCTACTCAAGATATTTTAAAACTTACTGAATATACTTCAGAAGAACAATTAATAAAAGTATTTATTGTTTATTTATATCAGCAATATCTCTCAAAACGACAAGGAATTTGTTTGAATTACAAAGATAATGATATAATTACCATTTTACCAGAAGAAGACTATATTTTACATATAGGTCATCAACATCGTGAAACTATAATTAATTTTAAATTTGATATTAGAAGTATAATTTATAAATTAAATAAAGAAGCACATGATACAAATTGTGAAGTTGTTAATTTCAAATTGTATTTTCAAAATATATATTTTACTAAAGATTTAGTATTAGAAAATATAACTTTTAATAATGAGGTATATTTTGAAAATTGTACTTTTAATGGAAATGTATCTTTTACAAATTCAATATTTAAAGAAAATTTTAAATTTGCTTCAAATACTATTTCTAAAAAAGTTATTTTTTCTAATATAGAAATATTTAAAAAAGCATATTTTTTAGAAACAAAAGAAATAAAAAATGATGATTATTTAAATGTAAATGAAAATGGAGAAATTGAAATAATAAAAGTTATCGAAAATAAAAAATTGCAAATTGTTTTTGATAATTTAGTTTTTAAAGATAATGACTCAAATTTATATATAGACAATGGTGATTATAAAAAATCATTTAAAGTGTCATTCCAAAACATTAATATAAAAGGAAAAATAGAGTTGAGAAATATGGAGATTGAAGAAGCAGATTTTAAAGGTTCTATTATTGATGGTGGTTTAATCAATCCTGTTAATTTCAAAGTGAATAAATTCGCCAATCGTGAAAGTGCTTTATTTCTTAAACAGCAGGCTTATGCCAGAAACAATGCTATTGATGCTTTACAATATAAGGCTAAAGAAATTGAATGCCATAAAAATGATTTAATAAAAGATTGGCAGAATAATAAAGATTTCAAAACTTTTGGAGATATAGTTTCCATTGGATTAAGTTCTCTATATAGCGACAATGGGCAGAATTGGATTAGGGCTTTAGGTATGACTATATTTATAACTGCTTTTTGTTTTACTGTTTTTTATATGCCAGATGTTTTTTATATAGATAAAATTTTTAATAGAGAAAATTATATTTCATTATATTTCTGTTCTTATCAAAATTGGTTTTCTGAATTAGTTAAATACTTTATACCTACTGATTATATCCTTATAACAAAATATGCTGCATCTAATCTTAATTTATTATTAAAAATATTCGGCGTTTTAGTTTATTTTTTAGGAAAGGTGTTGTTTTGGTACGGCTCGGTGCAGACTGTTAGTGCGTTTAGGAAATTTTCTAAGGGGGCTTGAGGTTATTTACTCATTAGATATTTTGAAAGTATTTCGTTTGCTATTTCGGATATTGATGTTTCTGACTGGTTGGATAAAATTTCTAATTCAGATAATATTTTTTTGTCTAAATAAATAGGGGTTTCTATATCTTTCCTTCAATAAAAAACTTTCCATTTTCAAAATTTGTAATAAAGAAGTTTTTCAGAGTGACCGAATGGAGTGCATCTTATTAATGGAGCGAAAAAAAAGTTAATAAATAAATTATGAATTGATGAAATGTATTTATAGTTTTTTAATTTCAACAAAACATAATTATTTTGAATATTCACCGTTACTGTCAAACTTCACGCCTGTCTTTGGAAAATCTAAATCAGCATATTCATTCAATTTTTTTATAGCAGTGTTAGATGAATCAATACTTGGTACGCCTCCATTTACTAAACGTACAGGTATCACTTTGGCCTTAGAAAATTTTAAATCATCATCTAAAGTGATTTGTAATATAGCACTAATTCCATTATTTCCGGATAAAGAGAACTGTTTATATCCAACGAAATTGCCCAGAGAATAAGCTATAAAAGTATTATTATACATTTCCATAGCTCTAAGCACATGCGGACCATGACCAATTACTAAATCAGCCCCCGCATCACTAACAGACCTTGCAAATTTATAAACATCCCCTCTATTTTCTTTATAAAAATACTCTGTAGTTTTAGGTACTCTAAACATGCTGCTTCCTTCAGCTCCGCCATGAAAACTTACAATTAAAAAATCGCATTCTTTTTTTGTCTTTTCAACTAAAGCCTTAGCAGATGCAATATCTTGTATGGAATTATTAGCATAAGAAAAATAATAGAAAGCCAAGAAGCCTATTTTTTTACCCTTTACATTCATAAAGGATGCCTGATTTAAAACATTACCAACAACTTCCATACCAGCTTTTTTCACATATTCTTGAGTTTGAGTATATCCTTTAGCACCGAAGTCCCTTGAATGATTATTAGCAACAGCAACTATATCAAACCCAGCTTCAGATATTCTATCTGCCATATATGGAGGCATACGAAAAGAATATGAACGTTTGCCTGTTTTAGCAGATTTTGTCTCTGAGTTTGCTATGGCCCCTTCTAAATTGGCAAAACTTATATCTGTAGATTTTAAAAATGACGATACACTTTTAAAAACATCTTTCCCCTCATTAGGAGGTAAATAACTTTTATCTGGATGGTCACTTCCTGTCATAACATCGCCTACAAAAGATAATGTTATTTCAGAATATAAAGAAAATTGAAATAATAATATTAATAATACAACAAAACTTCTCATAATAATATGATTTTAGCATAAAAATAAATAAATTCAATATTATGTTTACAATTTATATTAAAAGTTTTTTCTTTTTTACCGAGTTATTATAAAGTTAGATAATATTTACATTATATGTACTTGACAATATGTCAAAATTTAGTATTATACTAACTGATAATTTTAATAATTTAATAATCCAAAATAAAAAGAACTAATTACCATGAGAAAATTTAAATACACAAGAGTGAGAAGAAAACAAAATATCATACAAAAATTAAAACAATATTTAATAGATGATAGTGATAAAAACCTCTTTCCATACTTTCTAAAAAAATCATTATTAGTAGCAATATCGTTTATAATGTTTATAGTTCTAATTAATTTTTTGATACTTGGGGCTAAAAGGAATTCTAATAATAATTTGTATGCTCAAAATATAGATGATTCAAAAAATACTTCTGAATTATATAATAAAATAGTAGATGAAGTTAAAGAGATGAAAATAGAAACTAATAATATAGCTGCAGTAGAAGAAGATATAGAAAATATACCTGCAGTTACTTCTACGCCTGTTGCCTCTATAGAAAAGGCATCTGATGCTTTTTATGATTATTTAGTTTCTGATAATTCGCTTGTAAGTGACGGTACTATTAGTCTTAAATATGATGAATATATAATAGAAGAAGGCGATAATTTAAGCAGCATATCAAAAAAAATAGGTGCTAATTTAGATACTATAGTAAGTGTTAATAAAATAAGCAATGCTAATAAATTAAGACCAGGGCAGACTATAATGATTCCAAATAGAAATGGATTACTTTATGTTGTTAAGAAAAATGAAACATTAGAAGAGATTAGCGACAGATATGATGTTGAACTTAACAGAGTATTAAGTTTTAACAAAATAGACAGAGACAACATCAATACTGGCGATGAAATATTTTTACCTGGCGCTAAATATACATTAGATGAAAGAATAGATAAGTTTGGTCAAATGTTTAGTTTGCCTACAGTTGTAACAAGAATAAGTAGTGTATTTGGGTATAGAGTACACCCAATCACAGGGGTAAGAAGAAAACATTTAGGTGTAGATATACCTGGTGGGTTAAATACTCCTATATATGCAGCAAGAAAAGGAAAAGTTATCTTTGCAGGATACAGCGGCGGATTTGGAAATTTGGTTATAGTTCGTCATGATAAAGGATACACTACATACTACGGACATTTAAATAAAATCACTACTACAGTTGGTGCTAATGTAGGTGTTGGTGTAATGATAGGAAGAATGGGAAGCACTGGTAATTCTACAGGAAGCCATTTACATTTTGAAGTTAGAAGAAACGGAGTGGCGTTAAACCCAGCAGACTTTATACCTATAGGCAAATTTATTAAAAGAAGATAATTAAAATAAATAATCTAAAAAATAAAAATAAGGAAGCAGTAAATAACACTGTTTCCTTTTTTATTTATATACAATTTTATTATTGCTAAAATATATTAATATTTATTAATGTTTTAAAACAACTCTAATATAAAAAAGGAGCTTTATACAAAATAAAACTCCTTGAAAAATTATCTCTATAAAAAAATTATCTTTTATCCATAGAAATAAACTCTTGAGGGTCAGAAACATTTTTATACGCAGGTCTTATAATTCTTCTGTCATCAAAATTAAGTTCCTCTATTCTATGAGCACACCAGCCTACAATTCTTGACATAGCAAAAAGCGGAGTATAAAGTTCTTTAGATATGCCAAGCATTTCATATATAAATCCAGAATAAAGGTCAACATTGGCACAAACTCTTTTTTTATCTCCTTTTACCTTTATAAAACATTCTATAGCTCTCTCTTCTATTAGCTCCATAAACGCAAGCTCTTTTTCCTTTTTCTTTTCTTTAGCAAGCTGACGAGCCAAATCTTTTAATATAACAGCACGCGGGTCTGATAAAGTATAAACAGCATGCCCCATTCCATATATAAGTCCGCTCTTGTCATAAGCTTCTTTGTTAAGCATTTTCATTAAATATTCATCTATCTCTTTTTTACTCTCCCAATTATCTATAGCCTCTTTCAAATGAATAAACATATCCATTACTTTAGCATTAGCCCCACCATGTAAATCACCTTTTAAAGAACCAATACCAGCAGAAATGCTTGAATAAGTATCCGTTCTTGTAGAGCTTGTAACACGCACTGTAAATGTAGAGTTGTTACCGCCACCATGTTCTGCATGAAGTATTAAAAGTAAATCAAGCATTCTTGCTTCTAATTCACTAAACTCCTGCTTAAGCATATATAAAAAATTCTCTGCTATAGAATATTTTGGCTTTGGCAATGTAATGTTTAAATATTTTTGATTAACACTATATTGAAACATATTATAAGCATAAGCAATAACAGCTGGAAATCTTGCTATTAATTGTATAGATTGAAGCATTAAGTTTTCTAATGATAAATCTTCAGGATTAGGGTCATGAATATACATCTCAAGCACACTTCTTGAAAGTATGTTCATAATATTTTGCCCTTCCAAATCTATTATATTCATTATAGTTTTTTTATCTAAATACATATTATCAGATATTAACTCTTTAAAAGACTGCAATCTCTCCATATCTGGAAGCTTACCAGAAAGAAGAAGATAGCAAACCTCCTCATAACCAAAACGTTTATTAGTTAATATATCATTAGCAATATCATTTAAATCATATCCTCTATAATAAAGTTTACCGTCTATAGGACATACTTTTCCGTTTTTATCTCTTTCATAACCTACAACATCTCCAATATTTGTAAGCCCAACAAGAACTCCTGTTCCATCTTCATTTCTTAAACCTTTTTTTACATTATATTTCTGAAAAAGCTCACTATCTATTTTTATTCTTTTGCTTGAATGGTCATAAAGTTTGTACAATAAATATTCTTTTTTCATAAATATACCCCTATATTATTTTTTATTACATTATAGAAACTATTCTTTCTGCAAACTCTTTTGTGCCAAGTGCAGTTCCATTATCCATAAAGCAAGCCAAATCTTCAGTAGCATATCCGCTTTCAAAAGATTTCTCTAATGCATTTATTATTAAACTTGCAGCCTCATTCATATTCAAATATTCTAATGCCATCACAGAAGAAAGTATTAATGAACAAGGATTAGCCTTATTTTTTCCTGCTATATCGGGGGCTGTGCCGTGAGTAGCTTCAAAAATAGCATGACCTGTTTTATAATTAATGTTTCCTCCAGGTGCTATTCCTATTCCCCCAACCATAGCAGCTAATTGGTCTGATACATAATCGCCGTTTAAGTTTAATGTTGCTATTACAGAATAATCTTCCGGTTTTAATAATGTGTTTTGTAAAAATGCATCGCATATATTATCTTTTATTATGAGTTTACCTTGTTCTTTTGCTTCTTTTAACTTTTCTTTTGCTTTATCTTCACCAAACTCTTTTTTTATTTTGGCATATTCTTCCATAGTAAAAGTTTTATCAGCAAACTCTTTTCTTGCAAGTTCGTATCCGTATTTTTTAAATCCGCCCTCGGTGAACTTCATTATATTACCCTTATGAACCAAAGTAACAGAAGGAAGTTTATTTAACAAAGCATATTCTATTGCAGAGCGTATGAGCCTTTTAGAGCCTTCTTCAGATACAGGCTTAACTCCAAAAGATGATGTTTCTGGAAATCTTACTTTAGTTACACCCATTTCATTTTTTAAGAAGTTATAAAATTTCTTTGCTTCTTCAGTGCCTGTTTTCCATTCTATGCCAGCATATATATCTTCAGTATTTTCTCTAAAAACCACCATATTAACTTTATTAGGCTCTTTTACAGGCGAAGAAGTACCCTTAAACCATCTTACAGGTCTCAAACAAACATAAAGGTCTAAAGTCTGACGAAGTGCCACATTGAGTGAACGTATACCTTCACCAACAGGAGTAGTTAAAGGTCCTTTTATGCCTATAAGATATTCTTTAAAAATGTTTATAGTCTCATCAGGCAAAGGAGTACCTAACTCTTTTTGAGCTTTATCTCCTGCAAGTACTTCAAGCCATTCAATAGACTTCTCTCCGTTGTAGGCCTTTTTTACAGCCGCATTTACAACCATTTGAGAAGCAGGCGTAATTTCAGCCCCTACTCCGTCCCCCTCTATAAAAGGAATTGTAACTTTATTTGGTACTATCAATTTACCATTTTTCATTTCTATTTTACTCATATTAAAATCCTATTATTGATTGTTTTTTATTTGCGGGGACTAGCCCCCGCTCCCCCAGTTCTTTTATTGGTATAAAAGAACCAAAAGAACTGTATTTTATTTATGATACTATAAAGAATATCAAACATTTAAATTTATATAAATTAATTTTTCATTAAACTATTCAATGCTCCTCCGTTTTTAAACCATTCAATCTGTGCTTCATTATATGTGTGAACCGCTTCAAAAGTCTCTTCACTTCCATTTTGATGAATTACTTTAACAGTTAAGTTTTGTTTAGGCCTAAAATCATCAAGACCTAATATGCTTATTTTATCTTTTTCTTCTATCTTGTTATAATCATCTTTATTTTTAAATGTTATAGCAAGCATACCTTGTTTTTTAAGATTAGTTTCATGTATTCTAGCAAAACTTTTAGCAAGCACTGCTTTAACATTCAAAAATCTTGGCTCCATTGCAGCATGCTCTCTGCTTGATCCTTCTCCATAATTCTCTTCTGCCACTACTATAGAAGAAATATTTTTTTGCTTATATTCTTTTGCTGTTTTTGAAACCTCTTCATAATTGTTGCTTAATTGATTAAATACAGAGTTTGTTTTATCATTAAAGAAATTAACAGCCCCCATTAGCATATTGTCTGAAATATTTTCCAAATGTCCTCTGAATTTTAGCCAAGGTCCTGCCATTGATATATGGTCGGTTGTACATTTACCTTTAACTTTTATAAGCAAAGGCATATTTTCAAAATCCTTTATATTAAACTTATCAAAAGGCTTCAATAATTGCAAACGTTTTGAATCTTTATCTATTATAATTTCTACACTACTGTCTGGTGCATTTTGTCTGTTTTTGTTTTCTGTGCTAAGTCCGTTTTTTGGCAAAGCTATTCCAATAGGTTCATCAAGTTTTACTTCTTTTCCTTCTTCATTAATTAAAATATCTTTTAAAGGATTAAATCTCAAATCCCCTGCTATGCTTAAAGCCATTACAGTTTCAGGAGAAGCAACGAATGCATGAGTATTAGGGTTACCGTCAGCACGTTTTGCGAAGTTTCTGTTAAAAGATGTTACTATAGAATTAGCTCTTGTGTTGTCTTTCTCTTCTCTGTTCCACTGCCCTATACAAGGTCCGCATGCATTAGTCATTATAACAGCACCAATTTTTTTGAAATCATCAATTATACCATCTCTTAAAGCTGCATTATAAGAAACCTCAGAACCTGGATTAATTATTATTTTTGATTTTACTTTTAATTTTTTCTCTATTACCTGACGAGCAATTGAAGCTGCCTTACTTAAATCATGATAAGAAGAATTAGTACAAGAGCCTATCAAACCAACTTCCATAGCTGTAGGATATTTATTTTCTTCCACTTTTTTAGCAAACTCACTTATAGTGCAAGCTGCATCTGGAGTAAATGGTCCGTTTATATATGGTTCTAATTCAGACAAATTAATCTCTATTATCTTATTATAATATTTCTCTGGACTTTTATATACTTCTTCATCTGCTTTTAGATTATTTATATTTTCATCAGCAAGTTTAGCTATCTCTTCACGTCCTGTAGCAATTAAATATTCTTTTATATTATTGTCATAAGGAAATATTGAAGTGGTAGCTCCAACTTCCGCACCCATATTACAAATGGAAGCTTTACCAGCAGCCGATAAACTATTAGCCCCATCTCCAAAATATTCTATAATGGAGTTAGTGCCGCCTTTAACTGTCAATATTCCTGCCAATTTTAATATCACATCTTTTGCACTCGCCCAGCCATTTAAAGAGCCTGTTAATTTTACCCCTATTATATTAGGTATTTTTAGCTCCCACTCCATTCCCGTCATAACATCAACCGCATCAGCTCCGCCTACACCTATGGCAAGCATTCCAAGCCCTCCAGCATTAGGTGTATGAGAGTCTGTACCAATCATCATGCCGCCCGGAAAAGCATAATTTTCTAAAACTATTTGGTGAATAATACCAGAACCAGCCTCCCAAAAACCAAGCCCGTACTTTTTAGCAACACTCTCCAAAAAATTATAAACTTCTTTATTAACATTAAGTGCATTTTTTAAATCTTCTTCAGCACCCTTACAAGCCTCTATTAAATGGTCGCAGTGTATTGTTGCAGGTACTGCAGAAGAAGTTTTTCCAGCATTCATAAATTGAAGTAATGCCATTTGTGCTGTAGCATCTTGCATTGCTACTCTATCAGGACGAAAATCTGCATAATCTTCTGCCCTCTTAAAATCTTTTATTGTTTTTTCATCATACAAATGAGCATATAATATCTTTTCTGATAATGTTAATGCTCTATTTAATTTTTGTTTTACATTATTAACTTTATTAGAATAGTTTAAATAAAACTTTCTTATCATTTCTATATCATATATAGGCATACTTTCCCTCAAAATAAAAAAATAATATTGTTATTAGTAATACTATACAACAATATTATTTTTTATCAATTAGTAAATTAATATTTTTTTTATTTATATTTTTGTTAAATTTGATTATTAATCTCTAAAAAAATTACCATAAGCAAACCAAAGCTGCAAAGTAACAATACCATAAAGTATTAAACCAACTCCAATAACTACACTAACATAAACAGCTCCAAGTATAGGATTGAATGCTAACACAATTCCAGCTAATAAAGTTAATACTCCGCTAAATAATGAGAGTCCCCATTTACTGTAACCCTCTTTTTTTAATTCTATAGAAGAAGATATAGCAATAACTCCTCTCACTATTACAAAAAATGAAACCATATATGGTATAAATGCACCGCTGATTGTGAGATTAGATATGATTATAATACCACATATAGTTGATATTATACCATCTGCTAAAATTAAAAGTGAACTTGATAAATGCCTTAAACTGAAAAAATAAAATATAGTGCTTATACCAGAAAATATTGTTAAAAAGCCTATTATATATGCTAACAACAATACTGTTTCAGCCGGATTAAATATAGTAGCTATGCCTGATATAATAAGTAATATACCAAATACTAACCATAAAACTCTTCCTAATTTACCCATAATTTATATACTCCGCTATAAAAAATTTAATAAATTATAATTTATTATATAATAATGATAATTTAATACATAAAAAAATCAACATTTTATATATAACTTTATAAAAATAATTGTATTTTTAATTATAAATAGGGAACTTTCATGGCTGTAACTTCGTCTAATATAATACAAAAACAAAACAGGAGTTATTAGAAATGAAATCAAAATTATTATTATCTACATTAATATTAACATTAGTATCAGCATTAGCATTTGCTCAGCCGCCTGCTCCAAGAGGTGGTGATGTTCCGCCTGCACCAGGTCCGAGAGAAAGAGCTATGCCAAGGGCTATGGGAGGTCCTAGAGGTGATATATACAGAATGTGCAGAAATGCCGGTATATATTTAACAGATGCTCAGCTTGAAGAAATGGGTCAAATATCTTATGAATATGAATTAAAAATCAATGATTTAGAATATCAAAAAAGAAGTATTGATTATAAATTCAAGCTTGAAAGAGAAAAAATTGATTTAGACTTAAACTTAATAAAAGATTTAATAAGTCAAAGAAAAGATTTAGAAAAAGAAATTGATTATCTTAGAATAGAAAAAGACGTTGCTGTTTTAGATGTTCTTACAGATGAACAATTAACTCAATTAAACTCATATAGAATGAGATATTATTACTATAGATAATATTTATATAATTATATTGAAGGAGGTAAATAAGTTATTCTTAAATTACCTCCTTTTTTATTTATAATTTTTTAGTATAATTTTTTATCAAATATATTAGGCATATCTGTAAATACTCCATCTACTCCCATAGAATAAAGTTCATTAGCAAGTTCTATAGAATTTACAGTATATATATAAAGTTCATACCCTTCATTTTTAATATTTTTAGCCAATTCTTTATTTATAGTTTTATCATATAAATGCATAGACTGAGGTTTTAATTCATCTGCTATATCTTTCCAATGATTTGTTTCTTCCCAAAGTAATATTCCAAATTTTGAGTGTTTTGATATTTTTTTTAGTGTTCTAAGCATATCAAATTCAAAACTTGAATAAAATACTAAATCTTCTGCCTTTTTATCAGCTACAGTTTTTACAGTATTTTCTACTATGCTATCTTTTTCATTCTTTGAAATCTCGCCTTTTAATTCTAAATTTATTACAGTATTTGTTTTCTTACATAAATCTATTAATTCTTGTAAAGTAGGTATTCTAATATTTTTAAACTTTTCATTTTTCCAAGAGCCCGCATCTATTCTCTGTATCGCATCATAGTCCAAATCATTTATAACACCGTCAAAGTCTGTATGGTATTTAGTTTCATAATCATGAAATAATACAAGTGTTCCATCTTTTAATATGGTTACATCTGTTTCTATACATTTTACTCCAAGTTCTATTGCTTTTTGAAATGCCAACATAGTGTTTTCAGGGTACTCATAAGAAAATCCTCTATGTGCTATTATCTTTCTCAAATACATATAAAACTCCTTAAATATATTTTTTTAACTATTCATTTGATTTATTTTTTTTAAAAATTATTGCATAGAATACACATACAAAAATATTGCTTTAATACTAATTTTGTTTTTTTTATTATAATTTACAAGTATTGAATCTTATTAAACATTAAAAGAAATCTACAAAAGTTTTATCTTTATTATCATCTTTCATCTCACCTATATCATATAAATATCTTGTAACAGCTAAAGAAAATCCGCCTTTTATAGGAGTTTTAGGATAGAGAATTATTAATGGAGTACGTTTTTGAATAGACATCATTACTTTTTCTTCATCAAATAATATTGGTCCAAGTAAATTAAGCTCTATATTAAGTTCAAACTTATCAACAACTTTTTTTATCTCTTTATACAAATTAACAGCCCAATCTATATTTTTTACTTTATTTACTATCAAATAAATCTTTTCTGTAATTTTGTCAGAACATATCATTTTTATAAGTCTATATAAATCGGTAAGAGAAGTTATTTCAGGGTTAGCAATTAATATAATGTCATCAGAAATCTCATAGAACTTTATCATAGATTGTGTTATTCCCGCAGCATAATCTATAATAACATAATCATATTCCTCAGACAAAGCTTTTAAATCATTAGCAAGCTTTGATAAATAAAAATCACTTTCAAATGGAAGAAGTTTTTGTATATTAACTCCCGCACTAATAACATCTATATTAAAAGGGCTATTCAATATACAATCTTTTAAAGTAATATTTCCTTCAAAATATTGCTGTAATTTAGACTGAGGCTTTACCTGCAATAATATAAAAACATTAGAACAATTAATATCTATATCAAAAACTAATACTTTATAACCTTTGGAAACTAATTCGCTGGCAAAATTGACGGAACATAAAGTTTTTCCAGCTCCACCTTTTCCACTAGAAAAAGATATTATTCTCGCCATATATTATTTCTCCATATATATTTTTAATAGATGAGCAACTTTAACCCTAACATCTTCATCCCAATCTAATATATGCTCTTTTAATACTTTAATTACAGCTTTCTTGTCGGCAACAGATACTTGTTTTGCTAACTCATCAAGGGCTTCTAATCTCTTTTCAACATTCTCACTTTCTAATCGTAAAAATATTTCTCTCATCTATAATTCCGCAAATCTATATTATTATTCTAATAAATTATACATTATAATGTTAAATTGTCAAAACATTACATACAATTACATCATATAAAATAAAACTGTAAAAATATATTATTGTTAAATTTCAATAATTAAGTTATTTTCACATTGTTTTTTAGTTCTATTTTCATTTCTTTTATTATACTATACCCCAAAGGTATTGATATAATAAAAGTAAATAAATCTGCCAAAGGCTGAGCTATTTCTATACCAAGCAATCCTAAAAACTTTGGCAATATATAAACTATTGGTATAAAAAATATACCCTGTTTTGCCAAAGCTAATATTGAAGCTCTTATTGTTTTTCTGGTAGTTTGAAGAATCATACTAGATAAAGTTATAATCCCCCACAAAGGAAGAGTTAATGCTTGATAGCGTAAAGCACTATTTGCAACAGAAAATAATGCTGCATCTTCTTTATTAAAAAGATTAACTATTGAATGAGAGTTAGTAAAAATAATAAATGCAAACATTATAAGCACAATAGTTGAAACTTTTACACAAAAATAAAAAGCTTTTATAACTCTATCATATTTTCTTGCCCCATAATTAAAGCCGCATACAGGCTGAAACCCTTGACCAAAACCTATAATTGCAGAATTAGAAAACATAGCCACCCTATTTACTATAGACATAGCAGCTATTGCAGCATCTCCAAAAAATGAAGCAGATGTATTTAAAAAGGCAGTTGAAAAACTTGATATGCTTTGTCTGCAAAGACTAGGAAGCCCTCCAACAATTATAGCCTTATATTTTTCTAAACTAGGAGAAAAATCTTTTAACTTAATAGGAAGTGTACCCCATACATTTGAGCCAATTAATAATACACAGAAACTTATAAATTGACTTATTATAGTACCTACAGCAGCACCTTTTATTCCCATATCAAAATAAAAAATAAAAAGAGGGTCTAATATTATATTAATTACAGCACCGCTTATTAAACCTATCATTGCAAACAAAGCATTACCTTGAAGCCTTAATTGATTATTAAGCACAATAGAAGCAGTCATATATGGTGCCCCTATTAAAATATATTTCATATAGATTTTTGAATATGGTAATATTGTATTTGTAGAGCCTAAGATATGAGCTAAAGGATTTATAAAAATAATTCCAAATATCAATATAATAAAACCAACTATCATAGCAGATACAAAACCAGTAGCAGCCATTTTAGAAGCTTCAAGAGTATCTTTAGCACCTAATTTAATAGAAATGTAATTACCAGAACCATGCCCAAAGAAAAAACCAATAGCCTGTATTATAGCCATCATAGAAAATACTATTCCAACAGCAGCTGTAGATTGAGTATTGATTTTACTTACAAAAAAAGTATCTGCCATATTATAAAATGATGTTGTAAGCATACTAATAATGGTAGGAATAGCCATTTTTATAATTAATGGTTCTATATTAGATTGAGTTAAGTATTTATATTTTTTCTCTTGCTTAATTGTTTTATCTGTCATATATAATTTACCAATATTTAAATGTAATATATTTTACTATAAATTAACAAATAGACAATAAATAAAAAAATACGATTATTGCATAGTTATTAATTTAATTATAGAAAATTTTATTTATAAATCCACGATTTTATCTGAATATTTGTAATAAAAAATAGAATTGTATATTTGATAAATAATATGCAACTAAGTAACAATTAAGTTTGACTTTTTTCTATTATATAATATCATATATTAAATGAATAATTATGTAGAAAATTTTATAAAAAAATTAGAAAATAACAATGAGTATACTTTTACTCTCGAAATATCTCCTCAAGCAAAATATGATTTAAGCTATATAGAAGAGAAAATAAATAATTCTAATATACAAAATTATGTAGATGCCTTTGTTGTAACCGATTCTCCATTTGCAAACATAAAAATATCTCCAATATTAGCATCAATACAGCTTCAACAAAAATTAAATAATAACAAACCATTCATTGCAACACAAACAATGCGTGATAAAAACTCTATAGCTTTACAAAATGATTTAATAGGTGCTAATTATTTTGATATAAGAATGATACTTGCTGTTACAGGCGATGCTATAGCTAATGGAAATCAAAAACAAGCTAAAGGTGTATTTGAAGGCAACTCCAATTTATTAATAGACATAATAAAAAATTTAAATAAATCAAAAAGTTTAGGAGAGTTTTCTTTTAAAGAGCCATTAAAACCAATATATCCTTTTTGTGTAATAAATAGTTATGCTAAAAATGATGACAGCTTAAAAGTAAGACTCGCTAAAAAAGCTAATTCTGGAGTTAAGGCAATATTTACTCAGCCAATATACGAAGTTGAAAGATTAGAGTTCTTATTAAACTGTATTGATGAATTGCCATTAAAAGAAAAACCTATATTAGTGCCTGGATTTTTCCCTGTATTAACTTATAAAACTGCCTATTTTATATATTATAAATTATCAGGTTCATACATACCAGAGAAATGGCTAAATAAACTAAAAAAAGCAAGCGACAAATCAGAAGAAGAAGAGAGGAAAACAGCAACAGAGTTATCATCTAAACTTTTTGAAGACATGCTAAAGATACATAAAAAAATTCATATAATGAGCCTAAACAACTACGAGTTTGTGGTGGATTTACTTAAAAATATATAATTTTAATTAGCAAAATAGTAAGACTCTTCGCAAAATGATACTATTGCACAAGTGCCAAGTTCAGGCTCCATCATATAGCTTTCTGTAAGTGTTACATTAAACTCTTCTGGTTTTAATTGATTAAATATTATTTTGTTGCCGTACATATTACTAAGTGCCTTATAACCAAAAGAATATCTGCATCCTACATGCTTTCTTTTGCCGTTGTTTTTTAAGTTAAGTAAATTGTCCATATAGTTTTGAAGTATATCAACATAATTCTCTATGATATTTGTACCCAATGCATTATAAAAATAATACTCTTTATATTCATCACTATCATATAATCCTTTTAAATATTGATGGAATTTTGTTCCAAGACTTACAAGAGTAAAACCAATAGTATCTTCATCTTTGTCAAAAAAATCAACTATAGAATTGTAAGGCTCTTTCTCCATTCGTTCTAAAGGAATTTCTATTTTTTCATTTTTTAATTCGCTTGTATTATAATCAACATCATATATATAAAGTTTGTCATTCTCTGTAACAGTTTTATAAAATCCATAAATCATTACAGGCTCAAGCAAATTATTTTCTATAATATTATTTTTCATCTCCTCATATTTTGGCTCTACTTTTGTTTTAATCATCTCATTATATTTTTCCATATCCTGATTTTTTGCAGAATATCCAAACCCCACTCTAAAAAGCCTAATTTTATTAATCATATCAAAGGCTTCTTTTTCTATTTGTTTATTAAACTCAAAAACTTTTCTTCCGTAGAAAGGAGGTTTATTTATATGATGTTCATGATTTTTGTGATTTATTTCAGGCATTGATAGACTTATATCCTTTAATTATTATTTTCTTTATCTCTGTCGGCTATTATCTCTTTTATCGCTACAATATCATCAAAACCATCTTTACAATAAAATATTTTGCCGCTATCTCCATAAACTTTTTTGCAAGCGTTTTCAACAAAGTCTTTAGTTAAAGCAGCGCCCCCTAAAAGTATAGGTATTTTTAAGCCCTTATCTCTAATATACGCTAAATTATCTTTCATCACTTCTGTAGATTTTACCAAAAGCCCAGACATTCCTATACAATCAGCATTATGCTCATGATACGCCTCTATAAATTTCTCTATAGGCACTTTCGTTCCAAGATTCACAGTTTCAAATCCATTATTTTTTATTATTATTTCAACTAAATTCTTACCCACATCATGCACATCTCCTGCCACTGTACCAAGTATTATTTTAGCAGTTTTTTCTTGTTTCTTTTTCTCTAAAAATTCAGAAAGAAAATCAACACTCTTTTTCATCACCTCAGCAGCCCCCAAAACAAAAGGAAGCTGTATACTTCCCTCCCCAAACTTAACACCAATATCTGCCATAGTAGGAAGAAGTATCTCATCAATTATAGCCTGTGCAAACTTTTTTTCCCCTCCAAACTCTTCACTATTTTCTTTAGCCTCTTTTAGTAAGTTTTGCATATCTTTCCACTCACCGTCAAGCATAGCATCTCTTATAGCCTCTCTCAAAGGCTTTTTGATATCATTCTTTTCTTTTGCAATATCTTCTTTTTTATCAGAAAAATGATTTATATAATTTATTAAAGGTTCTTTAGTATTACTTTTATTGTATATTAAATCCTTTGCCAATTCTACTTCTTTTTCATCTATTTTTGAAAGCGGAAATATTTGTGCTACATTGACTATAGCCATAGTAAGCCCGCAATTAACAGCTTCATACAAAAATACTGAATTCATAACCTTTCTTGCCTCTTCTTTAAGACCAAAAGAAATATTTGATACCCCTAAACTTATAGAACATTCAGGATATTTTTTAGATAATTCTTTAATGGCATTAAGTGTTTGAATACCTGATAAAAAACTTTTTTCATCACCGCTTGCAAGCGTAAATGTAAGAGGGTCAAATATTATATCATGAGGAAGTATTTTATGAACATTAACTGCACGCTCATACATTCTCTCAGCCATTCTCAATTTATCTTCGCAAGTAAAAGCCATTGATTTTTCGTCTATAGTAAGAAGCATAATAGAAGCTCCGTATCTTTTTGCTAAAGAGCATATAGCATCAAATTTCTCTTCTCCTTGCTCCATGTTAGCAGAATTTATTATAGGTTTTCCTCCATATACTTTTAAAGCTGCCTCTATTACATTTGGCTTTATAGCATCAATAACTAAAGGCAAAGAAATCTGTTTAACATAAGCAGAAATAATTTTTGTAATATCTTCTATTTCATCACGTCCAGCCCAAGCAGCATTAACATCTATAGCATGACTTCCAGACTTAACCTGCTTTATACCAACATCAAGCATACCGTCCATATCCCCTGCTATCATAAGTTCTCTAAATATTTTACTTCCGCTTGCATTACTTCTTTCCCCTATCATTAAAGGAGCAGGCTTTTGTTTAATACTAACAGAATTAAATAAGCTTGCTATATAAGGTCGTTGTTTTTCTAATGCTGCTTTTTTAGGTCTTACTCCTTTAACTTTTTTTGCTAATGATTCTATGTGTTTAGGAGTAGTTCCGCAGCAGCCTCCTATAAAAGCAAGACCATTAAAACCAAAAAACTTACTGTTAATATCAGCAAATTCTTCTGGTGTCATACTATAATATGCTTTTCCGTCTCTGTTTTCTGGAAGACCTGCATTGCTGTGTATTGATATTGGCATACAAGATATTTCTGAAAGTTTTTTTATATGCTGCATTGCCATATCTGGACCTGTGCCGCAGTTCATGCCTATAGAAAATATATTCAAATTTGAAAGTATTGTATATGCTGTTTCTATATCTGTACCCAAAAGCATTGTGCCTTCTTTTTCTATTGTTACAGAAACCATTATTGGAACATCTTTATTTAATTTTGTAGCCGTATCATTAACTGCTAATATTGCCGCCTTTAATTGCAAAACATCTTGGGCCGTTTCAAGAAGTATTATGTCAACTCCTCCATCTATTAAGCCTCTTGCAGCTAAAGTATAACCGCTATACATCTCATCAAAACCAATCTGCCCCAAACTTGGAAGCTTTACACCAGGACCTAAACTTCCTGCAATAAAAATATCTCTATCTAAATCGCCTTTAGAATTAGGATTTTTTAAATACTCCGCTCTTGCTTCATTTGCTATCAATGCTGCACTTTTCGCTAATTCATAAGCTTTATCAGAAATATCATATTCGCTTAACACCCAAGGTATAGCCCCAAAACTATTAGTCTTAATTATATTAGCATTGGCATTCAAATAATCTATGTGTATTTCTTTCATTATATGAGGAGCTGTTATATTTAATACCTCATTACAGCCTTCTATACTATTGCCGTTTATAATCCAAGATTCTTTTTTTATTTCTTTCTTTTGAAGTTCTGTACCAGTAGCTCCATCTATTATTAAAAACTGTTCTTTTATTAATTCTCTTAATCTATCTTTAACATTATTAAACATATACGAAAACTCCAATATTATTATTAATAGCATTTTAATATAAAAGCACAAATAAGCAAGTGTATACGTATAAATAATATTTTCTTGTATTATAGAACAAATTATACTTGAACTTTAATATTATTGATATATAATTGTAGACAATATGAGTATAGATGATAAAACTAAAAGCGCCTTAATTAGAAAAGGTAATGAACTTTTTAATGAAAGAAAAATAGAAGAAGCGTATAGATGTTATCTTACAGCTTCATATTTTGGCGGAATAGAAAAAATTGCTGACTATTATAACTTTGAAAGTAAAAATTTTATAAAAGCTATTCAATTATATAAGTTTATACTCAAAGAAGATTCAAATCTTGGCGGAAATATAAGAGCAAAACAAAAATTAGATACTCTCTCGCAATCTGTAGCAAAAGTATTGCAAAAATGGTTAAACGATGATGAAACATTTAATAATGCTAAAACAAATAAATTATCCTTAGATTCTAAAAACACATATCTTCCTAATAATTATAAAAGAAATAGCTTAGAAGACATTTTAAATGCAAAAGAAAAATTAGATAAAGAAAAACTAAATAATAATAAAGAAAAATTATCTAATATACAAAATTATAATAATAAAACTATAAAAAAGGCCGTATTTGAGAAAATAGATAAAAAGTAAAAATAAATAAACTATAAAAAATAGGAGTTAGTTTATGATAAAAAAAGAAGAAGAGAATAATATAAAAAATATAGAAGAAAGCTTAGAGCAATTATCATCTAAATTCTCTAAAAACGATAGTTTAGTAATAATATTAGCAGCAGGGCATGGTAAAAGAATAAGGAGCTCAACATCAAAAATGCTTCATACTATTTGGGGAGTTCCAAGCATAGAGAGAGTAAGACTTGCTGTAAAAAATGGTATAAACAAAAGCAATATTACTATAGTTGTTGGAATAAAAGCTTTGGAAGTAGCTAATGCTGTTGGAAAACAGGCTAATACTAATTTTGCTTATCAAGAAAAACAATTAGGTACTGGACATGCGGTAAAGGTAGGTCTTGAAAAGAGCGATTTAAAAAATATTAAATATTGTTATGTTATATATGCTGATATGGGACTAATAGACTCTAATACTATGAAAGAGTTTCATGATGAGTTTATGAAAGCTAAAACAGACATGATATTAATGACTGCTATGTACGATGGTCCTAAGGGCGGAAACTATTATGGAAGAGTATTAAGAACAAGAGGATTAACTAAAGACCATAAAAAAAGCCAATACAGAGAAGGAAGCAAGGGTCAGGTAATGGGTGTAATAGAATATAAAGATATACTTGCTCTTAAAGATGATGAAGATTTAGTAAAGGCTTATAAAGATGAAAAATTCGAGTACGGAAAAGATGAGCTTTTAGACAATATGCATGAATATGTTGCTGGTATATATGGTTTTAAAATTGAGCCTCTTTTAAATTTGATAAAAGAATTAAAAGCAAATAATGCTCAAAATGAACTTTATCTAACAGACTTAATAGAGATGTTTGTTAATAATAATTTATCAATATCAACATATATGCCAAAAGACAACAGAGTTGTTTTAGGCTTTAATGATAAAACTGTGCTTAAAGAAATGGAATCCATTGCAAGAAATAATGTTTACAATAAATTAAAAAACATTATTACAATATATGACGGAGAAGATTTCTTTATTGATGACAGTGTAGTTGAGCAGATATTAGAAATTGATAAAGATGAAAAGCCTCTTGATATATATGTAGGAAAAGGGGCTTATATTGGTAAGGGTGTAAAAATTAATTATGGCGTTTATATAGACCATGGCGCAAAACTTGAAGGTAATATTGAGCTTGGAGAGCATACTTATATAGGAGATAATGCATTAATATCTTGTTTGGATAATCAAAAAATGACTCTTTCAAATAATGTGCATATATATGCAGGCAATCAAATAAGAGGAAATGTATATATTGGCGAAAACACTATATTAGAGAGAGGTGTTAATGTTACTGGAAGCGATAAACATCCGCTTAGCATAGGTAAAAATGTACTTATTAAAGGAGTAAGTTACATATACGGCTCTGTTGTAGATGATAATGCTTATATAGAACATTGTATATTCTACTACTCTCATATAAAAGCTGTTCTTGATGAAAATGGAAAAATTATTAAGTGCAGATTTATAAGACCAAAAGAGGAAGGTATAGAATCTGTTATAAAATTAAAAGATGAGAATACTAAAAAAACTAAAAAGAAATAAAATCTTTTTAATATTAATAGCTATTATTATTTTCTGTTCGAATATAAACGCTCAATATGAAAAAGATATTAATAAAGATGCTCCGCCATTATCAAAACATTATTATAGAATAAGCAGTTTTGAATCCATTTCAACTTGGTCGGTAGCATCTTTAAATAATACACCTTATATCAGCGAATTATTAATAGACCCAAACAATAATTTGCATATAGCTTATTATGACAATACAATTAACTCTCCTGTTTATGTGTTTGGAAAAGATGGAAATTTCAAAAGAGAAATACTGGATAAAAACAGAGAATTAGGAAGCTTAATAAGCATAGCAAGCAATTCTGATAATATGCATATATCATATTTAAAAAGTAATAGAATATGGTATGCAAATAATAATTCTGGTACATTTAATAATTATGCTATGGATTTAAGAAATAACAGAAAAATTATAGATTTGAAATTAGTAGTTTCTACATTTAATTCCCCTATATTATTTTTCATAGACAGTAAAGGTATATTATCTATATCAAGATTTTATAGAGATAATTTCTTTTCAGATTTAGTATATACAAACAAAATAATAGAACAAATATACCCAGTAGCAGAAAATGACGGATATGCTGTATATATGAAAGAATATTCTACAGGAAATATATTTTATGCTTCAAGAAAAACTAATACCTCTTTTACTTTTTTTGATAATAACCCCATATTAAATAATGTAAATCAATATACTGTAGAGCATGAGTCACATAACAGATTTAATATTATATATAATACTAAAGATAATATAAAAGAAATAAAATATAAGAAGTTCTATGATGGAGTTTTCACAGATGGAATAATAGCAACAGAAGACCAAAATATTATATCATTTGACTCTGCTTTAGATTATGCATCGCAGCCTGTGGTATTATATACAAAAGAAGATGGAAACAAATACATATATATAGATAATCAGATTATAGATTTATCAATTCTTGGTAAAAGTGTTGGGGAAGTTAGAATTAATGCGGCAAGATATCCTGAGTTTTATATAGCATATTACAACACTCTATTTAAAGAGCTTAGGATAAGTAAACTTAATATAAGTGATATTGAAAAATAAAAATAAACCGATAATTAATTTAACATTTGAAGTGTTTATAAAGTTATATAAATAGGAATTTTTATGTCTGAAGAATTAAAAATATCATACTTTGAAAAAAATCCAAGAACTTGCCCTGTATGCAATAAAGAGTTCTATCATGAGATGCTTCTCACTGGAGGCGGAAGGTTAATTGCAGGAAATTTAAGAGATGATTTAAGAAGAACTTATGAAAAAAGCAAGAAATATGGAGCTGTGTACCCTCTTATATATGTTGTAGCTGTTTGTCCGCATTGTTTATATGCTGCTTTTCAAGATGAATTTAGTTTGATTGATAATAAAAAAATTAATGAGGCTCTTGATAGTTATGAACAAAGGTCAAAATATGTACGAGAGTTTTTTGGCATAGATTTAGATTTTAAAAAAAATAGAGATTTAATTTCTGGGGCTGCTAGTTATTTTTTAGCATTAGATGGATATCGTTATCATACAAAAGATTCTGCCCCTACTCTTAAAAAAGCTTTATGTTCTTTAAGACTAAGCTGGACTTTAGAAGATTTGGCTAATATTTATCCGAATGATAATTATGATAAATTAATACCATTCTTTCAATATAAAGCAAGTGAATTTTATACTGAAGCTATAGAATATATGCAAAATGGTAAAGAAAGTTTTGATAAATTAAAAAGTTTTGGTCCTGATATAGATAATAATTTTGGATATGAGGGAATGCTTTATATGGGGGCTTTACTTGGTACAGATGCAGCTAAATTCATTCCAGACCCTAATGTCAAAGCAAGAACATTAGTTCAAGCTAAAAGAAAAATCAGTAAAATCTTCGGTTCTGGTAAAAGCAGCAAATCAAAACCTTCTGCATTGCTTGAAAAATTAAAAGAATTACATACCCGTATAAGCGAAGAATTAACTTATTTAAATGAAAACTATGGAATAAATGCGGATTAATTTACTCAAATGAAGAAACTTAACTCATACTTATTAAAAGAATTTTTATCTATGTTTATAGGCTCTCTAATACTATTTGTCATATTAGTAACTATAGCAGATTTAAGCAGTAAATTATCTTACTACACAGAACACCCAGAAAATATGAAATACTTCATTATATACCATTTAGCAAGGACCCCGCATAATTTATATTATTTATTTCCAATAGCTTTAATGTTTTCATCTACTTATGTTCTTGGTACTTTTGTAAAAAACAAAGAGATGTTAGCTGTACAAAACTCTGGTATAAGTTTATTTAAGTTTTCTTCACCAATATTTATTATAGTAATAGCATTATGCTTAGGACTTATTGGTTTTTGGCAATTTGTAGCTGCTCCTATGAATAAAATATCTTTTGAGGCTAATGATTTGGGACGAGGAAATAAAAAGGGAGAATATACAGGAGCATTAAATATATTTGGAGCTAATAATTATATATATTTTATAGAAAACTTTAATTTTAATGACAATTATCTTACAAATACTATTATTGTAAAATTAAAAGAAGACGGTGCTATAGCTATGAGAATATCATCACCAAGCGTGAGATGGAATGATAAAGAAAGAAAATGGTATGCCGAAACAGGTATATTAGCTGAGTTTAGTGATGAAAAAAACATATCTGTAAGAGAAATAACTAATTACCAGCTTGATGTACTTGAAAGACCTGAACATTTCATGAATAGACCTTTATTAGATTCTATGAGTTTAACTGAAGAGATGCATTGGATTAAATTAAGAAAAGAAGTAAATTTAAATACTAACACTCTTGAAACAGATTTTCATTATAGAATATCATATTGTTTCTCTGGATTTATTATTGTTTTACTTGCTTCATTATTTTCAAAATTTTCTACTCAAAGTGTATTGGTTGTAAGTTTAGTAATGGTTATAATGGTTGCTTTATTATATTATTCTATACTTATGATGTTTCGTTCTTTGGGAGACGGCGGAAATATGAATCCATTTATAGCTGCTTGGATGCCCAATATTATATTTGCTGGACTTTGTTTCTTAGCATTTAAAAAATTCTATTAATTTGCTTATTATAATGTTTTCTCCATAATTAAAGCGTTATATGCATTATTATAGTATTTTTTTCTAATGCCTATACATTTAAAACCATTTTTTATATAAAATTCTTTTGCATCTATGTTATTCTCATGCAAATCTAATTTTATACTATCTGCATTATTTTTTTTAGCATCATCAAATAAATATGATAATAATTTATTGCCATACCCTTTATTATTAGGATATGTTGCTATAAATAAGATATCTATTTCTGGGGAAAGCAAAAAATATATGATAAACCCTACTATTTTTTCATTATCTCTTATTATAACTACTTTATGATTTTTATCTTCTATATATTCTTTTATATAATTTTTAGATAAAGTAATATATTCGCTTTTTGATGATATAAAAAAAATATTTTCAATTACATCATCATCAATATTATCTATAAGCTCTATCATACTAAAAAATGCTTATTATAATTTAGAGTTTATCTCATCAAATAATTCTTTCTTTTTTGTTTTTACATATTCAACTATCTCTTCAACTTTAACTTCAACACTCTCAGAATCTCTTCTTAACTTAAACTCAACAACACCACGCTCAAGAGATTTTTTACCTACTATTATTCTCATAGGCACACCAATCAAATCACAATCATTAAGTTTAACACCAAGTCTCTCTTTTCTATCATCGAACATAGTTTCAATACCAACAGAACTTAAAGCATTATATATCTCTTCTGCTTTTTTGAATGAGTTTTCAGTTTCTTTGTCTATTGCAACAACTATAGCCTCGTAAGGAGCAACACTTATAGGAAATATTATACCCTTATCATCATAATTCTGTTCTATTACAGAAGCTAAAGCCCTATTAACCCCAATACCATAGCAACCCATTATAGGTGTAATTGCTTTATTGTTTTCATCTAATACAGTAAAATTAAATGCCTGAGTATATTTATCTCCAAGCTTAAATATATGTCCAAGCTCTAAACCTTTCTTCTGATACAACTTCTCACCGCATTCTGGACATCTATCGCCCTCTTTTGCAACCCTAAAATCTCCCCATACATCTACATTAAAATCTCTGTTTATATTAACATTTTTTATATGAGTGTCATCTTTGTTTCCGCCTACTATTGCATCAGCTACTGTTTTTATAGACTTATCTGCAAATATTCTTATCTTTTTCTTTAATCCAACAGGAGAAGCAAAACCAACCCTCGCCCCTGTAACTTCTTTTATAATATCCTCAGAAGCAAGTTCTATATCAAGTCCACCCAAAGCATTTGAAAGTTTTGTTTCGTTTATCTCTAAATCACCTCTAATTGCAACCAATATTACTTCATCTTCTTCTGTTTTGTATATTATACTTTTAATGAAATTCTTTGAAGAAGTATTAAAGAACTTTTCTAAATCTTCAATAGTTTTTATATCTGGAGTATATACTTCTTCTAATGCTTTATCAGTATAAGATTTAGCCTCTTCATCTTCCATTACATTAGCCTTTTCAACATTAGCCCTATAATCACACTTTGAGCAGAAAATAATAGTCTCTTCCCCTACTTCACTTAACACCATAAACTCTTCGCTTCCTTCTCCACCCATTGCACCGCTATCTGCTTTTACGCTTACTGTATCAAGCCCCATTCTCTTAAATATTTTTGTATAAGCACCGCTCATATCATTATAAGTTTTATCAAGACATTCTTTAGTAATATGAAATGAATAAGCATCTTTCATTGTAAACTCTTTAGAGCGAATCACCCCAAATCTTGGACGAATCTCATCTCTAAATTTTGTATGTATTTGATATAATGTAACAGGCAAATCTTTATAAGACTGTATTTCATTTTGAGCTGTAATAGTAAATGCCTCTTCATGAGTAGGCCCCATTGCCATATCAACATCATTTCTATCTTTTAATCTAAATAATTCTTTTTTAAATCTCTCCCATCTTCCAGAAGGAGTTAATAATTCTTTTGAAACAAGTATAGGCATTATGCATTCATTAGAACCTATTGCATCCATCTCTTCGCGTATTATGTTGGATATTTTATTTAATACCCTCACTCCCAAAGGCAAATAAGAATAAAGCCCATTAGATATTTTTCTTGCAAGTGCTGCTCTTATCATTAATTTATTAGAAGCTATTATAGCATCACTTGGAGCTTCTTTTAGTGTTGGCATAAATAATTTCGATAAACGCATAATATGTTTTCCTTAAAAAAATTGTATTAATGATATATTGAAAAATTTCTTTTTTATTATTCGCGGGGACTAGCCACCCTGCGAAGCGTGCCCTTAGGGTACGCACCCCCAGTTCTTTTTCCAGCCGCAAAAAGAACCAAAAAGTGCAAATATCTTAGCTTTAAATAAATATAGGTATACATATAAAATAATACCCTATTTTTTAGTAAAAAATTACGCTTTCAGTATATACTAAAAATATAAATTATCAACCATTATTAAAAGACTCTAAAATTATTTTTAATATTTTTTCTCTTAGTATATCTATATTTATATTGTTTTTGGCACTGATAAAAATTGCATCATCATACATAGTAAGTATCTTGTTTTTTTGATTTTCTTCTAAGCTATCAACTTTGTTAAATACCATTATACGTTTTATATTTGAAGCTTCTATCTCTTTTATTGTAGCTTCAACATTAATAAGTTTCTCTTCAATATATTCATCTGTAGAATCAACCAAATGCAAAAGCAAATCAGCCTCTACCACTTCAGACAATGTAGACTTAAAAGAAGCTATTAAAGTATGCGGAAGCCTATCTATAAAACCAACAGTGTCGCTAATAATAACTTCAAGAGGTGCATCATCTGATAAATAAAGCTTTCTTGTATGAGTGTCTAACGTAGCAAAAAGTTTATCTTCTACATAAGTGTCTTCTTTACATAAAAGATTAAACAAAGTGCTTTTTCCAGCATTTGTATAACCTACAATAGCTATTCTAAAAGTAGAGCCTCTTCCTTTTCTTCCAGTGCTTGCAGATTTTTCTACTTTGCTTAATTGAGTTTTTAGTTTATGTATTCTCTCTCTTGCTCTTCTTCTGTCGTACTCGAGTTGCTTTTCTCCAGCTCCGCCTCTCAAACCTATTACACCTCTCACTTGGCTTAAATTGCTTCTCTTACCCTTTAATCTTGGATATTCAAACTCCAAAAATGCTAACTCTACTTGCATCCTTGCAGTAAGTGTTTTGGCACGCATTGCAAATATCTCTAATATAATCTCTGTTCTAGTTAATGCTTTTATATTAGAGCCTTCTTCTATAGCATTAACCTGCGAACCGCTAAGCTCATTGTCAAAAACAAAATATTCTACATTGTCAGCTATAGCACTCTCTTTTAAAGATTCAAGCTTACCCGTGCCTATATAAGTGCCTGCTACTATTTTCTGCTGTATAAAAGAAAACCTATCAGCTACATCATAACCTGCAGTATCGCATAGCATTGATAGTTCTGTTAAAATATTGTCTATATTGATTTTTTTAGTTCTATATTCTTTTGAATCTGCTACAAATATTATATACGCTCTTTTCATAAATACCTTTATTACTTAATAACTAATGAATTATACAGCTCTATAGTTTTATCAGATAAATACTGTTTTTTTGAAAGTACAAAATATATTGACTCTAATACCACTTTCAAAAATGCTTCATCAAAATTAATAAAAATCTCTTCTCTTAATTTATCAGCCGTTTCTAATTTACGAGTAGGTTCAAGATAGTCAGATGCATATATAATTTTTTCAAGCATACTCATGTTAGCATGTCCCACAGTATGACTTTCTATAGCAGATATTATATCATCATCTTTTATATGAAACTCTTCTATTGTTATTATGGCACTTACTTTAGCATGAAGCAAAGCAGAAGTAATATGTTTAGGATATTCTTTATTATCATACTCTAATAAAATTTTTCGCATTTCTTCTTCTTTATATCTCTTACCCAAATCATGGCACAATGCTGCAATAGATGCCTTATTAACATCAATATTATAATGCTTTGCAAGTTTTACAGATAAATCTCTCGTTGAAAGTATATGCTCTTCTCTAAATGGAAGATATTTTTTTATATAATCTAATATAGGCTTTTCATCAAAATTATTCATAATTATAGATATTATGATATATTATTAAAATAATGTCAATTATCTGTATATAGATTTGTTATTAAATACAGGTTTATAGCGTTTTTCTTTATCTAAAAAAGATTCTTTGTATTGGTCATAAAGCACAACACTGCCATCTTCATTAACATGTCCTACAGGGTCATACATATAAAAAGGCATAAAATCTTTTCCGCTAGCCATATTAGTATCAGCTGCCCCCCATTCTAAAGGCACATCAACACCAAAAGTAACCTTCTCTCTTATAGGCATACCATATATATAAACATATTTTGAATAAGTATCAACTGCCACAAGTGAATTATCTAAAGCAATCAATCCAGCACCCTTACCGCTAAATCTGTAAAAATAAAAACGCTTAAGCATATTAGAATATTTATTATTTAATGATTTTGTATAAAGCGGATTGTATCCTCTATACTGATAATACTTCATATTGTATATAGCAAATATTCCAGCCTTACTATTATCACCTTTATAATAATATTCATTTTTAGCAGAATCTAAACTCTCCCACTCTTTATCATCATGCTTGTTTACAAACTTAAAAGAAGGAACATTGTCTGAATTAAAAGTAGCAATCAAAAGCCAATCATTGAATTTAGAAGAACTGAAAGAATCCTCTCTCTCAATATCTCTAAAACCAAATAATGCTGTAGAATATATTAATAATATTATATAAAAAAACAATCTTTTCATAATAATTCCAAAAATAAACACTTTTAAATATTTGTAGATATTATATAAAAAAAAGACAAAAAGTAAATAATGTCTTTTTGAAAAAATATTATAAATATTCATAAAAACGGGAATAAATATAAAAATATCAACTATTAATATACATTTTATACATTTTTTAGAACATTAATTATAATATGTCTTAATAAGTATAGAATTATTGATTATCTTCTTTGCTTTGAGAATCTGATAAAGTGTTATTTGCATCTTCAATGTTTTTAATTTCCAAATCTTTATCATTATTCTCAATATTTGAAATAGTTTTATTGTTGTTAATATTTTCTGTATTTTTATTTTTTAGTATGCGCCCATAAAATAATGCAAATAAAAGATAGTAGATAAAAGACATTAAAACAGAACTTGATGCATAGGGAATTAAAGCAATTTTTGTATTGTATGCTGTGTTAAAAAAGTAATTATAAAAATAAGGCAAAACTAAATATATAATAAAAATCAAAGGAATAATAAGCAAAAGCCATATTTTATTTTTAGCAACTTTATTTGCAAAACTATAAGAAACTATTATAGTCAATATCAATATAGCAGTTAAATATGAGATTGTTTCTTTATCTAATTTGATATTCATATAATCAATTTCTAAAAAGTTTATTATAATTAGTCCAGAAACAGCAATTAAAAACATTCCAAATAAAGAAAAAAATAGAGAGAAAATTATTTTCAATAAGAATAATCTATTAGAAAAATTTTCATTTTTATTTGGCAATAATTCAAAAGCCCATAGCAAAATAGAAAAAGTTAATGTTTGTAATAAAAGCTCTGGAAGTGATATAAGATGATATTCAAGAGGAAGCTGAGTATATATTATTCCTTCTAAAGATGAAGGAGCTGCCGCTGGTGTTGCTATAATTCCAATAAATACTAATATTATCCATAACTTCAAAAAACCCAATTTAGTAGCTATAATATTTCTTATGGGGTATAAAGCAATAGCAATAAATATAGCTCTTATAGGCTGTAAAAAAGGTCCTAATAATGTTAAAGGCGAATCAAAACCTCTCATAAAATTATTAACAACATTATAACTATAAATAGTAGAATAATCGAAAATATTTGAAAATAATAATCCAAAAATAAAATAAGTTAATGTATGTATTAAAGCTACTTTTATATAAAAAATAAAAAAATGTCTGAAAAACAATTTTGTATTAGGCATAATATTTACTTCTCAAGTCTTTCAACTTGATCATTATTATATACTATATTAATTCTTTTAATAGAAGAAGCTTTTCCTGTTTGAGTATCTACCTGCACTATTATACCATTAATCATAGGGTTAGTAGTTTCAACTTCAAACCTATGAGGTATTTTAGTAACAAACCTTGCAATAGCAGCCTCTTTTTTCATGCCAATAACAGAATCATAACTTCCGCACATACCAATATCAGATATATAAGCGGTATGAGAAGAAATTATCTTTTCATCAGCAGTTTGAACATGCGTATGAGTACCAAAAATACAGCTTACTTGTCCTTCAAGATAATAAGAAAAAGCAATTTTTTCAGCAGTAGCTTCAGCATGAAAATCTATAAATATAACATTAGTTTTCTCTTTTAGATGTTTGATAGCAATATTAGCTTTTTTGAAAGGGCAATCCAAAGGTTCTAAAAAAGTTCTGCCCATTAGGTTAAGAACACCTATTTTAAAATCATCAGCATCATATATATAATAACCAAGCCCAGGAGATTCATTAGGATAATTGTATGGACGAAGAAGTCTATTCTCATTGCCAATTAATGCAAATACATCTCTATTATTCCATACATGGTTTCCGGTTGTAAGTACATCTATACCAGAATTAAACAGCTCTGAGGCAGTATCCCTTGTGATACCAACCCCATTAGCCGCATTTTCTCCATTAGCTATAACAAAATCTATATTATGTTCTAATTTAATCTCTTCTAAATGCCTTCTTACAGCATATCTGCCTGTAACTCCAACAATATCGCCAAGACATAATATATTTTTAATAGCCATAAAATAAACCTTTATTATTATCTAGCAACTTCAACTGCTCTAGTCTCTCTAATAACAGTAACTCTAATAATACCCGGATATTTAAGCTCATCTTCTATTCTCTTAGCAATATCTCTTGCAATCTGTTTAGCTTTAACATCATCAACCACATCACTTTTAGTCATAACTCTAAGCTCTCTTCCAGCCTGTATAGCAAAAGATTTCTCAACTCCTTCAATACTATCAGCAATCTTTTCCAAATCATCAAGTCTTTTAATGTAATTTTCAAAAGATTCCATTCTAGCACCCGGACGAGCAGCACTAATAGCATCAGCCGCTTTTACTATAACAGCCTCAACAGTTTGAGTTTCTACATCATTGTGATGAGCCCTTATAGCATTAACAACTTCCTCTCTCTCTCCGCATCTTTTGGCTAAATCAGCTCCGCTCATAGCATGAGAGCCTTCACCTTCAACCTCTATAGCCTTTCCAACATCATGCAAAAATGCACTTCTCTTAGCCATTTCTACATTTGCCCCAATTTCGGCAGCAATCATACCAGCAATATTTGCAACTTCCTTACTATGAAGAAGCATATTTTGCCCGTAGCTCGTTCTATATTGAAGCCTTCCCATATGTCTAACAAGCTCATGATGCATAGTAGTAAGATTTAAATCAGCAATGGCATTCTCTCCTGCTGTCATAATAGAATCTTCTACTTCTCTTCTTGTTTTTTCAACAATCTCTTCTATTCTTGCAGGGTGAATACGTCCATCTAATATAAGTTTTTCTAATGAAACTTTAGCGATATGCTTTCTTACAGGGTCAAAACAAGATATAACAACAGCCTCAGGAGTATCATCTATAATAATATCAACTCCAGTGAGTGTTTCAAGCATTCTGATATTTCTTCCCTCTCTGCCTATAATACGTCCTTTCATCTCTTCACTAGGCAAAGAAACAGAAGTAACAGAAGATTCCTGAGTTACATCGCTAGATATTCTCTGTATAGTTTGAACAATTATCTCTCTAGCCTTTTTCTCACCAGTTTCTATAGCATTCTTTTCTATATTATCTACTATCTTTGAAGCAGCTTTTTTAGCATCTTCTTCTATTTCTATCATTAGAGCTTTTTTAGCCTCTTCTCGAGTAAAGCCTGCTATTTTTTCAAGCTCTTTTTTTTCTTCCTCAAGAAGTGTATCTAATTTTTCTTCTTGCTCTTTAATTTTCTTTAGCTTATTTTCAATATTATGTTCTTTATTTTCTAAATATTGAGTCTTTTTGTCTAAATTTGCCTCTCGTTGTAGTACCCTATTTTCTAATTTTTGAATTTCTGATCTTCTTTCTTTATTTTCATTTTCTAATCTATTACGCTCTTTTTGTAATTCTAAATTAGCTTCTGAAATAATATTTTTTCTTTCACTTTCAGCTTGCTCTTTAGCATCGCGAAGCATATTTTGTCTTATTATCTCCGCTGAATTAAGGTTAATTTTAGCTATTACCCAGCGGGTTATATATCCAAAAACAAACGCAACTACAACAGAGGTGATTATTATAACCACATTCATACCTTCCACCTCATTATTTTTATTACTTTCTTCTATAAAATACTCTTCAAACATTTATAACATAACATAATTTCAGTATAAAGTCAATATTATCTTTTATATTAACTGTTTGGTAGTATAAGTTTTTGTATATTTTTTAGAATAAAAAGCTATAGCAATATCTTAAAAATAAGGAAAAAATAATAAAACGAGCAAAACAAAAAAATAATTAAAATGAAAATATCTATTTTAAAGTTTTGCTTTTATAAATATTTATTTAATATTAATTATTTATAAAAAAATAAACTATAAAAAACAACAGAAAATACTTGACATTTTTTTAATTTATGCTATTATAGCAAACATCAATTTTCGATTGATACGGGTAGGTGGCCGAGCAGTCAATGGCAGCAGACTGTAAATCTGTCGACGTGAGTCTACGGGGGTGCGAATCCCTCCCTGCCCACATTCTTTTACTTTTATCTACTATAAATTAGAAGGATTATTCAATGGCTATAGAATTTAATGATATATACATATCTATAGTTCCTGAAGCTAATCTCTGCAGTTCTGAAGAAATATATAGATTTGTTAATGAATCTGAAGAAGCTGCCTCTATTAGAATGCCTATAGTTATACTCGACTTAAAAAACACTAAAGAAATTAATAGTGCAGGAATAGCAAAAATATTAAAACTTTATAAAAACCTGCAATCTTTAAAAATTAAATTATATATGATGAATCTTAATCCAGATGTAGAACCCATATTAAAAAATCTACTATTAACATATTTAATTACAAAAATAGAAAAAGTAGAAGATTTAGATCTTTAATTAAACTAAAATCATAAATCATTGACATAAAACAAAAAGTGGTATATCATTAAAAACGCTTGGAGGTAGATGAGTCCCGGTGGGCTCCGCGCTCTTCAAAAGCGTTGGACGTTATAGCAACGTTGGCAGGTTCAACTCCTGCCTCTTCCGATAAATAAGCGATTATTAAAAATAGTATGATTAAATTACTAATTAAAGATAGTCTCTTATCTTAAACTATATTTATTCGTTTTTAAGAAAGGAGGCTAAAAATTGAATAATAATTTTAACTTAGTTCAAACCAATACCGTATTGGAACATGATTCTATTAAACCATATCATAAAATTTTATCTCGTCCTATAGTTACAGATATTATTAGAGAAATATTAGAGAAATTAAGAGCTGAATTAAAAAATAATCCAAATGCTCACTACAGCAAAGAGGATATTATAAAATTATGTGAAATAAGATTAAAAGAAAAATCTAACCTCCCTATAAAAAGAGTCATAAATGCAACAGGCACTATCATGCATACCAATTTGGGACGTTCTCCTATAGATGAAGATATATGGCAGGAAGTAAAGGATATAAATATATACAGCAATAACCTTGAATATAATATAAATAAAGAAGGAAGAGGTTTAAGGGGTGAGTTTTTATACACATTATTAGCTAAACTCACAGGTGCTGAAGATGCTTTAGTTGTAAACAATAATGCCGCTTCAGTATTTTTAATATTAAAAACATTTGCTACAGAAAAAGAGGTTATAGTATCAAGAGGAGAACAGGTACAAATAGGCGGTGGGTTTAGAATACCAGATATATTAAAAGAAGCTGGAGCTAAACTCGTTGAAATAGGCACAACAAACATAGTAACAATAAACGATTATAAAGAAGCTATAACTGAAAACACAGCTATGATATTAAAGGTACATACTTCCAATTTTAAAATCAGAGGTTTTGTAAAAAGTCCGTCATTAAAAAAAATTAAAGATGCTATACCAAGTAATATACCATTAGTCTATGATGAGGGAGCTGGAATATTTGATGAGAGCATGTCTGAAGAGGAGCATATAAAATCTGCATTAAAAGCTGGTGTTGATTTAGTATGTTTTTCTGGGGATAAAATGTTTTCAAGTGTTCAGGCTGGCATAATAGTTGGGAAAAAAGAATATATAGCTAAAATATACAAACACCCTCTTATGAGAGCTTTTAGATGCGGTAAAACTGTGCTTTCTATATTAGAGAAAAATGTTATAAAAAGATTAAACACAGAAGGACAATTTAAGGGTTATTGTGAAAGGTTACTTTCTATTAATGAAGAAGCTGTAAAGCAAAAAGCATTTAGGATTATTAATGATTTGAAGGGCTTTGATGTAGTTGAGGAATATGTAGAGACTGGAGGCGGTGCTATGGCTGATACTTTCTACTCTTCTTATGCTATAAGCTTTAAGCCTAAAAACATTAAAGAGATTATAAAATATTTGCATAATTTAGATACTCCTATTATATCAAAGATAAAGAAAGACTATATATTATTATATGTTTTAACAATAGAAGAGAGAGATATTGAGTATGTATATAATGTGTTAAAGCATATAGAAAAAGAATATTTATAATAAAAAAAATATTAGTTTAATAAAATTAATTAGGGCGAATAATTTTTAATTTAAGGAAATGTCAATGAACAAAATTATAGGAACTGCTGGGCATGTTGATCATGGTAAATCAGAATTAATCAAAGCTTTAACAGGTATTGCTATGATGCGTTTACCTGAAGAGAAGAAAAGAGAGATGACTATTGATTTGGGTTTTGGATTTTTTAAGCCTAATGAGGATATTACTATTGGGGTAATAGATGTTCCTGGACATGAAAGATTTATTAGAAATATGGTTGCTGGAATGTGGAGCTTAGATTTAGTTATGCTTGTTGTATGTGCCAATGAAGGCTGGATGAATATGACAGAAGAGCATGCTAAAGTGGCTTTGGCATTGGGAATAAAAAATATTGTATGCGTAATAAATAAGATTGACCTTGTTGATGATAATAAATTAAAAGAATCTGAAGAGAGCATCAAAAAAAATTTATACAGAATATTTCAAAAGGATATAGAAACAATAAAAGTATCTGCTTTAAATGGCACTAATATAGATTTATTAAAAGAGAGAGTTACTGATATATTATTAAATGATGAAACAAAAGAAGAGATAAAAACCCATATTTATGTAGATAGGGTATTTTCTATAAAGGGAGCTGGTCTTACAATTACAGGAAGTATTAAAGGAGGCAACATTAAAAGAGATGACACTCTCATACACTACCCTACTAAAAAAGAAGTATCTATAAGAAATATTCAGTCATATCATCAAGACAGAGAAATTGTATATTCTACTTCGAGGGTTGCTTTAAATTTAAAAAATATAAAAAAAGAAGAGATAAGAAGGGGGCATTTATTATGCTCTAAAGAAGAGAATGTTTTTCTAACAGATGAAATAATATTAGAGTTGCTTGGAAATAGCGATGTTGATTATTTAAGAAAGATAAAAAATGCAGAGTTTGCAATTGGTACAGAATGCTTAGTAGCTCAGATTATACCTTTATACAAAAAACAAGATAATAATGATAAAAGAGATGACAGCAAAGAAATAGACAGAAGATTTATAAGGTTAAAATTTGATGAGCCTATAGCAGTATTTTGGAAGGAGAGAGGAATACTTATTAGCCATGGAGGAAGTGCTATAATTGGAAGCGGGGATATATTTTGGGGAGATAAAACTAATCCATTTATTAGAAAAAATATTATGGATAGGGCTTCAGATTTTTTGGGTAAAATAGAGAGAAAAAAATACACTGACTTAGTAATGAGTGTTAATGGGTATAGTTTAGCTAATGGAAATATGCCTGAATATGCTGTAAAACTTGCTAACTATTTTGTTAAAAAAGATTATTTAAAAGAGTCAACTGAAAGAATAAAAAAACTAATAGAAGTAAAAAAAGACGGGCTTTCTTTTGAAGATATAAAAAATTATCTTAATATAGAAACTTCATTTACAAAACCTTTTATTAATTATTTATTAGAAAATAAAATTATCATGTCATTAGACAACAATATATATAAAAAATATGTTGATACAGTACAGCTTACCAATTCACAAAAAATGCTTATTGATAAATTAAAAAAAGAAGATTTAAATGGCTTAGATGAAAAAATTATCAAAACTATTAACAATGGAATAAAAGATATCAAAACACTAACAGCATTAAAATATGCAACCTACCTTGATGAAGGCTTATATTATCATACAGAAGTTTACAACAGAGTAAAAAGCCTAATAATGAAAAACACTAAAAAAAATGATATTATCACTATAGCATTAGTTAAAGAGAGAACAGGGTTATCAAGAAAATACACCATACCAATACTAAATGCTTTAGAGAGAGAAAAGTTGGTAAAAAGGCAAGGCAATGACAGAATAGTGCTTTAATTAATTAAATGCTGAAAAATATATTTTGTCAATAAGTTTATTTTATTCAACTTTTTCCCGCAGCAAAAAGTTGTAAAAAGTGCATAGAAATAAAAACATATATAAATATGATTTGAGATAAAAAATGCAGTTCTTTGCGAAGCGTATCCGAAGGATATGAGGTTCTTTTATACCAATACCGAAAGGTAGCTACTCGGTAAAATAACTTGGAGTTCTACCCTACAGGCACGCTTCGCAGAGGGCTAGTCCCTGAAAATAATTAAAATAAAAAACAGATTTCAATAAACTTAAAATTTTTACTATATACTACCCTACTGCATAACTACTCTATCTGCAATACTTCTTGCTAATGAACGCGAATCAGCATTTTCAATATCGCTTGCTAATGATATGCCATAAGTAATGCGGCTTATTTTTTTATCAAAATTATTGTTTCTTAAAGTTTTATTTATATATGATGCTGTAGTATCTGCCTCTAATGAAGCACCAAATGCTATAATAACCTCTTCTATTGAGCTATTATCTTTAACTCTATCTATTAACTCTTTTATTCTTATGTCTGAAATACCTATTCCTTTAAGGGGCTCTATTAATCCTCCCAAAACATGATAAATCCCTGTATATTCTTCCGTTTTTTCAATAGCAATCATATCAGTATAAGACTCTACTACGCATAACTTTGTTCTGTCTCTTTTATCACTTGCACATATATTGCAAATATCATTCTCGCTTAAAGAATAACATTCCTTACAAAGCTTTATGTTTTTATGCAGTGACAAAATAGAATTAGATAACTCACTTAAATATTCATCATCACTATCAAATAAATACAAAGCAATACGCATAGCACTTCTTCCCCCTATCCCAGGAAGTCTCGCTATCATCTCTGTAAGTTTATCTAAAGAATCAATGCCGCTCAATTTTTATCCTTATCATCATTATTGTTATTAATAATATCATTCATTCTAGATATAATATCTGGATTTATTGCATCTAATGATATATTGATAATTGGTTTTCCATTTTCATCATATTTTATTGTAGTCATTTTTGTTATATCAGAAAATGCCTTATCCATATCCTTCATATTAAAAGAATTAAAAGGGTTTTTATAATTATCATTTTTATTATCATTAACATTTAGAGTATCAATCCTTGAAATAGCATCATTCATGCTTGATACTATCATCTCTTCTAAAAGTTCCTTTTGATCTTTATTTAAAAGACTCTCATCTACATTAAAATTTGATATATTGTAAGACTTGTTAATTTCAAACGAAATTAAATTACCAGGTGAACTATATTTTATAGAATTGTCACTCATATATAAAAACTCCTAAAAATAGTTTTGTGTTTTATAATATATTGTTTTTTATAATTAATCAATACCGCTTATATTATGTTAATTATATTATGTTCCCTATAATATGTAAAATAAACAAACCATATTAACATTTATTTTTTACTATTTCATAAAAATACATGCTATAAATTACGATAATATAATAGACATTTATTAAAAAATGTATAAAAAATAATATACAAAAATAAAATAATGTAGTAAAATATGTATAAAATGTTTTATTTTTGTAAAAAAAATATATAATAAAATAATTTTTTCGACAAAAATCGCATTATGTATATTTACTTAAATTAAATATGCTATATGCTTTAAATTATAGAGATAAGCTAATAAATGGAGTTTATATATGAGAAAGAAAATAAATTTTATTATAATATTTTTTGTTACAGCATTAAATCTTTATTCCTTTGACGAAGGATTTGTATGGGGACTAAAGGCCAATTTTAATGGTACTGCTACATTACCATCTATTAGTGCATCAGATTTAGATAAAATAGGTGCTGCATATATGAAAGGTTCTGTAGGATACACTATGGACGGAGAAGCTGAGCTTGGTTATTTATTTGGTTCACAAAAATGGTTTGGCGGATTAGATCCTGCTAAGTTCAGCGGTATGAGTTTATATGGTTCTATTGGGGTTGGTAACGGATTTGCTGGACAGGTTGCTGGAAACACAATAGAAGGCGTAACTGTTAATATGTATATTAATGTTAATTATGCTCCTGTGGTTAGTTTCGGAGTTGGTACTAAGGCTTATTTTTTAAACAGCAAATTATCTTTGGGTCTTCAAGTTGGAGGAAAATTAATAGCAGATTTATCTCCATCATATTTAGCTTATGCTGATGATGCTACAGTTTTAACTCCTGAAGTTGGGGAAATAATAGTAACAGATTTTATGATAAAAAATATGAATCCATTAATGCTTAGTTTAAAATTCATGCTTGAATACAATCAGCCAGTTAATGATAGAGTTGAAGTTACTTTAGGAATATATACAAGATTTAATTTATACAGTCCTCAATATATAACAATGCCTGATTCTTTATTAAAATTAATGGAAGCGGTAAGACCTAATTTCACAACTGAAACTAAATTGCCTTCATATTATATTAATTCATTAGACTTCGGTTTAAGTTTAGGTTTAGCATTTAAGGGATAATCAATAGTTAGTTGATACTATTTTTGCGGAGCAATCTTTATGAAAAGAACTTTTATATCATTTTCATTATTAATATTAAGTATTTTGTTTTTAAGTTCTTGTGCGAGGGGCTTTAATCCTATGTACTATTATAATAGAACCAGCAATTCTATTTCAGGTACAAATGATACTATATTGCCTCCAGATTTAGGCGGGGGTGATGAGAATTTATCTCCAGAGGAAGACCCTTTTAATAACGATAATGGCGATAAGCCTTGGAATGACCCTAACTACGGCGGTTTTACTTTAGATCTTGATAATTTAGTTATAAGGGCAGATTTTGACGGTAATAACAGACCTACTTATAGATTAGAGCAAGGCACTTGGACACCAGTTAATTCTGCCAGTAATAGTTATAAAAACGGCGGAGATTTATCGTCTTCAGCTGGAAATTTCTCTATAACAGGAGTAACTTATTATCTATATAAAGGAAAAAATCCAACATTTGACCCTAACAGCTCATATAATCAAAGTGATAGATTAAAAAGATTTTATTTTTATCATTTGATAGGAAGCTCCGCAGGAAAAGTGGTCGATAACTTCTTAATATGTATAGATACTTATTCTAAACTTGTATTTGCTTTTGGCGTTCCTACTAAATGGACAAAAGTTGTAATAGCACAAATGCCTATAGCTTGGAGTGCTGTCGAAGTTGGGTGGGAAGCTGATGCTTATTCTAATAGCCCTATATATTTTAATAATACTGAAGGCATACAATATTTTTATGAATATGATCCTGTTGGTGTCGTTCTTCCAGATAAGACTATAAAAATATTTGATTGGTGTTTAACTTCTATAGGCAACAACAGATATGCACCAAGAGTAAAAGATAATGTTATAAATTTAGAAAGACCAATAGCTTCAGCAACAGAAACAGAAGGAAGATCTCCTTACATGCCTATTAAAGTTGAAGCAGGCAGTAAAGATAATATAACAATAATGGCTAAAAGCTTGAAAAATATAAGTGTAAAAAGCAGAGAATATTGGGCAGGAGCTTTTGGAGGTAGTATTCAAAATAAAGCTTGGTTTACATATACAATAGGAGGAGTAGCTTATAATAATGAAATGGGAAGCGGAGTATTACAAAATATAGAAAACTTAGACCCTAAATCTGAATCTATGACAGGTATGATATATTTAAGTGAAACAAAAGAAATAGCTGTTAATAGTCAAGCTGACTTTACTTCTCAAATAGTTAATGAAGTAAAAAATATAGATAAAGGTGCTACAATAGAGTTAGCTTCTCGTGTTGATAAATACAATAAAGAAACAGGATTTGCTGATACAGCTAAATTTGGACAACGTGGAAGTGGAAATATGGCAACTGTTTCTGCTCCTATTTTGAAATTAAAATACGATATTAATAATCAGCAGTTTGTTGTGGATACTGAAAATTCTATTATGAATAATGACGGACTTTCTACAAGTATAAGCTATTATACACCTAATTTTACTCTTAAGAGAGGAGATACTAAAGATATTACTATAAGATACAAATGGATGAAGGGTAATGATGTTTCAAATGGTGAAGAATTTGAAATTACTTACACTTTAAAATTTGAATCTGTAAATGAATAAATTAATTAAATATTTTTAAAATGCGGTGAAAACAAAAAAGTTTTCACTCGCTTTTTATTTATTAAAAACAAATAAAAACACTGGGGGTGTTTATGAAAAAAATACGAATAATACTGATATTACTGGTAGTTAGTTTATTTTTTAGTTCTTGTGCAAGAAGATTCAGCCCTATGTATTATTATAACAAAAAAGCAAGCTCAAATTCTGAAGCTGATAATCCTACTTCTGATATAGGAGGAGATGAAGATATACCTCCTGACCAAGACCCTTTTATAAATGGAGAGTGGAATGATATTAATTATAGATTTGATGGAAATAAAATATTAGAGTTTTTATTTGGTGCAAGTTTTGACGGAAACAATGTGCCAATATACAAATTCTACAAAAAAGATGCTAAAACTTGGGAATTACAAGATACCCTAACATCAGAATATTATTTTAATGGAAGCGATGATGGCAATAAGGCACAAACTTACAATATAAATCCAGCTAATTTTTATAGATATAATTATAAAAACCCCTTAGTTGAGCCTACTTCAGGCTATAATCAATCTACAAGAATGGAGAGATTTTTATTTTACAGACTTCAAGGAAAAGCAGTTGTTGTTTCTCTTAATAATTATTTAATAGCTATTGATACACACTCTAAACTAGTATTTGCTTATGCTAAAATTACTAAAACTGGAGAAGCCGCTGGACAAAAATACCCTACCGAGTTTAAACCTGTAGAAGAGTATGGAGAAAAAAAGAAATTTTATGAATATGACCCTATTGGTTTTATGAGTTATGATGAAAGTAAAGACTCTTTAACGCTCACATTATATGAAGAATATCAAAAGGAAATGGCTAGAGATGCTAATGCCTATTTTCCTCAAGTGCATGATGCAAGCAGAAATGTAGCAGGATATGATAATGCAAGCAGTGCAGGACGCTCCCCTTATTATATGGTTGCAATAGAAGATATAGACCCTCAAACTATAATGGATCAATTAAAAGGCAAAACTTATGCTGTAAGAGATAGATTGAATTTATATACATATAAGTTTTCTGATGATGGAAAAACCGTAACATTTATTGTTAACAATTTTTATGATGGTCAAATAATTAGCAAAGAGCTTTCATATTCTGAAGTTGCAGGTGCTACATCATTAAAATACGGAGATGTAATTATAACAGGACTTGGTATATATGATAAAATAAAAGATGAAAACAGAGAATATATACTTGATTATAACGATAATGGTCCAGATTTTATATATAGAGTAGCAGGCAAAATATTTAAAAACAATGAAGCAAATCGTACTTATGAGTTTAGCGCTGATGGTATGTCATTTAAATATATTGAAAACGGAAAAACTACTACATACAGCTTTGTAGAACAATCATCTCCTTCAGAATCTAAAGCAGCATATTCTAAGAGCGGAAACGTATTCTGGGGATTAAAATTAAGTGAATATAATAATAAAAAAGATGGAAGAATATCAGGCGGTACAGAATCTGTTAATTTAAATCCTGGCACTGCTATGATAGGAGATTTAAATGACTATGAAGCATTTATAGATGACAGCAGCATGCCTAGCGAATTTGTTTCAACTGTTGCAGGAAAAACTTATTTTTACAGAGACTACACACAGCCTGACAGCGGAAATGGAAATAGTTTGAATGCTTACAAATATATATTTAATAAAGATGCTACACAACTTACTTATGTAGAAATGGTTTATAAGCAAGAAGATGTTTCTACAACATATAAATTAGATAATGTAAGCGGAATACAAGCTACATATACATCTAATGATAAGACTCTTGTTATTAAATTGGGTGTTAATCCTAATATGATATATAATGGAGAAGGCTCTGCATTAGCAGATTCTACAGCCACAGACAAAGGCCCATTCTTCTTGGATATGGTTAGAGGAAATGAATATATAGCTGAAGATAATAGTTATAAATATAGCTTCAGTTCTGATGGTAAGCTTTTAACATTTACTTATGCAAGCGGAGAAAGCACACAATATGATTATACTCAAGTAGGAACAGAATATTTCAAAGCTGCATACAAACAGCAAAATACTTGGTTCCCTAGATATTGGGCTTTAAGAGTAACTTCCCAAGGAAATACATTAGAAATGTCCACCGGCTCTTTAGCTTATCCTACTGATATACTTAGAGATGCAACTTACGGTTGGAAAGCTATACTTGGAGGCGGCATGTTAATAAAAGATAATTTCTTAAATGCTGTGGCAGGTAAAGTATTTGAAATAAGAAATGCTTCTGATAGTACAAAATTAGATAGATACACATTCTCTTCAGGAGGAGCTTCTATAGTTTATGAACAAATAGACTGGTATACAGACCAAGTTATAGAAACTTCAAAGATAGAGTTTTACGGCTATGAGAAAATAGATGATACTAAAGGAAAATATAAGTATAATGATAGTAATAGTCAAATAATAACTGTAGAGTTTAGTGTAGATTCTTTAAGCCCTACAACTTTAAGCAAAGATAATACAGTTACTGGATATTATAATTATCAAGACCCTGGTCCTTATATTTATGATGTAGTTAAAGGTAAAACATATAAACGTTCGAAAGATAGCTACAAATTTGACTCTACTGGAAAAGTGGTAGAATATTATGTAAATGGAAAACTTGATACTACTTATGATTTTTCAAAGGTGAAAGAAGGAAACAATTTATTATCAGCATACAAAGACCGTAAAGATTTATTAGGATTTAAACGTTACTGGGGATTAAAGATAGAAAATAAAGGTGTTAATCTATATGTTTCAACAGGTTCTTTAACTACTGCTGATCATATTATAAATAGCGGAGATTATGGGGAGCCATATATATTAGAACAAAATAATTAATTTTTATAAAAATAAAGCGGAAGGAAGTTAAAAAATTCTTTCCGCTTTTTTAATAAAAAAAATAATAAAAAGTATTGATTTTTACTATTTTTTCCTATATTTAAATAGAGTTAGTGTTTTTTTATGCAATGAGAGGTTATGAAATGAAAAAATTATATATATTATTAATAGCAGCTATGCTGATTCTAATATCTTGTGCGAGGCCTTTTGATTCAAGATATTATTATAATAAAAAAGTTAATTCATCAGAAAGTGATACAGGCGGCTCTGATGTAGATATAGGCGGAGGCGGAGAAAATTTATCTCCAGAAGAGGACCCTTTTAATCCAAATTATAAGGGAGATGGATATTATGGCTGGAATGATGAAAAATATATATTTGACGGAAGCATTATAGACAGTTGGTTTATGAAAGTAAATTTTGGTAAGGGTAATGTTCCTGAATATAGATTCTTTATACCTAATGATGGAAGAAGCTGGATTAAAGGAGACGATTTAAAAAATGAATTTAACTTCGATGCAAGAAATGATGGCAATAAAGTAACCTACCCTCTTAATGTATCAATATCTGATATGGTTGTATACAAATATGTTAATAAAAATCCATTGGTATCATCAACTGGAGAATATAATAAATCTGAAAGACTTCAAAGATTTATTTTTATGAGAATTAATGGTTCAGCTGCTAATGTACCTATGAACAATTATTTAATAGCTATAGATAAATATTCTAAATTTATCTTTGCTTATGCCAAGATAGTAGAAACAGGCTCTACATTGGGTAATAAATATCCTACTAAATTTGATGCAATAGAGAATTATCAAGACAGAAGATTCTTTTATGAATATGACCCTATAGGATTTGTTTCAGAAGATGGAAGCGTTACATTGTTTGATGAATATAAAAGAGAAATGGAATTAGGAGCAACAGATTATGTTCCTTCAATACATAAAGAAAATAATAAACCAAGAGATATAGCAACAAGAACAAAACCAGGACGTTCTCCTTATTTAAATTTAAAAGAAGAAGGTAATAGAATATCTGTTGTTGTTTCATCTAAATCAGTAAAAAATATAAGCATTAAAAGTTATTCTAATCCTATTGGTTTTGGAGGATATAAAATAAAAAATGAAGCATATTTAGTATATGCTACAAGAGCTTCTATTTATGAAGACAGTCAGTCAAAAACATATGAAATGCTTGGAAATTATGGAGAAGGTAAAGAGCTTAGTTTTGGAGCAACAGCTAACAGCATAATCACTATAAAAAATAATGACAGCACTATATCAGAAAAAAGCACAAAATATAGTATAGCAGATATAGAAAAGACTATGTTTAAAATTGATATAGATACAAAATTCATTAAATATAATTGGCTTTTAGGTTTCCCTGATTACGGCGGAACTGTAACTCATATATCTGCCTACGAAAATTCTTTATTAACTTTAGCATATAACCCTAATGATAAAAAGCTAAACGTAGAAAGTCAATCAGAAAAAGTAATATCTTGTACGCCTTCATCTTTCGTATTAGAAAAAGGTAAAGAACAAGAGATAGTTGTTAAATATAAAGATTTTAATGATAATAGAAATGAAGAATGGGAAATAACATATTCTATAAAATTAGAGTAAATTATATACAATTAAAATAATATTTTATTTTAAGCGAGTTGAAAGCAAAAAGTTTTCACTCGCTTTTTTATATAATTTAATATATAATATAATAATTAATTTTTTTATAAAATAGGTTATTAAAAATATGATAAAGGCTGTGTTTTTTGATATAGATGGTACATTAGTGAGTTTTAAAAGCCGCAAAATTTCTGATTTATCTAAAAGAGCTATTAAAGAACTTAAAAAAAATGGAATTAAAATATTTATAGCAAGCGGCAGGACTTTATTTCAAATAGATGATTTGGGTGATTTTGATGGGTATATAACAGTAAACGGATGTAGTTGCTTTATTAATAAAAATAACAAGCTTAGAGAAATATATAGAGTTTCTTTAGATAAAGATGATTTGTTCGCTTTAATTGATTATCTTGATAGAGATAATTTTTTATGCACTGTTATAACTAGTAAAAGCATATTTCTTAATTACATAGATGATGATGTAAAGAAAATGTATAATGATAATAAATTTCCTATTCCAGAAGCTGTAGATTTTAGAAATTATATTAGTAAAAATTATGAAGAAGTTTTACAATTAAACATTTTTGTAGATGAAAATAAAGAGAAGTATTTAATTAGCAACGTATTAAAAAATTCTAAATCAAGCAGGTGGAATCCTAATTTTGCAGATGTTAATTCTAAATATGGAGGCAAAGAAGTAGGAGTTAATAAAATTATAGAATATTATGGTATAGATTTGTCTGAAATTATTGCTTTTGGAGATGGGGGGAATGATATTGGCATGATAAAGCATGCTGGTATAGGAGTTGCTATGGGGAATGCTAATGAGAGTCTTAAGAAGATAGCTAATTATATTACAGATGATGTTGATAATGAAGGGGTATATAATGCCCTAAAACATTTTAATATAATATAACATTTATTTAAGGATACATATATGATAAAAGCAGCATTTTTTGATATAGACGGAACTTTGGTAAGTTTTAATACTCATAAAGTTTCAGATTCTTCAAAAGAAGCTATAAGACTTTTAAAAGAAAAAGGAATTAAAGTTTTTATAGCTACAGGAAGAATAAAAAAACATATAAACAATATAGATGATTTAGTTTTTGATGGTTATATTACGGCTAATGGTTTTGATTGTTATATAGGAGATAAATCTATATATAGGCATTCTATAGCAAGAGAAGAAATATATTCTCTAATAGATTATTTAAAAAACAAAGAATTATTTCCATGCTCTATTATGATGAATAGCGGTATATTTATTAATTATGTTACGAAAGAAGTTGAAGAGGTTTCAAAATCTATAAATCTTCCAATACCGGCAGTAGATAATTATTATGAGTTTTTAGAAAAGAATATAGATGATATTTTGCAGATAAATTTATTTGTAGATGAAAATAAAGAAAAAGAGTTAATGAGCAAAATATTTAAAAATTGCGAATCAAGCAGATGGCATCCAGCTTTTACAGATGTTAATACCAAAGGCGGAGGAAAACATATAGGAATTGATAAGATTATAGAGTATTATGGTATTAAATTAGAAGATACTATTGCTTTTGGTGATGGAGGTAATGATATAACTATGATTGAGCATGCTGCTATAGGAGTTGCTATGGGCAATGCCAATGAAGGTGTAAAAAAAATAGCAGATTATATTACAGATGATGTTGATAATGATGGAATATTTAATGCTCTAAAACATTTTAATATAATATAAAAATTAAGATATGGATTTATTTTTATTATTATTTATCCGATAATATAAGTAATGATTTGACTATATGTTATAAATTTCTTATAATATATATATGAGTTTAATGGAGTTTCGCTTATGAATAAGAAAATATTTTTATTTGCAATTTTGATGGTATTAATAATATTCGTTGGGTGTAAAAAATTTGATACAACAGCAACAACAATAGAAAATCCCAATACTTATACAAGTATAGACCCTATTTTAGGTCAAAATTATAAACTACAAGTAGTAACTACAGCAAACCAAATAACTATAGGAATAATAGATACTGGCGGTGCAATAACAATGAACCCAGAAACTATAGATAAATTATATCAAGAAACAGGAAGCAGTAATTATAGTTTTCAAACTGGTGTAATGTCTGGTAATTTTAGTGTACTATCTGCAAATCAAATAAAAATAAGTTTTGTAAGAAATACACCTCCATACCTTAGTGTAAGAGATGTAATTTGTACTGCTCCATAATACTTTAAGGATTATTAAATAAATGGAGGGAATAAAATATATTAAAATAGCAATTTCTATTTCTTTTATATTGCTAGTAATTTCTTTTTTTATGAGTTGTCAGAGCCCTCTATTTCAAACTCCATATAATGCCGAAAATGACCTTCTTACCAATTCGAAATATTATGGTCTATACATTAGCAAAAATGATGTAAGTATAAACGCAGCAAATGAAAAATTAAATGTTTTAATAACAAATGATAATGGCATAAGTATTTATATGTGGATAGGAGGCAGTTCATTTCCATCTGAAGATAAAGATAGGTTTGATATAAGTAACTCTGCTATTGATGGAGAATTTCCGCATTATGCTTTTAATAATAATGAAGTAGTTGGAAAGTTTAGCATAATAAACCAAAATGTAATAAACATATCTTTTGCTACACTTTTTCAGCCATATTTAAATATTCAAAATGTAGCATGCAATAAATATGTTACTACTGCTAAAAATTAAAGTATATATGTCGATAATTAAATAGATATATGAGTTTGGAGTTTTTTATGAAAAAAACTATATTATTGATAAATTTACTTATAATATTTTTGATGTCTTGTAAAGCGAATACAGGTCCAATAGTAGTAGAAGGTACACCAACAGATGCTTTAAAAAGTGTTGGTCCTGTGTTAGGTGAAATATACCTTTGGATAAAAATAACACCAGGAGAAGCAGAGAGTAGTGTTTCAATTAGATTTGGGAATTCTACCAGTGAAAGCAGCGCTACTGGCGGAGAAACAATCACTTATGATGCAAATATACAAGACACATCTCCTACAGATGGAAAAAATAATACTACTTATGCTTTTCAAACAGGAACAATTACAGGAAGTTTAGAGATATTGGATTCAAAAAGGGCGCAAATTAGCTTCACACAAAATGTGGCTCCATATATAAAAGTGATGGAAGCCGTATGTGAAATACCTGTTAAATAAAAGATATATTGTATTGACTAAATTAAATAAATTTATTATACTTATTTATGAATAGGAGATAGCACTATCATGAAAAAAGTAATAAGTTTTATAACTATTTGTTTATCAATAATAATATTTTTCATATCTTGTAAGGCAAATACAGGTCCTATAGAACAATCAGAAAAAACCCAATTAATTACTACAGCTAATGGACTAAAAAGCTCAGGTCCTGTATTAGGTCAAGCATACCTTTGGGTCTTTTTGGAAACAGATGGCTCTACTAGTTCAATATCTTTAAAATTTGGAGAAGAAGCTGCAGCTCCTGGCGTAGATGTTATAGGTGAAGAAGTTAAATTCAATGGAAATATAGAACATATATATCCAACAGCTAATCAAGATGCTAACTCTTATGCATTTCAAAGCGGTACTGTAGCAGGTGTTGTAGAAATATTGAGCGAAACTCAAGTTAATGTATCTTTCTCAAGAAATATATCACCATATCTAAAAATAAATGATGTAGTATGTACTGCACAATAAAAATTATAACTTTTATATAATATTTCTCAATAAATATAAAGAAAGGTTTATACTCGATGGAAAATGTTGCAATTATAGGTGCCGGCGGTTGGGGACTTGCTTTAGCTAATATTTTTTCTGAAAAACATCATATTAAAGTATGGGTACATAGTGAAGAGAGCTATAATAATCTTAATAAATTCCATAAAAATGATAATTATTTAAATAATATAGAATTAAATAAAGAAATAGAATTCAGCATGGAACTCGATGAAGTTATCAATGATGCTAAAATAGTTATTATTGTAACTCCATCTTTTGCATTCTATAATACCTGTGAAAATATAGAACCATATATAAGCAATGATCAAATAATAATATCTGCAACAAAAGGATTAGATAGAAATAGCGGCAAAACTATGAGTGAAGTTGCGAGGAGCATAATATCTGGAGATGTAAATATTCTCACACTTTCTGGACCTTCGCATGCAGAAGAAGTTGCTAAGGGAGTACCTACTGCTGTTGTAATTGGCGGCGAAAAAGGTGTTTCAGAATATGTAAGAGATACTTTAACTGTACCTCCCAAATTTAGAATATATAATTCCACAGATCAAAAAGGTGTAGAGATAGGAGGAGCTTTAAAAAATATTATAGCTATAGCAGGCGGTATTGTTGATGGACTTCATTTAGGCGATAACACTAAAGCGGCACTCATTACAAGAGGACTCCATGAAATAGTAAGATTTGCTTTAAGTAAAGGCGCAAGAATAGATACTATGTATGGTCTCGCTGGAATAGGAGATTTGATAGTAACTTGCTCTAGCGGATTAAGCAGAAATAATAGGCTTGGCAGGGAACTTGCAAATGGAAAAAAATATCAAGATGTTATAGCTAACTCTCATGGTCAAGTAGCAGAAGGTGTATATGCCACAACAGCAGCTTATGAATACGCTAAAAATAATAATATATATATGCCGATAACAGAAGCCATTTATAACATACTTTTTAATAATGCAAACATACAAGACACTATAAAAGAGCTTATGAGTAAAGATGCTAAAAGTGAAGGCTTTTATTAATAAAAAACTATTAGTTATTTAATTCATTAGCCTCTGGTATTTCATTATTTTTCAACTTACTAATAAAGCTTCTTAGTTCATTTTTAGAAGTATTTTTAGTATTTATTTTTCCTCTTTCTATAATTCTCTTAGTACCAAGTCCTACTATAGTTTGAATATCAAGTATAAAGCTAACTGTTCCATCACCCAAAATAGTGGCTCCAGCTATACCTTCAGATTTTGTTACGGCATCTTTAAGAGTTTTAATAACAATATCCTGCTCACCCATAAGGTTATTTACAAGCAATGCCACTTTTTTATCTTCAGAAGATATAATAACAGCGTAATATGATTTTATATCAGTATATCTTGAAGGAAGTTTAAATAACTCTTTTATGCTAAGTATATTAACAACCTCATCTCTTACCTTAATAACTTCAGTACCCTCTAATTCTTGTATTTCTGCAGGGTCTATTTTTATAGTTTCTAATATACTGTTAATAGGAACAGCATAATATTCTTTTTCTGCATCAACTATTAAAGCCTGAATAATAGCAACTGTTAGAGGTATTCTTAGAGAGAAAGTAGAACCCTTACCATATTCCGTATCAATACCTACAGTACCATTAATCTTCTCTAAGCTTTTTTTAACAACATCCATACCTACCCCTCTTCCAGAAACATTTGTAATTTTGGAAGCGGTAGAAAAACCTGGTGCAAATATATATTCAAGCATTTGCTGTTCTGTTAATTTAGCATCAGCAGATACAAGTCCTTTTTTAACAGCGCTCTCAAATATCTTATGAGGCTGCATCCCTTTACCATCATCTGATATTTTTATAATAATGAGGTTACCTTCATGAGAAGCTTGCAAAATTACACTACCCACTCTAGGTTTTCCTGCATTTACCCTATCTTCAGGCATTTCTATACCATGGTCTACAGCATTTCTTATAATATGCACCAATGGATCAACTAAAGTCTCTATTACAGATTTGTCAAGCTCAGTATCTTCTCCATACATTTCTAACTTGATTTCTTTACCTAAATCTCTTGATAAATCACGTATTAAACGAGGAAATCTATTAAATGTTTGTGCTATAGGAACCATTCTTATTTTCATTACAGTTTCTTGCAATTCATTTGTTACCCTTGTAAGAAGCTGGTAGGAACTCCTATATCTATCTAAAGTATATTTGAAATCATCTTCTATCTTTGATATCTCACTTAATTTATTATTAAAACTATTAATATAATTGGCTCTTAAATCTTTAATTTCTTTTTTTTGCGCATAATCTTCAAACTTTCTAAGAATCTGCACTATAGTATCTCTATAATATTTTTTTATATCGTTTATTGAATTAGAGATTAATTTACTGTATGAAGATAAATCATCATCATACTGTATATATGAACTTTTATTTGTAACCAATTCCCCTACCTGATTCATCATAGCATCTATTCTATCGCTTTCTACTCTCAAATAAGAACTTTGCCTATCAACTTTTTTATCTTTGTTAATATTTTTTTCATCTTTTGCTAAAGAAACTTCTTTTGATTTTTTACTTGCTGCTATTTTCTCATAATCTTCTAATACAAATTCTTCTATTTTTATTTCATCAGTTGTTTCTGGAAAAGTTATATCATTAATTATATCTTCATCCTCTTCCGGAGTAGCTAATAGATATATTACATCTTGATAAAACTCATCTCCTTCCAAATCCTGCAATGGAGGTACACTTGTAACAATATCACCTTTATCTTTAAGAGCAACAAATACCTGAACCCCTCCAACAGTTCTCATTGGGCTTTCAGCATTAAATTTAACATGTACCAATTTTATTTTTAAGCCATCATCTTTATGTTCTCTTATAGCACTTAATATACTATTATCTAAATTTAAATTATCATATTTATTCGATGATTTATTATCTGCTGGTTTATCAGCATTTGAATCTTCTATACTACTTTGTGTTTCTGAGCCTAATTTTGAATTTCGAAAATCATCTAACTTTTTTATCTCACCTTCTATATTTATAGAGCATACTGATTCATTGCTAGCACAATTAATAAGCTCTTTTAAAATATCTATTCCTTTTAATAAAATATCTATAGTTGCATCATCAACATTAATTTTTTTATCTCTTATTAAATCAAGTAAATCTTCAAACCTATGGGCATACTTCTGTGTATCAACAAGCTCCACTGCCCCAGCACTTCCTTTCAAAGTATGCACTGCTCTAAATATTTCTTGTACAGCATCAACATTATCTCTATCTTTATCAAGAATAAGAATATTCTCTTCCAATCTATCTAACATTTCAAAAGCTTCTTCAAAGAAATCTTTAAGCAAACTTTTTATATAATCGTCCATTTAAAATCCTTATATTCTAAAAAAATATTATTACCCATTATTTATTATCGGATAATATTAATTATATCTATAAATTTTACTTGACAATGTAGTTCTTTATTATATGATAAAATAAATTAAAAGTCTATATCATAAAGAGAGGAACAATAATGGAATTATGTATAATAGGTACAGGTTATGTTGGACTTATAACTGGTGCTTGTTTAGCTGAAATGGGAAATTATGTTACATGTGTAGATAACGATAAAGAAAAACTAAAAAAATTACAAAATGGAATTACTCCATTATATGAACCTGGATTAGAAGAGCTTATAGTATCAAATGTATCTGAGGGCAGATTAGAGTTTACAGATGATTTAGATTATGCTGTAAAAAAATCCATTGCTTGTTTTATAGCAGTAGGCACTCCTTCTGGAGATGATGGAAGCTGTGATTTAAGTTTTGTACTTTCTGTGGCTAATGATATAGGCAAGGCTATGAATGGATATAAAGTAATTGTTGATAAATCTACTGTGCCTGTAGGAACTCATAAATTAGTAGAGGACGCTATTAAAAAGCATTATAATGGAGAGTTTGATGTAGTTTCTAATCCTGAGTTTTTAAAACAAGGGGCTGCTGTTGATGATTTTCTAAAGCCTGACAGAGTTGTTATTGGCTCTAATTCTGAAAAAGCAATAGACATTATGAGAGATATTTATAATCCATTTACAAGGACGGGGAATCCTATTATTATTATGGATGTGCGTTCTGCTGAGATGACTAAATATGCTGCCAATGCTTTTCTTGCTACAAAGATTTCTTTTGCTAATGAGATTGCTAATATATGTGAAAAAGTTGGGGCTAATGCTGATTTGGTGAGAATTGGTATGTCCAGCGACAGAAGAATAGGAAATCAATTTTTATTCCACGGGCTTGGATATGGCGGAAGCTGTTTCCCTAAAGATGTGCAGGCTTTAATAAAAACTGCTTCAGATTATGGAATTAATTCTGATTTACTTAAGGCTACTCATCAAGTAAATATTAATCAAAGAAAAATTTTCGTTGAAAAGATATTAAAATATTATAATAATGAGATAAACGGAAAAACTTTTGCTTTATGGGGACTAGCATTCAAACCTAGAACTAATGATATGAGAGAGGCTCCTGCCATCACAATCATTAATATGCTTCTTGAAAGGGGTGCTCAAATAAGAGCTTATGACCCTAAAGCTTTTGATAGTGCTAAGGCTATATTTGGAGATAAGATATATTATGCTGAAAACTCTTATGATGCTTTAGAAAATGCTGATGCTTTAGTGCTTGTTACAGAGTGGAATGAGTTTAGAAGACCTAGTTTTGACAAAATAAAAGAATTATTAAAAGAACCTGTTATATTTGACGGCAGAAATCAATACGACAAACAAAGAATGACTGAAAGAGGAATAAAATATATATCTTTAGGAAATGCTTAAAAAATAATGATATATTTTACTTCAGATACTCATTTTTTCGGCAGCATGCATGCTAATAGAAAGTTATTATTTAGTAACTACAACGACATGCATAAAATAATAGTTGATAATTGGAACTCTGTTGTAAATAATAATGATGACATATATATAATTGGCGATTTCTCTAATGAAAAAGGATATATAAAAACAACAGAGCTTCTAAAAAACTTAAATGGAAACAAGTATCTAATAAAAGGCAGTAATGATAAATTTTTAGAAAATAAAAAATTCGATTATTCTCTTTTTAATTTTGTAAAAGATTATCATATACTTAATTTTGAAAACACAAAAATAATATTATTCCACTACCCTATATTAGAATGGGAAGGCTATCATCAAAACTCAATTTTAATTCATGGTCATTGGCATCAAGACAAAAAATACAATACCAGAGCATTTAATGTAGCTTCAGATATTCATAACTTCAAACCAGTATCCATAAAACAAATATTGAATAATATAAATTAAATGTTATTATATAATTATGAATATATACAAACAATTACTTTTAAATAGACTTCATAAAAGCATACAGGATAAAAATAAAATAGAAAATGAAACCATAAGACTTTTAACTTATGATGTAACAATAGAGCCTAAAATTGTGGAACTTGAAGAGAAAAGCAGTGTATTATGTTCTGTTTATTTTTATATAAAAGCTCCAATAATAGGGGAAGATTTTTATGAATACTGTTCTGTTATAGCTAATGATAAATATAAGGCTATAGAATTGGTTGCTGATGATTTTGTTTACTGTGCTTTTAATGGAATGATTGACTTTTTAAATGGTGTTTCTCATCATGAGATAGATACTTATATACTTGGAAATAAAAAAAGATTTAGCGTATGCGAAAGCCCTATAATAGGTCTTGGAAGCAGTATTGAAAAAGAAAAATTTTATAATGAATATGTAAAAAATGATGACAGCAATAATTATTCTTCTTTTTTGTGGTATGCTATAAGCAGAGAGATTCCTTTTATGCTTGCAAATACTAGAGTAAATATTATTAAAGTATATGGTGCTAAAATGCCTGATGGTGAAATTGTTACAGAATGCTATATAAATAATAATCATAGCGAAAGTATTGAAAATGCTATAATTGAATATATTGATAAATGGGACAACAAAGAAGAGTTTTTTTCTATAAAGCAATTCTTTTTTATTCTTCAATATGATTATAGTTATAAAAAATATCCATACACGAGAGAAGAGATTGAATATTTTGTAATAGAATATGTATTGGAATTTGAAAAAAGTCATCAAAATTATGAAATGTTTATAAACAACATTAAAAACATAATAACAGATAAAAATATAAGAGAAGAGATTATTAACTTCGTCCCAGAAATATGCACAGAAAATGCTTTTAAAGATGTTAGGTTTGACGAGAGAGTAAAAGTTAATATAGGCTCTAACAATTACACAATATTAAAAAGCCAATTTACAAGCTACAAATATATAGAAGATGCATTAATAGATGGGTTTTCTAATAAAATATTTAAAGAAGAAACATTCAATAATTTAATACATATAAGCAATTCATACAACATTATATACGAAGCTATGCAAAATAATATTAAAACTAAAGACATAATAGTTTCAACAACATTTAATTTTACAGAAGATTATCAGTATATTTAAAATATATTATTTATATTATCTTTTATAGATGCATTTACAGAGTTAATAGAATCAAAACAATTTTGAAGCCTATAAAATATATAAGAATCAGTTTTTATTGGTTCTTTTAAATCTTTGCTATTAAAATCATCAATTTCATTTTTAAATAGTTTTGCTATATTCTCTAAAATAAATGATATATTTTCTATAAACATAAGCATATTATTTTTATCTTCTTTCCTGTTGTATTTTTTTAATAAATATATTAACTGCTCAGCTTCTACTATAAACTTTCTATTTGCCTCTATAAGTGAATCTGTAATTGGAGTACCTTTATATTTAGTTTGATTTTTTTCATGTATTATAATATTGTTTTTTATCATATATGCTTTTAATAATATTTCATACAAATAGCTTGAAGTATCTTCACTATTAATAACTCTTTTCATTTGATTAATTATCATAGTATCTATTTCTATAAGCTCACTAATTTTATCAACCATACCCTTATGGCTTTCGGTCTTCATTATAAAGTTGTCAAAAAGCCATACTATAAACAAAGCAATCATAATAAATCCTACTCTCGATGAAGTAGAAAGTAATTTCGTCATATACGGAAAAGAAGATATTAACGCAGACATTGTTCCGTATATTTTTTTAAATAAAGTATTTATAGAAGCTAAAGACAATACAAAGCATAACCCTATAAAAGGTATAATCATATAATAAGGCATATATCTAAATACCGCACCAAATATTAAAACTCCTATAATATTTCCTATAAGATTAATTTTTAAATTAGCCTTAACATCTTCATAAAAAGGATACATCATTATATAAGAAAGTATAGGAAGCCAATAACCTCTTATAGCTATTTTATCAGGCAAAAAATATCTAATCGTAAAACTTATACACATTATAATGCCCATCTTTAAAGCAAATCTAAAATGACATTTATTAATATTAAACTCTTTTCTTATTATTCTAAATTTTAAATAAAACTCTTTTTCTATCTCTAAATCATCAGCCCTATTCTCAAACATATTATGCAGTATATTATCAAGCTTTCTTAATACATAAAGCCACTCATAATTTTTATTTTCATCGCTAATAGTATGATTATCATTAAAAGTTTTTATTTGTTTTGTTATAGAATTAAACTCTTCTTCTTTTTTGGTAATATCATTTTTTAAAAACTCTCTAATATTTTCTAAAAGCTTATGTAAATTAGAAAAATAATTAAAATCACTATCTATTAAATTATTAATGTTCTTATACTCTTTTTCTATTAATTGATTGATTTCTTCCAAAAATAATACAAACTCAAAATCATTAATATTCTTATTGCTCATAATAGAGTTTCTTTTTAATGAATCTGTATATATAGAAGATGTATATAGCTTAATAGTAGAAAACAAATCGTCTATCTTTTTTAAATCACACTTTTTGCTGCATAGTAAGAGTAATTTTTTGTTTATAATGCCAATACATTTTGAGGCCAAAGCATTATTATTATTTTTAGTAAGTATTTTGTTTAATGATAAGAATATAAATATAATGATTAGAGCAAAACCAATAGATTCCATTCTAAGATGTATATTTTCTATTGGTATATTATAAGCTTGAAATATCACATAAGCAAAACCATATATAAAATATCCCCTCGGAACAAAATCATCAGATAATAAAAACACTATTAAAAAAGGTACTACAAAATTAAGTATTATTATTAAAAAAATATTTTGTTCTGCAATGGTAGCTATAAACCCAAGCAAAAGTATTCTAAAAGCTACGAGAGGATAATTTGATGCTGTGAAACTTTGACGCATTAATCCACATATAAATATACTCACAACACCAATAGTAGAGTTCTCTCTTCCATAAAGTTTTGCTGTTATAACAAGAATAAAAAGCCCTACCAAAACACTTGGAGTAAAGTCTGCTACCCTTTTTAAAAATGATATAAATATTTCTTTTTGCTTTATATAAAAATCTTTTGACAATAGATTTGAATTTATTACTTTATTCATACTAATTACTATAAACAAAAATAAAAAAATAGTCAATAAATAATATATTTTTGATTAAGATTATATTTTTTTAATAATAGTAAAATAATATAAAAATATGTTTATTATACTACACTTTATAAAAAGCTATTATAAAAAATATAATATATTTACAATATTAATTAGAGTTTACATAATTTTTTTGTATTGTTTTTTTAAAACTATCCGAGAATTATAATAGTATTATGTAAACAATATATAAACAATAGGGGTAGTTTTTTAATGGTAAAAGCAATTATATTAGGATTTATTCAAGCGGTTACTGAATTTTTGCCAGTATCTAGTTCTGGACATTTAAGAATAGCAGAATATTTTCTTCAGTTTAATACAGAAAATATATTATCTTTTGAAATAGCACTTCATTTTGGTACTTTTTTAGCTACTTGTTTGGTATTTCGTAAGGATATTATTAATGCAATAGTTGGTTTTTTTTCTGGATTAAAAGATGTTAAATATTCAAGCAAAAATAATGAGGGTTTCAGAGTTGGGCTTATGGTAATTATTGCTTCAATACCTGTTGCTATAGTTGGATTATTTTTAGAGAAATATTTAAGTAATATAGATACTCAAAGGGTTGGACTTAATCTCATTATAACTGGTTCTATACTGCTTCTTACAAAAAAGGCAGACAGAGGAATTAATAAAGATGCCCTTACAACTACCTATTATAATGCTTTATTGATTGGTTTTGCTCAGGCTATAGCTGTTTTTCCAGGAATATCAAGGTCGGGTATGACTATAAGTACGGCTTTATTTTTGGGGCTTAATAGGGATTTTGCGGGAAGATTTTCTTTTTTAATATCTTTACCTGCTATATTTGGTGCTTTGCTTCTTTCTTTAAAAGATTTAACAGACTTTAATATTACTTATGTGATAGTAGGACTTGCTACTTCTTTTATATTTGGAGTTATTGCATTAAAGTTTTTGATGTCTTTTCTTAAAAAAGGAAAGCTTTATTACTTTAGTTTTTACTGCATAATAGTTGGTTTAGCTGTGTATATATATTTTATTAATGCTTAAAGATAGCTGGAGTTTTTATAATGTTTACTAAAAGAAAATTAAACATACAAAAAAGAGCTGAGAGTAAAAATGTTTATCAATCTTATAACGATAAAAATAGAAACCCTGTATATGATATTATTGGTTTTTTATGCATACTTTTTGCAGGTATATTAATTTTATCATATTTGAGTGCTAACATAGGAGAGATGAATACTACACTCACAACAAATAATTTACTTGGTAAGTTTGGTGCTTATATTGCTGAGTATTCATTTTCTGCTTTTGGAGTTTCTTGTTTTGTAATACCTGCATTTTTTGTATATGCGGGAGTAAATATTATATTAAAAAATTCTGTTAAAAATATTTTGATGTTTGCTCTTCTTTTATCATTTGTGATGATGTTGTCCAGCATACTTTTTGATATATTACTTGGAGAGAGAGCATTTTATTATAAAGGCGGAATAATGGGAGAAATTATAGGAGGTACACTTGCTTCATTATTTGGAAATATTGGCTCTGTTATAATAACTTCTGCCATGCTGCTTATCACTATAATAGTATTTGCTAAAATTTCATTGCTTGATTTAGTTAATTATTGCAAAGATATGGTAAAAAAAATAGATTTAAAAGATGTTGAGAGAAAAATATCTGACACGATAAAGACTAAAAAAGAAGAGATGAAAAAATATAAAATGATGGAAGATGAAATAAAGAAAGATGGAGATGAAAAAAATTATAAAAAAGAAAATAATAATAAAAGTTCCTCTATAGACTATTTACCTATATTTAGCAAAAAAGAAGTATCTGATTTTGAGTTTAATAATACTCCATTTATAGAAAAAATATCTTTTAATCATTATGATTTATTTGATAAAAAATATAATAATAAATATGATAATAAAAATGAAAACATAATGGAAGACTTTTTCAATAAGAGAAATGATTTTGATGATGCTAAAAACAAAGAATTAGATTATATGGTTGAGAGTTTAAATAATTTGAAAAGAGATAATTATGGAAGAATTAATGTTAATACAATAGAATACCAAGAAGAGGATATGGGCAATTCTTTATTTGAGGCTGCATTTGGAAATAACATAAAAACAGATATAAAAAAAAAAGAAGACAGTTTCAATCAATATAATGAATTAAAACAATATGATGATGAATATAATAAAAATGTTCATGAGGCTATAGAAAATATTGATTGGGATTTTAGCATTAATAGAGCCAAAAAATCAGATTTTAAAAAGGCTGCTTATGAGGATAGTGTTAATTATTATGATACAACAGAAAATTTTTTGAAAGCTCAAAATAGCATCAATAATGATTATGATGAGAGTATTATACTTGAAAACATATATAAAAATAGAGAGAAAAAATTTAGAGAGTTAAATAATAATAATGATGAGCAAATAGAAAATAACAAAATAGAATATATTGAAGACTTAGATAAATTATATAAGGAATATAAAGCAAAAACTCTAAAAAAAGAAAACACTATAAATCAGCCTAATAATGATTTTAATGACATATCTGTTTCATACAAAAATACTGATAATAATAAAGAAAATATATTAGATAAACTAAGAAGAGTTGCTAATGAAAATAAGCAATTAAAAGAAATGTATGACAGAGAGCATGGCAAAATAAAAAGAGGCACTAACAACAATGAACAATTAAATTACTCAGAACAAACAACTAATAAAAGCAGCCACTTTGAGTTTCCTATGGGCTATGCTTCAAAGAGAGCTTATAGAAGAGAAGACCATATACCGAACTACAATAACAATAATATTATTGATGATGATAGTATATTAAATTGTTTTGATTTGGACGAAGAAGAGCTTTACAATGTTGATAAGTCTTATAATGATATAGAAGACGTAAAAATAAAAGATAATTTAAGAGAGCAGCATAATTTTTCAAATGATTCTAAATATTATGATAATACAAGCAATAATAATGAAGAAGAATATGATGTTGAAAAAGAACTTCAGAAATATGCTGAAAAATTAAACTCTATAGAAGACATAAAAAATGATAATGAAACTAATAGCGGTTTTATAAATATAGAATCAGAAAAAAAAGTAAACACATTAAAAGAGCCTCAAAAACCAATATTATATAAAAATCACAAAAATGATTTTGACTTAATACAATCAAACTTTGACAGTAAGTATGTAGATAAGCATTATAAAGCTCCGCCATTCGATTTACTTAATAGGTCAATTCCTGTAAATGATAATGCAATGCTTGAATCTATAAAACAAACAGCAATACAATTAGAAAACACATTGCTTGATTTTAATATAGAAGCTAAAGTTACAGGAGTATCAAGAGGACCTGTTATTACAAGATATGAACTTGAATTAGCGGCAGGTACTAGAGTTTCAAAAATATCAAACTTAACAGACAATATTGCTTTAGCGCTTGCTTCAGAGAGTGTGAGAATAATAGCACCAATTCCAGGTCGCTCTGTTATAGGTATAGAGATACCAAACAAGGTGAGAAATGCTGTGTTTTTAAGAGATGTATTAGAAAGCAGCGATTTTAGACAATCAAAGCTTGATATACCGTTTGTATTAGGAAAAGGCATATATGGAAACAATGTTGTATCAGATATGTCTGAAGCTCCTCACTTGCTTGTTGCTGGTACTACTGGTTCTGGTAAAAGTGTTTGTTTATCTACAATAATACTTTCGCTTTTATACAAGTTTAGACCTGATGAATTAAAATTTATATTTGTAGATAAAAAGAGAGTTGAGCTTTCTATATATAACGGCATACCGCATTTAATGTCTCCTGTTGTTTCTGATGAGAAGAAGGCTACTATAGTATTGAGATATATTGTAGACATAATGGAGAAAAGATACGAAAGAATGGAGAGATTCTTCGTTAGAAATGTTAAAACTTACAATGAAAAAGTAAAACAGCTTCTTAAAGAGGGAGAGACAGAGTTTAATGGAGAGCCTTTGGAGTTATTTCCATATATAGTTTTGGTGATAGATGAGCTTCACAATTTGATGGTTGTTGCTTCAAAAGAGGTTGAGGATTTAATATCACGTTTGGCTGGTATGAGTAGAGCTGTTGGCATACATTTAATAATTGCTACACAAAGACCTTCGGCTGATGTTGTTACTGGAGTTATAAAGGCTAATTTGCCTACAAGAATTGCATTCCAAGTGCCTAACAAAACAAACTCACGTATTATAATAGATATGTCTGGTGCTGAGCAATTACTCGGTAAGGGAGATGCTTTATTCTGTGCTTCTGGAAGTCAGATGCCTGAGAGGGTTCAGGGTGCTTTTGTTTCTGACAATGAAGTTAAGAAGGTAGTTGACTATTTATCTGGGGAGATGTCTCCTATGTTTGATGAGAGCTTGATTGCGGCATTAGAGGGAAGCGATGATGACAAAAACACTGATGAAGAGGATATATTAGACGAAGAGCTTTGGGAAGATGCTGTTGAACTTGTAGCAAGAACAGGTAAGGCGAGCGCATCATTTCTACAACGCAGATTAAAAATAGGCTATAACCGTGCTGCAAGAATAGTAGAGATTATGGAACGTCAAGGTATTGTGGGGCCTGAAAATGGCTCTAAACCAAGAGAAGTGTTAATTACATTAGATGATAGATAATAAGATTTTAAGGCTCGTTTACTATTGGTAGGCGGGCTTTTTATATACAAAGTTTATATAAAAAACTTATTTTGAATTGCTTTCTACTATTTTAGTTATATATTCATCGTCTTGCAATCTATTGTTTATATTATCTTCTTTATTATCTTTGTCATTGCAAGAAACAACAAAACTAAATAATATTAGAGTTAGTAATAATAATATTTTTTTATACATAAATACTCCAAATATTACTAAACATTATTAATCTATATTTTTCATACTTTTATATTATCGGTATATATGTTATACAAAATTAATGTATTATTATAAATATGTGCAACAAAATATATTTTATATAATTATATAATTTAAATTATTTTTTATTTATGATAACGAAATATGGAATCAGTATAGAAAAAAATATTGCTGAACAAAAAAGAAAATCTTCTACTCCGATATTGTAGCTGTATTTTATAAAACTCTTGTCATGTCTAAATGGTGTAGGCTTAGAATCTCCATCTGGCCCTTTACATTCTTCCTGAGAGAAAATAACTATAATAGATAATATTGCTATAAATAAAAGTTTTTTCATAACATAAACTAAAGTAATATATATTTAAAAGTTGTTATAAAGCAAAATATGCATCTACAATATTAATTTTACATCTATAACATTAAAAAAATATTCTATACTAAAATAAATTACTTGCAATTATTTTACAATAAATATATGATTGAAGTAAACATAAAAAAGGGGGGTTATAATGCTCAAAAAAATATTCATTTCAACATTGGTTCTTGTATTTTCTGTAACAACTATATTTGCACAAGAAACTGCACAAACAACAACTGACACTACTGCTCAAGATTCTAATAACACAACAGGTGAAAAACCAAGAGAACAATTAGATCAAAATTTCGTAGATGCTTTAGTTAATCAAGATGAAGAGCTTTTAATTAATGCTATAGAAACTGGTTCACCATCAGTTAAAGCATTATGTTTTGAAGCTTTAAGTAAAAAAGGCGTTACTAGTGATTCAGCTATAAGAACAATCAATAGATATGTTGGTTATGGTTTAGGAACTTCTACTAGCTCTAATGCTGATTCTACTGTAAGATATCAGGCATTACAAGCTGCAAAAATTGCTAAATCTGAAACTAGTGTAGATTACATATCTCAAATGCTTTTTGCTGAACAAGAAACTTTTAATATCATAGCTGCTGTACAAGCTTTAGGTGATATAGGAAGTGAAAAAGCTGTTCCTGCTTTACTTTTCCAATTAAGATTAGGAAGAACTCAGGGCATAGTTTATGAAGTAGCTGTTGCTTTAGGTAAAATAGGAAGCCCTATGGCTTTAGGTGATTTAATAGACCTTTCTCAAGATGATCAGTACTTCTTAGCTATTAGACAAGCTGCTATAGATGCTATTAAAAATATTAAACCTGCTGCTAATAATAATACTCAACAAAATAATCAAACTACTGAAACTACTCAGCAATAATAATATATTTTATAGTATATATCAAAAAGCCCTCTATTATATAAATAGATGGGCTTTTTTAATTTATAAGTTTATATAATAATATATAGTTTTTAATAGATATTAGGGGTTTATATGAATATATTAAGAAATTATAAATTTTCGTTTATTTTAATTTTAGGAATGTTAGCAGGCTCTATAATTGGGGCAATATTTGGTGAAAAGGCTGCTATACTTCAACCTATTGCTGATATATTTTTGAATTTGCTTTACTGCTGTGTTGTACCTATGATATTTGTTTCTCTTGTATATTCTATATCAAATATGGAAAATACAAATAAGCTCGGAAAAGTATTAGGCATAATGATAGTGATATTTTTATTAGCTGAAATTATAGCGGCTATATATATGCTTATAATAACTATAATATTTAATCCTGCAGAGGGAGCTAATATTGCTATGAATGAAACTATAACTAACATGACTAGTAATTCAAATATATTGGCAATGTTTACGGTTAATGATTTTCCGCTTTTATGGTCTAGACAAAATTTAATGGCTTTAATAGTATTTGCAATGCTAATAGGAATCGCTACGGTTAAGGTAGGAGAAGTTGGAAAACCTGTAGTAAAATTTTTTGGTTCTTTAACTTCAATAATATCAAAAGTAGTTTCGTATGTAATGTATATAGCCCCTATTGGTCTTGGAGCTTTCTTTGCAACATTAGTAGGACAAAACGGAGCAGCACTTTCAGGACCATTATCCAGAGCTTTAATAATATATTTTATAGCGGCTATAGTATTTTATTTTGTATCTAATACAGTATTTGCTTATCTTGCTGCTGGAATAAAGGGAATAAAATTATTTTGGAAATATATAATACCGCCTTCTTTAGTTTCCTTAGGAACATGTTCTTCTGCCGCTACAATACCAACAAATTTAATAGCAGGAAAAAATATTGGAATACCTGATGATATTAACGATTTAACTATACCTATGGGATGTAATTTGCATAAATCTGGTGCTACTCTAATAACCATATTAAAAATTACATTTATGTGCAGTATGTTTAATATAAACATATTAGAACCTCAAAACATAATAACAGCCATATTAGTATCAGTTTTAGCATCATCTGTAATGGGGGCCATACCTGCAGGAGGATATGTTGGAGAGATTTTTATAATATCTGCTTTTAATTTTCCACCAGAATCTATACCTATTATGGTTTTAATTGGTACAATCACTGATGCCCCTGCTACTACGATAAATGCCACAAATGATGTGGGGGCTGGTATGTTGCTAGCAAGAATTTTTAAAGGTAAAAATTGGATAAAAGATAATTAATTACTATATTAAATATTAATTTTATAAATGCTTAATAATATATATTATTAAGCATTTTTTATTAGATAAAATTGATTTTAATAATCATTAATTGCTGTAACACATATTTTCATTGTTGATATAATAGAATAATTGCATATACTTTATTGTATAATAATTAGTTTTAAGGATTTTTTATGACTATAGAAGAATTTAATAGTAAATATTTAGTAAACAGAGAAGGTACAAATTCCCAGAAATGGGAAACCAAAAAAGATAGAAGATTTAAAGTAGACGGTTTAATTCCAATGTGGGTAGCAGACATGGAATTCAGGGCTCCGGATGAGGTTATAGAAGCTTTAAAAAAAAGAATTTCTCATGGAGTATTTGGATACACAGTTTTATGGGATAGCTATTTTGAAGCATTTTTTAATTGGCAAAAAAGCAAATATAATATAGATTTAGAAGAAGAATGGATAAACTTTTCAACAGGCGTAGTAACTGCATTATACTGGTTAGTTAATGCTTTTACTAATAAGGGAGATAGTGTTGTAATACTCACTCCGGTTTATTATCCGTTTCACAATGCTGTTAAAGACAATGAAAGAAATTTAATAAAATGTGAATTAAAAAACGATAATGGCGTATTTTCTATTGATTTTGAAAAGTTAGAAAGTGATATAGTAAAAAACAATGTAAAACTTATGATATTCTGTAATCCTCATAACCCTGCTGGAAGAGTGTGGACTGATGAAGAAATAGATAAAACTTTTGATATATGTAAAAAACACAATGTGTATATTATATCTGATGAGATTCACCAAGACATAAATTTAGGTGTAAGGCCATTTATTTCTGCACTTTCTATTAAAAATAAAGATAAATACTTAGATAGATTAATAGTTTTATCTTCAGCTTCAAAAACATTTAACTTAGCATGTCTTTTAAACTCTCATATTATAATACCAGATGAAAAGATGAGAGAAAAATATAATAAATATGTGAACACTGTTAATAGAACAGAATTAAGTTTATTAGGAATGGTTGCTACAGAAGCAGCATATAAATATGGTTCAGATTGGCTTGACGGACTTTTAAAAACTTTAAAACGCAATTATGAATATATAAGAGATGAATTAAAAACAAAAGTACCTGAAATAATAACAAGCCCTTTAGAAGGAACTTATTTGCCTTTTATAGATTTAAGAAATGTAGTTAATCCAGACAGAGTAAAAGAGTTTATACAAGATGATTGCAAAATAGCTATAGACTTTGGAGAATGGTTCTCTGATAATTGTAAGGGCTTTATAAGAGTTAATATTGCAACAGATTTCAAATATATAGAGGAGTTTGTAAATAAAGTAACTTCACAATTAAAAAACAAAAACTATAAATAATTTTAAAAAAAGGAGATTTTTATGAAAAGTTCTTTTTGGAAAAATTATAAGTTTCCAATACTATTAGTTTCAGGCGTAGTTATAGGAAGTATATTGGGAATAATTCTCAAAGAGAAGGCCACAGTTTTAAAGCCGTTTGGGGATATATTTATTAATATACTATTTACTGTAGTTGTGCCTTTGATATTTTTATCTATTACAAACTCTATTATTCAAATGGATAATATGAAAAGATTAGGTAAAATAGTAGCTTCAATGTTTATAGTATTTATCATTACAGGACTTATTGCAGCAACTATAATGATAATTACTGTTAGAGTATTTAATCCGGCTGAAGGTTTTACTATGCCAATCACTCAAGTCGAAGAGCCTAATCCGCCTAAAGTTTCAGAACAATTAGTAAAAATGGTTACAGTTACAGATTTTAAAGACTTACTTTCTATAAGCAATATGCTACCACTTATAGTATTTTCTTTATTCTTTGGTTTTTCCATAAAATTAGTAGGAGAGAAAGCTAAGCCTTTAATCCCTGTTATTGAAGCGGCCACACTTGCTTTAATGAAATTAGTTAGCATTATAATGTATTATGCGCCTATTGGTTTAGGTGCTTATTTTGCAAATTTGGTTGGTAAGTTTGGACCAGAGTTAATAGGTACTTATGCGAGAGCTTGTGCTGTTTATTATCCTGCTGCTTTCTTATATTTCTTTATTTTCTTCCCTATTTATGGTTATATTGCTGCTGGAAAATATGGTGTAAAATCAATGAAGCATTTAATTACTCCTATGATAACTTCTTTATCAACTCAGAGTTCTATAGCTACCCTTCCTATCAACTTGGAAGCATCTGAAAAAATTGGCGTTAGCGAAGATGTTAGAAATATAGTTTTACCTATAGGTGCAACTGCCCATATGGACGGTACTTGTTTAAGCGGAATATTAAAAATAGCTTTTCTTTATGGTGTATTTGGAATGAACTTTACTGGAATTGATGTTTGGATTGGTTCTATAATATTTGTTGTACTTGCTGGAATGGCTAATGGTGCTATACCTGGCGGAGGACTTATAAGTGAGATGCTTATTGTTTCTATATATGGTTTTCCGCCTGAGGCTTTCCCATTAATAGCTACTATTGGTATATTGGTTGATCCGCCTGCTACTATGGTTAATTCTGTTGGTGATAATGTTGCTGGAATGTTGGTTTCAAGAATAGTAGAAGGAAAAGAATGGTTTAAGCAAAAAATCACTCAAGCCTAATTATTATACAAAAAAGCATGCTATTATTTTTGGCATGCTTTTTTTTGTAAAGTTCTTATAATTATTTTAATATATATATTTCTACATATTGATTAAAAGTATTTATATTTAGAATATAATAAAAATATAATTTCATTCTTTACAAACTTTTCATTTTTTTATATAATAAGCCAATCATATAATAGGCTAATAAAATGAAATTTAATTATACTCATACGCTATATGCAAGTTATAATGGATATATAACACAGGCTATAATTAATATTTTTCCTCCTCTTATTTTTATAGTATTTCAAAAAAATTTTAATATATCGCTCACACAAATAGGTTTATTATCTTCTTTTAATTTTGCTATTCAAATGATTATTGATTTTTTAGCTATTAAATTCATAGATAAAATAGGTTATAGAATACCAATAGTTTTAGCTCATATATTTTCTGCTTTTGGTTTAATAATGCTTGGAATACTTCCTTTTATTATTAATCCCTATATTGCTATACTAATATGCTTTTTTATTAATGCTATAAGCGGAGGTTTAATAGAAGTTTTAGTAAGTCCAATAGTAGAGGCGCTTCCAGAAAAACAAAAAACTAAAGCTATGAATATACTTCATTCTTTTTATTGTTGGGGTTCTATGGCGGTTGTAATATTTTCTACTATATACTTTAATGTATTTGGTATAGATAATTGGAAATATTTATCTATCATCTGGGCTATAGTTCCTTTAGTGAATATATTTTTGTTTGCTAATGTACCAATAAATATATTAACTACCCATAAAGAAAATAAAAATGCTGATAACACGGTATCTATAAGAAAATTATTATCTGTAAAAATAGTGTTAGTTTTTGTTTTGCTTATGATATGTGCAGGTGCCAGCGAGCAAACTATTGCACAGTGGGTATCATTATTTGCTGAGCTTGGACTTAACGTTAATAAAAGTTTTGGGGATATATTTGGGGCGAGTATGTTTGCTTTTTGTATGGGAATAGTTAGGCTTATTTATGGGCTTAAATCTGAGAAGATTGATATAATAAAAGCTCTTACTATATCTTCAACATTTTGCTTTATTGGTTATATTATAATAGTGTTTAGCCCTTATGCTTTAATATCTTTAGTAGGTTGTGCTTTAGTTGGGCTTTCTGCAGCTATAATGTGGCCTTCTGTGTTTAGCTTAGCATCAAAAACTTATAATAAGGGGGGGACTGCTATGTTTGCTTTGCTTGCTTTGGCTGGAGATGTTGGCTGCTCTATTGGGCCAGGTATTGTAGGTTTTGTTTCTAATAATAAAAAAATAATAAATATATTTAATAATATACTTTTAGATAATAATATCACACAAATAGGATTAAAGGCTGGTATATTTTTTGCTGTAATATTCCCTTTAATTATGTTTATAGCTTTAATGTTTTTTAGAAAGAAATCAATCTTTTAAAACTTCATCTATTAATATAAATAAATCCTTCTTATTTTCACATTTCATAAACTCTATTTTTTTATCCATTCTAAAGCCTGTGAGATATTTCATAATAAATTTACGCATAAAATGTATGCCGCTCACTTCCCCATAAAGTTCGCAGCAGCCGTTTATATGCTCTATTAAAACAGATTTTAAATTTCTACTATCATCATCATTATACTGAGAGTTATCATCAAATATAGTATTTAATTCTCTAAACACCCAAGGATTACCAATAGCTGCCCTTCCAACCATAATGCCATCAACCTTAGAGATTTCAAAAGCTTTTTTAGCATCTTCTTTTGTTTTTATATCTCCATTTCCAATCAATATATAATCTTCTCCTAATGCTTCTTTTACCTTAGCAATAGCCTCCCAATCTGCAACTCCTCTATATAAGTCGCTTGCATATCTGCCGTGAAGAGTGAGAAATACGGAACCATTCTCTTTTAACGCCAAAGCTCTCTCTATCTCACCGCCCTCGCCTCTCTGGAAGCCTAATCTTATCTTTACACTAACAGGCAAAGGAGAAACGCTTTTTACAGTATTGAGTATAGAAACCATTTTGTCTGTATCAGATAAAAGTCCAGCCCCTCCATTATTTCGCACAACCTTTTTTGTAGGGCAGCCCATATTAATATCTATAAACGAAAAACCTGATAAATCTGTAAGCTCTATTGCCTTTTTAAAATCATCTTCTTTATTTCCAAATATTTGCAAAGATATAGGATATTCATCTTCCTTATGTTCCATATATCTATAAGTCTTTTTAATCATTCTCGCCAAAGCAGCAGCACTCACTAGCTCCGTAACAAGTAAACCAGCACCAAACCTTCTTGAAAGTCTTCTAAATACATAATCTGTATAACCAGCCATTGGTGCTAAAAAAAACCTCGAAGGAATCTCTATATTTTCTATTGTTATTTTTCTATTCATAAATTAAAACCTTTATTTCAAGTTAGAGAATTATATACAATTAATAAAAAAGTTCAATAAAAAATAAAAAATTATAATATAGAATTGAATAATTAAGAATGGATATTATATTTCTTGCATACAGATAAAAAAATTAATTAGCTTATATAAGAAAACTATGTTATATACAAACAAAAAACACCAATCTTTCATATTTTATGATTTCTTTAATGGTATATTTTTCTCTTCAAAATATAATGCTATAACATTTTTTATTTCTTTTAAAGCTTCTTCCTCTGTTGCTCCGAAAGCACTTATATTATCTAATTCTTCTGATAAAGCTATATAACCTTCATCTTCTTCACTATAAAAAATTTTGATGCTGTATTTCATAATTACTCCTCCAATCTGTATTTTTTCACAAGAAATAAAAATTGTTTAACTTGATAAGGTTTCACCTCTCCATTAACATTTTGTATATTAATTAATTCACCGACACCTACTTTGGCTTCCTCTTTGCCTTTTACACACAAAACCAAAAGACTCTACAATATTACAAAAATAAGAGTACTTAATATTTTTGTTATTGTTTGTAAGTTTAGTTATAACTTCTTTTTTATTCATATTTAATCATAAAATTATTCAATATAAAATCAAGTATTCGCCATACGGAATTTCCGCAACAATCTATATCTACTACATTAAAGAACAATAAACCATTTGTAAAAACATAATCTATATGTTAAAATTAATTAAAAAATAAGGACTTAAAAATGCCTGTTATATCAAGATTTTATGGTATCATTATTAAAATGTATTTTCAACAGAAAGAGCATAATCCACCCCATTTTCACGCTATATATGGTGAGTATGTGGGTGTTATTGATATAAATGAATTAAAAATGATAGAAGGTGATTTACCTAATAAAGCATATTCTCTTGTATTGGAATGGGCTAAAGATAATCAAGACGAACTTTTAAATATGTGGAAGACTCAAAACTTTAAACAATTAGAACCTTTGGAGTAATTATGACTTTCCATAAAATTAAAAATGTTAAAGCTTTGGATAATCTTATTTTAGAGATAATATTTGAAAATGAAGAGATTAAATATTATGATATAAAAAAACTAATCTCTGAACATAAAGAGTTTGAAATTTTGAAAGATAGGAATTTATTTAATCTTGTAAAAGTGGATGTTGGAGGATATGGTATTTCTTGGAATGACGATTTAGATATATCATGCAACACTTTGTATCACGACTACTCGTCTAGCCCCATTAATAAGCCACAGCCTCACGCATAGCCCACCTCACCCCAACGCTAACACTCACCCCAACGCTAACACTCACTCCAACGCCTCAACCGAACTAAAAAAACGAGT